>DASRPM010000201.1:0-7319 GCA_035646375.1 Vicinamibacterales bacterium
CTCTACACGCTGCCGGCGATGGTGGCGTCGCTGTGGATCTACCGCCCGTTCATCAAGTGGCTGAACGGCAGCGGGCTGCTGCTCCTGCGTCTGCTGGGCGCGCCGCAGCAGGCCCACCGGCACATCCACTCGCCGCAGGAGATCGAGCTGCTCATCGCGGAAAGCCGCGACGGCGGCCTGCTCGAGCCCGACGAGCACCGGCGGCTGCAGCGAGCGCTGCGCCTCAACATCCGGCAGGCGAAGCAGCTGATGGTGCCGCGCACGCGCATGGCGGCGCTCGAGGTCGATACGCCGATGGACGAGGTGATCGGCGCTGTGGCCGGGAGCCCGTACTCGCGGCTGCCGGTGTATCGCGGCTCGCTCGACAACATCGTGGGCGTGCTGCACACCAAGGATCTGGTGCGCTGGCTCGTGCGCGGACGGGAGGCCGGCGTGACGCTGGCCAGCCTGAGCCGGCCGATCAGCGCCGTGCACGAGAGCGTCACCGCCGATCGCGTGCTGCGCCACATGCGCGAGCGGCGCTCGCACCAGGCGCTCGTGGTGGACGAGTTCGGCGGCACGTCCGGCGTCATCACGCTGCCGGACCTGCTGGCCGAGTTTCTCGGCGAGGTTGGCGACGAGTTCAAGGCCGCCGATCCGGTGGCCGAGAGAATCGTCGAGGGCCAGATGCGGCTGCCCGGCTCGATGACGGTGGTGGACGCGGCGGCGGCGCTCGACGCGCCGCTCGAGACCGAGACCACGACGATCAGCGGCTATGTCACGGAAGCGCTCGGCCGCATGCCGGTGCCGGGCGACACCGTCACGATCGACGGCTACTCGTTCCGTGTCGAACGGGTGGCCGATCGGGCGATCGAATCGGTGATGGCCACACGCGTGGCGCCGGCCGATGACGACGAGGCGCACGCATGACCGAACTCGTGGTCCCGGTCGCCATCATCGCGGCGCTGGCGCTCATCAACGCGCTGTTCGTGGCGGCGGAGTTCGCGATCGTCGGCGCGCCGCGGGCCAACGTCGAGCATCTGGCCGCGCAAGGCAGCCGGCTGGCGACGCGGGTGGCGCGCATCCTCGCCGATCCCAGGCGGCAGGATCGCTACATCGCCACGACCCAGGTAGGCATCTCGGTGGCGAGCCTCGGGCTCGGCATGTACGGCGAGCAGGTGATCGCGGAGTACATCGAGGCGTGGCTGACGCCGTTCGACCTCGTCCGCGCCGTGATCACGCACGCGCTGGCCAGCGGCATCGCGGTGGGCATTCTCACCTACGTGCACATCGTCATCGGGGAGATGGTGCCCAAGGGGCTGGCGCTGCAGTCGGCCATGCGCACGGCGATGTACGTGTCGCCGGTCATCGAGGCGCTGGAGATCGCGTTCCTGCCGCTCGTGGTCGTGCTCAACTCCGCCGGCAACGGCCTGCTCGCCCTTGTCGGCGTCAAGCGCGAGCAGAACGAGGCGGAGCGCTATCACACGACCGAGGAGCTGCAGCTCATCATCGAAGAAAGCCACGAGCGGGGCCTGCTGCGCGGCGAGTCGGGCCGCATCCTGCGCGAGCTGTTCGAGTTCGGCAACCTGACCGCGGGCGAGGTGATGGTGCCGCGCGTCCGCCTGGTGGGCATCCCGGCCGGTACCGCCATCGGCGACGCACAGGAGATCATCCGGAACTCGCCGCACACGCGGTATCCCGTCTATTCCGGCGACCTCGACCACATCGAGGGCAGCGTTCACATCAAGGGACTGCTGCGGCAGATCGTGGCCGGCACTCCGGTGAGCGTGCATGAGGCGCGGGCGCTGCCCCACGTGCCGACCACGACACCGCTCGACGAGGTGCTGGCGGCGATGCGCCGCGCGCGGGCGCACATGGCCGTCGTGATGGACGAGCACGGCGGCACCGCGGGGGTCGTGACGATTGGCGACCTCTTCGAGGAAGTGGTGGGCGACATCGACGAGGATCGCGGCCGGCCGCCGATCTCGAAAGACGCCCTCGGGCGCGTCGTCGTTCGCGGCACCGTGCGCCTGACCAGCGCGGGCGACGCGCTCGGCGTCACCCTCGAGCATCCCGACGTCCAGTCGGTGAGCGGGCTCGTGCTCGCCCTGCTCGACCGCCCCGCGCAGGTGGGCGACGTCGTCACGTGGGGCCACGTGCGCATCGAGGTGACCGCCGTCGCCGGCCGCGGCGTCGCCGAGGCCGCGATGACCAAGCTCCCCGGGCCACCTCGTCCGTAAAGCCGGGCAGGCTGTTCAGACCCGGCTCATCGGACGTTGGTATCATCAACGCGCCGTGGCTCAGCCGAAGGTCTTCATCAGCTATCGCCGCAGCGATTCGCTGGCCCAGACGGGCCGGTTGTACGACCGGCTCAACCGCGCCTTCCCCGGGATGTTCTTTCGCGACGTCAGCGAGATCGGCATCGGCGTGGATTTCGTGGCGCACGTCGAGCGGGCCGTCGGCGCCAGCGTGGCGCTCATCGCGGTCATCGGGCCCACCTGGGCCACCGCGTCCGACGAACGCGGCCGCCGGCTCGACATCGCCGACGACTTCGTGCGGGTCGAGATCCGCACGGCGCTCGCCCGCAAGATCCGCATCATCCCGGTGCTCGTCGGCAACGCGGAGATGGTGGACGACGACCAGCTTCCGGACGACCTGAAGCCGCTGACGCGGTGGAATGCCATCAAGATCGTCGAGGAGTACTACGACCAGGGCATCGAGAAGCTGGTGCGCGGCCTGGTGTCCGAGCTCGGCGAGCCGGTGGCCGGGGACAACGCGCAGCAGGCCGACCAGAAGATCAAGTCGCTCCGCGGCGAGGCCGAGGCCGCCATCGGCGTCGAAGACTGGTTCGGCGCCATCCAGGCGCTGCAGGCGGCGCTGTCGCTCGCGCCGAACAACTACGAAGTGGCCGCGCGGCTGAAGTGGGCGAACGATCAACGCAAGTTGAACGGCCTGTTCACCGAGGCACAGGAGCTCTACGACCGCGACAAGAAGGCGGCGGCGCTGCAGAAGTTCCGTCAGGTGCGCGTGGCCGGCGGCGACTACCGCGGGGTGAACCAGCTGATCGCGCAGCTGGAGTCGGAAATCTCGAGCGAATCGCGGCGATCCACGGTGCGCCGCTGGACGTTCGGCACGGTCGCCACCATCACCGGCGTCCTGGCCCTGCTCGTAACCCTGGTGGTGTGGCAGATCAGGAGCGAGTTCGCCCAGGACGACGGCGGTGGAGACTCGCCCGCCGTGACGCCCGGCGCGCCGGCGCCCACGCCGGGCGTCAATCCGGACGAGCGCAAGGCCTCACCGCAGCCCGTGGTGCCGCAGCCGCGACCGGTGGACCCGCCGCCGGCCGGGACCGCCGGCACCGGCTTCGCGCCGGTGGGCCAATACCGCGCGATCAACCACGAGAACCAGCAAATGCAGTTTCAGCTGGCGCTCAACGCCAATTCGACCTTCCAGGTGCAGGCCAACGCCGGGGTCTACAGCGTGCCGCTCAGTGCGGGCACGTTCGCCTTCGATGCGTCGTCGGGCACGCTGGTGATGTCCGGCGTCAACAACGTCGGCGGCCTGTTCAGCGAGCCGATGCAGGTCTACGAGCGGCACGAGGATCACTTCCACGTGATGTACGCCGGGATCCGCTGGGACTTGTTCCCCGAATAGGGCGGCTGGGGCGGGTAAGGCGGGTAGGGATGTAGCGGGCGGGCTTCAGCCCGCCCGGCGAACCTCACGATCGAATACGGACGCGAAGTGGCCGATCATCCGGTCTTCGACCTCTTCGATCGCAATCGTCCGTCCGGTGGCCTGCTCGAGCGACGTCACGCCGCGATCCGAGATGCCGCACGGAACGATCAGCTGGAAGTGATCAAGGCGCGTGGACACGTTGAACGCGAACCCGTGGCTCGTGATCCAGCGTGAGATCCTGACGCCGATGGCGCCGATCTTCTCCGCTCCGATCCACGTGCCGGTCAATCCTTTGATACGTCCCGACTCGAGGCCGTAGCCGGCGCACGTCCGGATCATCACCTCTTCGAGATCGCGCACGTAGCGATGCACGTCCTGCCGATCCGGGCGCAGATCGAGAATCGGATAACCGACGATCTGGCCAGGCCCGTGGTAGGTGACGTCGCCGCCGCGGCCGGTCTCCTCCACCGCGATCCCGAGCTCCGACAGGCGTTCCGGGGTGGCCACGACGTTCGAGCGGCCGCCGTCGCCCTTGACGCCGACCGTGATGACGGCCGGGTGCTGGAGGAGAAGCAGCAGATCGGGAACGCGATCGGCGCGGCGCTCCTCGACGAGCGCCCGCTGCATCGCCAGCGCCTCGGGATAACCGACCGTCCCGAGCCGTCGCACCTCAAGCCGCTTGCCCACCGTAGCCTTGGCGAAGGTGGGTCAGAGCCCCGCCGGGTCGAACTGCTCGAGGCGCCGCTTGAGGTCGGCCATGAACTCGTCGGCGGCGAAGCCGTCGATCAGGCGGTGATCGAAGCCGAGCGTGAGATAGGACATCGTGCGGATCACGAGCTCGTCGTTCACCACGACCGGGCGCTTCTCCACCGCGCCGACGCACAGGATCGCCACCTGCGGCTGGTTGATGATCGGCAGGCCGAACTGCGCGCCGAGCTGCCCGGGGTTGGTGATGGTGAACGTGCCGGCCTGCACTTCTTCCGGCTTCAACTGCTTGGCGCGGGCGCGCTCGGCAAGGTCCGCGATCGTCTTGCTGAGATCGACGGCCGCCAGCGTGTCGGCCTGCTTCACCACGGGCACGATGAGGCCGCCGTCCAGGGCGACGGCGATGCCCAGGTTGATGTCCTTCTTGTAGACGATGGTGTCGCCGTCGAGCGAGGCGTTGAGCACCGGGTAGGCGCGCAGCGACTCGCAGCACGCGCGCGCGATGAAGGTCATGTAGGTGAGGCGCGCGCCCGCCTGCTCGTAGTCCGCCTTCTTCTGCCGGCGGATGCCGTCGACGGTGGTGAAGTCGACGTGGAAGACCGTGTGCACGTGCGCCGACGTGCGCCGGCTGAGCACCATGTGCTCGGCGATCTTGCGGCGCATCACCGAGAGCGGCTTGACCTCGATGCGCTCGCCGGGCTGGTAGGCGGGAACCCGCGCCCCCGGCGTGCCGGGCCGCGCCAGCGCCGGCGTCTCGATCCGATCGAGGTAGCCGAGAATGTCGCGCTTCGTGACGCGCCCGCCGATGCCCGAGCCGCTGAGCGCCTCGATGTTCACGTTGTGGTCGTGGGCAATCCGCCGGACCACCGGCGACGACTTGCGCCGCCGCAGATCGTCGAGCGTCCCGCCCGGCCTGGAGGCGCCCGGCCTGGAGGCCGGATAGGGAATCGGAACCGGGCCCGAAGGCGGACTCTGACGCACCGCCGCGGCCGGGGGCACTGCTTCGACGGCGTCGCCGGCGGCGACACTTTCTCCGGCAGCGAGAGTCTCGCCAGCAGTGCCTATGACGCCGACGATGCTGTCCACCGGTACCGTTTCGCCCTCGTTGACCTTGATCTGGAGCAGCACGCCCGACGCCGGCGACGGGATCTCGGCGTCCACCTTGTCGGTGGAGATCTCGAAGAGCGGCTCGTCGCGATCGACCGCGTCGCCAACCTTCTTGATCCAGCGGACGATCGTCCCTTCCGCGATCGATTCCCCCATCTGGGGCATCGTGACGGGCGTAGGCATCGCAGCCGCCTTCAGCCTTTAGCCTTTGGCCTTTAGCCTTTCGGCTCGAGGCAAGAGGCTAGCGGCCAGAGGCTTTCCTCCTCACAGGTGTATGGCCGCGCCATGTGTCGCATGAGCGGCCTCCCCGACAGCTTCGGCGAATGTCGGGTGCGCGTGGATCGTCCGGATCAGTTCCTCGACGGTGCATTCGAGGCGCAGGGCCAGCACGGCCTCGGCGACGAGCTCGGTGGAGCGGGGGCCGATCATGTGGACGCCGAGCACCTCGTCGTAGCGCTTGTCCGCCACGATCTTCACGAAGCCCTCGGGCTCGCCGGCCATCTTGGCGCGGCCAAGCACCCCGAAGGGGAACGACCCGACGGCCACTTCGTAGCCGCGCTTCTTCGCCTCGGCCTCGGTGAGGCCGACGCTGCCGATTTCGGGGTCGCAGTAGGTGCAGCCGGGCACGTGATCGAAGTTGAGCGGCTTCACCTCGAGGCCGGCGATGCGCTCGGCCACGAGGATACCCTCGGCCGACGACACGTGCGCGAGCTGGGGGTGGACGCTGCCGTTGCCGAGCGTCACCACGTCGCCGAGGGCCGAGATGTTCGGCACCGACGTGCGATACAGCTCGTCCACCTTGATGTAGCCGCGCTCCATGGCCAGGCCCGCCTCTTCGGCGCCGAGGCCAGCTGTTACCGGGCCGCGACCGGTCGCCACCAGCAGCAGCTCGGCGGACAGCTTTTTCGTCTCGCCGTCCGGCGTTTGCGCCTCGACGTCCACGCCCTTCGCGCCGGCCACCGCCTTGGTCACCTTGGTGCCGGTCAGCACCGTGATGCCCTGTTTCTTGAACGACTTCTCGAGCTCGGCCGAGACGGCCTCGTCCTCCACCGGCACGAGGCGCGGGAGCAGCTCGATGATCGTCACCTCGCTGCCGAAGCGCCTGTAGATCGACGCGAACTCGACGCCCACGGCGCCGCTGCCCATGATGACGATCGACTTCGGCACCGCCTTCAGGTGGATGGCCTCGTCGCTCGTGATGATGCGCGTGCGGTCGAGCTCGATGCCCGGGACGCTGCGGGCATAGGACCCGGTGGCGACGACGATCTCGGCCGCCTGCAGCTCCTGCGCGTCGCCCTCGCTCACCACCACCTTGCCCTTGCCGGCCAGGCGCGCGGTGCCCTTGATCCAGTCGATCTTGTTCTTCTTGAACAGATACTCGATGCCCTTGGTGAGCCCGCCGACGATCTTGTCCTTGCGGGTTTGCACTTGGGCCATGTCGATGGCGGGGGTGGCCGCCTTCGCCGAGGCTTCGGCGCCCAAGCCCGGAAAAACGACGCCCCACTCCTTGGCGTTCTGGATCACCTTCAGCGCGTGCGCGTGCTCGAGCAGCGCCTTGGTGGGGATGCAGCCCCAGATGAGGCACGTTCCGCCCAGCGACTTCTGCTTCTCGACGACCGCTACCTTCTTTCCCAGCTGCGCCGCCCGGATGGCGGCCACGTAGCCGCCGGTTCCCGCGCCAATCACCACGACATCGTATGCGTTCGCCAAGCAATCTCCTCGCCTTGGGACCTTAGTCGGGGCTCTTCGAAAGTGTCAAGGATCAGCCGGTTATACTGCGCCATGGCCGAGCTCCGAAAGACGGTGCTCGTCGTGGACAGCGACGAAGCGAGCCGCGACGCCCTGAGCGGCGC
>DASRPM010000202.1:0-12213 GCA_035646375.1 Vicinamibacterales bacterium
CACAGATCGCGGTCACGAAAGTCTTTTGCAGGCGTTCGCTGACGCCTGGAACCGCCACGATGTTGATGCACTGATGTCGATGATGACGACCGACTGTGTCTTCGAAGCTTCGGGCGGCGAATCAATCGACGGCGAGAGACACGAGGGGCAACCGGCCGTACTGGCCGCGTTCATCGCTGTGTTCGAGCAGTATCCGGATGCTCAGTGGGCTGATGCACGACACTTTGTGACAGGAGATCGAGGTGTGTCGGAGTGGACGTTCACCGGAACACGAAAGGACGGCAAACGAGTCGAGGTCAACGGCTGCGACGTGTTTACGTTCCGGAATGGCCAGATTGCGATAAAGAACTCGTTCCGCAAGAATCGGTCGGCGACCGCCTTGGTGTAAATGGTACGCGTAGTTTCATACGGCTTTGCAAAGGAAACCATTGGCTATAACCACTTTCAATAGCTTCACCGACGGCCTCGACCCGAGTCGCAGAAGCCGTGAACATTTCATCACCAACATCGATCTGGATGACGACCGTCGCTGGGTTCCGTATGCCGACGGCGTCTGGTTTCAGCCTTGCCACTTCAATGTCACGTCCGGGGGATTCAGCGTGGTCCTGAAGGGTCTCCCCGGCGCCAAGTTGGGCACTCACTACCATGTCGGCACGGTACGTGGCTACACGATGCGTGGTCATTGGCGGTACCTCGAGCACGACTGGGTCGCCAAGCCTGGAACCTTCATCTACGAACCCGCCGGCGAGGCCCACACGCTCGTGATCACGCCCGACTCACCGGAGCCCGCGTTGATCATGTTCGTCGTTGAGGGTGGCCTGATTTACCTGGACAAGGCGGTCGACGGTAGCGTGGCGGCGTACGAGGATGGATTCACGGCGCTCGAGCTCACTCGGAAGCACTATCGCGAGGCCGGCCTCGATGAGCGTCAGCTGGACCTGCTGGTCCGCTAAACGAGGCGCTCAGGAGTGTTGCAAGCGCAGTTCGCGGGCACAGCTCGACGAATACGCATCAGGGGGGCATTGCCATGGGATTCCGCCGATCTCCCGGTCGCATCGCCGCCGCTCGCGATTGGGAG
This sequence comes from Vicinamibacterales bacterium, assembly GCA_035646375.1. Classification (GTDB taxonomy): domain Bacteria; phylum Acidobacteriota; class Vicinamibacteria; order Vicinamibacterales; family UBA2999; genus DASYRM01. The sequence goes on from DASRPM010000202.1 coordinate 1,079, forward strand.
CACTTCGTGAGTGCGAACGCTCGCCTGCTCGGCGCCACTGGCCTTCCTCCAGCCGTGACCGCCAGCATCGAGAACTGGGATGACTTTCTCATGCACGGCTGCCTGGCCTCCGATCCCGGAGGCCCTTCGATCGAACAGCTGACGCCGTCGCAGTACGAATCATTGAAGGAGCTCGTCGGCAACTATTTCCATGCGGGCTACGAGTTCTACACCCCATTGGCGCTCGAGCCGGATGACCAGGCCGCGCTGCGCGCTCGCTTCGTATAGAACGCATGCCGTACTTCGATCAGCCGGCAACGGCCTGCGCTGCGATGGGGTCTCGTCGGCCTCGAGTCGCGCGTCGCGTCAGCGCGCCGGCGGCTGATAGAGCTGAATCAGGTTGCCGCAGGTATCCGAGCACACGGCAATCGACACCGGCCCCATCTGTGTGGGCATCTGGGTGAATACGACGCCGGCGGCCTGCAGCCGCTCCACTTCCTTGGCCAGGTCCGTCACCTCGAAGGCGGCCACCGGGATGCCCTGCGTGAACATCGCCTCCTGAAACGCGCGGCCCGCGGGGTTGGCGTTGGGCTCGAGCGACAGCTCGGTGCCGTCGGGCGCCTCGGGCGACACCACCGACAGCCACCAATACTGGCCCACCGGGATTTTCTGCTTGGGAACGAACCCGAGCACCTCGGTGTAGAACCGCAGCGCCTTGGACTGGTCGTCCACCATGATGCTGGTCAATTTGATGCGCATCAGGCAGTGTCCATCGGAGCGTCGCGTGGCTGCTTCTCCAAAGTTGCAAAGGCGGCGCCCATCAGGTTGAGGCAGCCGGGATAGAGCGCTGCCGGCCGCTCGGATGGCGATGTCGTTGCCCGGACCTCGGCCCGGTACGCCGAGGGCGACCGGCCGACACGTCGCGCGAAGAGCGCGCTGAAGCTGCCCAGGCTCGAGAAGCCGACGTCGAGGCACACGTCGGTCACGGCGCGGTCGGTCAGCGCCAGCAGGCGGCGGGCGCGGTCGAGCCGCGCCGCGATGCGGAGCTGGTGCGGCGTCTCGCCGAAGAGCGCCTTGAACCGGCGGATGAACTGAAACGGCGACAGTCGCGCGGCAGCGGCCGCCTCGCGAATGGCCACCGGCCGCGATGAACGCAGCCGCGCCCGCGCGCGGCACAGGTCCGCGAATGCGTCTTCGGTCAGCTGCGTCGTGACGCGCATCGGGCTATCGGCGCCGGCCGACGGCGATGAGCGACAACCCGATCGGAGGCGGCAGCAGCCGCTCGCCGGGCAGCGCCCACGGAGCCACGAGCCGGTCGAACACGCGCACCTGCGTCAGGCTGTGGGCGCGCGATTTCAGGACGTGCGCATTGAACATCCATCCCAGCAGGCCAATCGGATTGGAGTAGCGCAGCGTGACGACGTCGAGGCCGGCGGCCGCGAACGCCGCGCCCAGCGACGCCTTCGAATAGCGCCGGAAGTGTCCGAGCTCGGCGTCGAGCGGTCCATACGCCGCCTGCACCGCCGGCACCCAGATGAGCACATGCCCGCCCGGCGCGAGCACGCGGTGAAACGAGCGCAAGGCCTCGCGGTCGTCTTCGATGTGCTCGAGCACGTTCACGCAGAACACCGTGTCGAAGCGATGCGAGGCCAGCTCCGCGAGGTCGCATTCTTCGAGGAGGCAGGTGCGGAGGCTGAACTTCGGCTCGCCGCGCATCTCGTCGCGCACCAGATCGGCGCAGTGCGGGTTGGGCTCGATGCCGAGGACCGTGTCGGCCACCTCGGTGAGTCGCCGGCTCATCGTGCCGATGCCGCACCCCACTTCGAGCACGCGGCGTCCGACGTAAGGACGAAAGAGGCGGAACAGATGCGCGCCATACCGCTTGGCCTCGCGCATCGTTTCCAGATCGTCTGCCGCGTACTGTTCGGCCGTCTGTGTCTGTCGCCGGTCGGTGTAGCTCACGCCCCCTCGAGGTTCCATTGCACGGTACCATACGGCGACGATCGCGGTTAATGCAACGCACCGTGGAACGCGTGATCGAGGGGCTGGCGCGATGGCCTCTGTGTGCCAGCGCACTCGCCTACGCGGCGGTGGCGGTGGTGGCGGGCCGTCTCGTCCTGGCGCATCCGGCCTCGACGATCGTGCACGACGTCGGCGACCCGCTCCTGACGGCCGCGCTGCTGCACTGGAACGCCTGGACGCTGCCGCTCACGCACGCCTGGTGGCAGCTGCCGATCTTTGCGCCCACGCCGGACGTGCTGGCGTTTTCCGAGCACCTCCTCGGGCTGAGCGTGGTGGCGGCGCCGGTCGAGTGGCTCGTGCGCGACCCGCTGGTCGCGGCCAACCTGGTCACGCTGCTCACGTATCCGCTGTGCGGTGTCGCGATGTTCCTCGTGGTCCGGCGGCTGACCGGCAGCGCCACCGCGGCGTTCCTCGCCGGGCTCGCGTATGCGTTCTCGCCTTATCGGGCCGCGCAGCAGCCGCATCTGCAGATGCTCGCCACCTTCTGGGCGCCGCTGGCGCTGCTGGGGCTGCACGGCTACGTGGACTCGGGCCGTCGTGCCTGGCTCGTGCTCTTCGGCGCGGCGTGGCTGCTGCAGGCTCTCGCGAATCTCTACAGCCTCTACTTCCTGTCGGTGCTCGTGGCGCTCTGGACGCTGTGGTTCGTGATCTTGCCGGGCCGGTGGAGCCAGCTCCGTGACATCACCGTTGCGACGTTGATCGCAGCGGTGCCGCTGGCGCCCACCATCGGCACCTACGTGACCGTGCACGCGCGTCATGGCTTCACGCGCTCGGCGGTGGAAGCGCAGGCGTTCAGCGCTGACCTCACCAGCCTGCTGTGCGCGGCGCCGGAGACGGCGATCTGGAGCTGGCTGCAGGTCGGATGCCGGCCGGAGGCGGCGCTGTTTCCGGGGCTCGTGCTGATGGTGCTGGTGGGCATCGCCATTGCGGCGCTGCGGCGCGAGGGGGCCACCGAGCCCGCGTCGACGCGCGCCCTCCGCCTGCTGCGCGCCTGCGTGGGACTCGCGGCAGCGGTGGGAGCGGCCGGGGTGCTCAGCGTCGTCGTCTTCGGACCCTGGCGGCTGAGCGTCGCGGGGCTGCGGCTGTCGGCGTCCGAGGTGGACAAGCCGTTGCTGATCCTTGCGCTTGCCGGCCTGGCCGCGATCGTCCTGTCGCGGACGGCGATTGCGGCCGCACGCCAGCGAACCGTGGCCGGGTTCTACCTTGGCGCGGCGTTTGTCATGTGGCTGCTGGCGCTGGGCCCGACGGTGGTGTTCATGGGTGTGGCGCGCGCCGTGCCGGGGCCATTCCGTCTGCTGTTGTTGTTGCCCGGCGGCGGGGTTCGCGCGCCGGCGCGCTTCTGGCTGATGTCCACGTTGTGCCTGTCGATCGTGGCCGGTCTGACGGCCAGCCGGCTGCTGGCGGGGCGACGTCCGCGTGCCGCGCTCGTGCTGACGGCGCTGCTCTCGATCGGGCTGCTCTCCGACGGCTGGGCCACGATTCCGGCGGCGCCCGCGCCGGGGCCTCTTCCCGAGGAAGCGGCGATGCGCGGCCATCTCGTGCTGACGCTGCCCATCGGCAACTTTCAGGATTTCGGGCCGCAGTACCGCGCGGTGGTCGGTGGCTGGCGATCCGTCAACGGCTATAGCGGCTACGAGCCCAAGTATTACGAGGCGCTGCGCCAGGGTGCGCGATTCGAGGTGGACGGACTCTTCGAGCCGTTCCGTGCGCGTGAGGATCTGTTCGTGCTCGTGCACGTCGGTCAGCCCCGGCTCACGGCGCTGGTCGAACGTCAGGCGGGCGCGGTGCTCACCGCGGAATGGCAGGGCATCCGCCAGTACCACCTGCCGCGGCAGTCGAAGGAGGCGCCGCCGCATTCCAACGCGGCGGCAGTGCACATTGCGAACGCCAGCGCATCGTGTCCATCGGCCGCGGCGGCCGTGGACGGAGACCCCGCCACGCGATGGGCGTGTGGTGAGCAGCGCGGGATCGAATGGTTTCTCGCCGACCTGGGCGCTCCGGTCACCGGGGTGTCGGCGGTCCGCTACGTGATGGGCGAGTCGTATCGCGAGTTTCCTCGCAGGCTCGTCGTCGAAACCTCGATTGACGCGGTCACGTGGGACCCTGCATGGGACGGCGACGTGATCGGGCCAACCATCGAGGGCAGCCTGCAGAACCCGCTGACGGCGCCCGCCACCCTGCCGTTCACGCCGCGGCGGGCGCGCTACGTCCGTCTGCGGCAGACCGGAAAGGACACGGTGGGCTGGGCGCTGCCGGAGCTTTCGATCCTCGCCGGCGGTTGACGATCAATTGGCGAAAATCTGTTGAGCGCGGCGGCACTTCGCCTTATATTCGTCCGACGACGATGCTCCCGGCGAAGCGCAGTGATCCGGCGCGGGCTCTCGCGCTCAACGACGCCCTGGACCGCCTGACGGGCGGGCCAGCCGGCCTCGAGTGTCCGGACAACCCGGACGGCTGGGTCACGGCCGTCCGCCGCCAGCCGGCGGCTCCAGCGGCGTTTGCGCCGTTTCCCGACCTGGTGGACCCGCGCCTGCGGGACGTCCTGAGGGACCGCGGGATCGAGCAGCTGTACACCCATCAGGCGGCTGCCGTGGGCCATGCGCTGGCGGGGCGCCACGTGGTGGTGACGACGCCGACGGCCTCGGGCAAGACCCTCTGCTACAACGCGCCGGTCCTGAGCAGCATCCTGCGCGACCCGTCCACGCGGGCGCTTTATCTCTTTCCCACCAAGGCGCTCGCACAGGATCAGCTGGCCGAGCTGCACGAGCTGGCGAACCGGTTGTCGCGCCCCGACGAGCTGGACATCGGGGTCTTCACCTACGACGGCGACACGCCGCAGGACGCCCGCCGCGCCATCCGGGGCCGCGCCCACGTGGTGCTGAGCAACCCGGACATGATCCACTCGGGCATCCTGCCGCACCATCCGCGTTGGGCGAAGCTGTTCGAGAACCTGCGCTTCGTGGTGATCGACGAGCTGCACGCGTATCGCGGCGTCTTTGGCAGCCACCTGACGAACGTGCTCCGACGGCTGCGGCGGCTGTGCCGCCACTACGGATCGAATCCCACGTTCATCTGCTCGTCGGCCACGATTGCCAACCCGCGCGAGCTGGCCGAGGCGCTGGTGGAGCAACCCTTCGAGCTGGTGTCGGAAACCGGCGCGCCGCGCGGCGAGAAGGTGTTTCTCTTCGTCAACCCGCCAGTGGTCAACCAGCAGCTCGGGATCCGCCGCTCGTATCTGGCGGAAACGCGGCGCATCGCCGCGGAGTTCCTGAAGCGGAAGCTGCAGCTGATCGTCTTCGCGCAGAGCCGGCTCGCGACGGAAATCCTGACGACGTATCTCAAGGACGACTTCGCCGGAGCGCCGGGCAGCCGCGACGAGATCCGCGGGTATCGCGGCGGCTACCTGCCGCAGCGCCGGCGGGAGATCGAGAAGGGGCTGCGCGAGGGCAGCGTGCGCGCGGTGGTGTCCACCAACGCGCTCGAGCTCGGCCTCGACATCGGCGCGCTGGACGTGAGCGTGATGGCCGGCTATCCCGGCACGATTGCCGCCACCTGGCAGCGCGCGGGGCGGGCCGGCCGGCGCAGCGGGCGCTCGGCGGCCGTGCTGGTGGCGAGCAGCGCGCCGCTCGATCAGTACATCGTGCGGAACCCGTCGTATTTCTTCGACGCGTCACCGGAGCACGCGCTGATCAATCCCGACAACCTGCACATCTTCGTAGACCACGTGAAGTGCGCGGCGTTCGAGCTGCCGTTCACGACCGCGGAATCGTTCGGGCGCCACGACGTGCAAGAGGTGCTGGGTGCCCTTGCCGAGAACGGCTTCGTGCACCGCAACGATGGTGCTGACGAGACCGACGGCGCCTGGCAGTGGACCAACGAGTCCTATCCGGCCGACGCGGTGAGCCTGCGGTCGATCTCGTCAGACAACTTCGTGATCGTCGATACGACCCGCGGCGCCGACGTGATTGGCGAGACCAGCTTCAACAGCGGCCCGTCCACGCTGCATGAGAAGGCGATCTATCTGCTCGAGGGCGCGCTCTACCAGGTGGAGCGGCTCGACTTCGAGGGGCGCAAGGCCTACGTGCGGCAGATCGACTGCGACTACTACACGGACGCCATCACCTACACCAAGGTCACGCCGCTCGAAACGTTCGAGATTGGAGACACGCGCTCGCACGGCGAGGTGCACGTGTCGTCGCGTGTGGTGGGCTTCAAGAAGATCAAGTTCTACACGAACGAGAACGTCGGCTCGGGCGAGCTGGACCTGCCCGAACAGCAGATGCACACCACCGCCTACTGGCTGACCATTCCACAGCCCGTGATGGCGGCGCTGCCGTACGCCGCCGACGATCGCCGGGACGGCGTGGTGGGCCTGTCGTTTGCCATGCGCCAGGTGGCGCAGCTGCTGCTGATGTGCGACCGGCAGGACATCGGCGTGTCGATCGGCAGCGGCGAGCAGGGCGACGAAGTGGATCCACGGTCGGCGCCCGTCAGCCTGCCCGACGAGCCGCGTATCTTCATCTACGACAACTATCCCGGCGGCATCGGCTTCAGCCAGCCGCTGTTCGCGATGCACGCGGAGCTGCTGCGGCGCACGCGCGAGGTGATTGCGAGCTGCTCGTGCGAGCACGGGTGTCCGACGTGCGTCGGTCCGGTGGGCAACACCGGTCCGCTCGCCAAACTGGTGGCGCTGCGCATTCTCGATCGACTGGCGCACCTGTCGCTGAGCGGCGCCGCCGCATCGCCTGAATCCGAGCTCGACGCCGGCCTGTCCGGCATGGCCGTCCTCGATCCGCCGCCGGCGCGGTCGCTGGCCGAGCCGCCGCCATTCTGATGATCTCGCTCAAGGATCGCCTTCGCGGCGTCATCGGGGTCCGTCGAGGCGGGTCTTTGGACCCGCCTGAAGACCCGGCTGAACAGAGCGACTCCAACGACCCCGCCGAAATGCTCGGCGGGGTCTGGCAGGAAGCGGCCGGCCACCGCTTCGTCGTTGTCGAGCGGAAGTATCCGCCCGGCCACCGCCACGGCGACGTCACCGTCGCCGACGGGCTGCCGCCGTCCGATGGTGCGTGGCCGGCGCTGGATCTGCTGGCACGAGCGGCGTGCCGCGATCGGCTGCTGTTCGTGGACCTCGAGACCACCGGCCTTGCCGGCGGCGCCGGCACCTACGCCTTTCTGGTCGGCTGCGCCTGGTTCGACGGCGGTTCGTTCCGCGTCCGGCAGTACCTGATGTCGAACCCGCTCGTGGAGCGCTCGATGCTCGGCGCCATCGCGGAGCTCGCCGGCGAGGCGGGTACGGTGGTGACCTACAACGGCAAGACGTTCGACCTGCCGCTCATCGAGACGCGCTATCTGTTCCACCGCCTCGACACGCCGTTTGCGGGGCTGCCGCACGTGGACATGCTGCATCCGGCGCGGCGGCTGTGGCGCGCGCCCGCGGCCGCCAGCGGTGGCGACGACTACGGGATGTTCGATGCCGGCGGCTGCCGCCTGACAACGCTCGAGCGCACGCTCTGTGGCTTCGAGCGCGAAGGCGACGTGCCGGGCTTCGAGATTCCAGATCGGTACTTCCGCTACGTTCGGACCGGCGACGCGAGGCCGCTTGCCGGCGTACTGGAGCACAACCGGCTCGATCTGCTGTCGCTGGCGATGCTCACCGCGCGCGCGGCGCAGCTCGTGGAGGATGGCCCGCCGGCCGTGCGGACGGCCCGCGAAGCCGTGGGCCTCGGACGGCTGTATCAGGTGGCAGGGCGGACCGAGGACGCCCGGCGCTGTTTCGGTCTGGCGTGTGGCGTCGACGCCCGTGCACCCAGTGTGCCGCTGCCCGCCGGCGGCGACGGAGCGCAACTGCGCGCCGAGGCGCTGTCGTCCTTCGCGCGCCTCTCGCGGCGTGCCCGCTGCTTCGACGATGCCGCCGCGGCGTGGTCGTGTCTGCTGACGCTGCCCGGATGTCCGCCCGCCATCGCGAGGGAAGCCGCGGAAGCGCTCGCCGTGCACCACGAGCACCGTCGGCGCGATCCGCTCAGTGCCCGCAGCTTCGCCCTGCAGTCGCTGCAGCTGCCGCTCACCGCGTCGCGCCGCGACGCGCTGCACCACCGCGTCGCGCGGCTCGAGCGCAAACTCGCCGCCGCGCCGGTCGCGACGTCGGCGTCGCTGTTCTGAGGTACGACTTACGTCGTGGCGGCGGAGGGCTTGGCCTTCTTGGTCGCAGCCACCTTGGTGGCCTTGGCGGCCTTCTCGGCGGTCTTGCGCTGCTCGGAGGTCTGCGCGCCGTACTTCTTCGTGAACCGCTCCACGCGGCCCTCGGTGTCGATCAGCTTCTGGCGTCCCGTGAAGAAGGGATGGCACGCCGAGCAGATTTCGAGGTGCAGCTCGGGCTTGGTCGAGCGCGTCTTGAACATGTTGCCGCACGCGCACCGGACGTCAACTTCCTTGTACGCGGGGTGGATGCCTTCTTTCACGGTTGTGCTCCTTGCCGCCGCCTGACCGCTGTTCGGAGGCCCTCTCAGTTCAGACCAGGCCGGCACGAACGGCTCTCCGCAGGCGGGCGGAAACTCCAATTGTAACGTGAGGCAGGGTCGGCAGGGTAGGCGGGGCGGGCAGTGTAGGGAGAACCCTCACGAATCACAGGGCTTCAGGGCAACGAAACGGGCCTGATTCCGGGCGGCATCGGCGGTCGGGAGCCAGTCGGACACCACGGCCACGCCGAGCTGGCGGGTGTCGCCGGGCGGCCGGGGCGACGGCTGCCAGGTCCGCGATGCCCGGATGGCTGCCTCCAGCACGTCGGCTCCCTCGGGCAGTTCGAGGCCGACGTTGAGGGGCGCGGCGGACGCCAGCGCCTCGTCCACGACGACGCCACAGGGCGTCGTCACCGTTACCTGGACGGGCGACGAGGCGGCGTCGGGATGCTGCACCCACAGGCGCAGCAGCAGCCAGCGTGTCTTGGCCGCGAACAGGAACCGGGCGTCGCCGTTTGTCCACCTGAACAACGTGGCACCGGCGAGCGGCTCGAGGTCGTAGGCGCCGACGATGTAATCGCGGTGCGCGCGTTTCGCGCGCTCCGGCACGCTCAGCCACCCGCGCGCGAGCACGGCGGTCCCGGCGGCATGGAACGCGATGAGTGCCACGAGGACGACGGCCAGTCCACGGGCGGCGCCCGGGGCCAGGCGGCCTTCGGCGAGCGGACCCCTCGAGGCTGTGCCCCACCACGCGACGAGCGCAAAGAACCAGAGCAGCACGATCGGGTTCTGCGTGGGCATCCCGACCAGCGACGCCACGCCGATGCCGGCGAGGAGGGCGCGGGGAAGCCACGCGTCGCCGCGGCCCGCACGAGGCGAGGCCGCGATCACGCCGGCCAGGAGCAGCGCCGACCACGCGAGCGCCGGCATCGCGCCGAGCGCGCCGAGCTCCGACGCCTGATGGCGCCACCAGTTCTGCGCATTGTCGAACGCCAGGGTCATCTGCCGCGACACGCGCTCGTAGTCGGGCGCCATCACGTGATACATGCCGGGCCCGACGCCGGTCCACGGCGTCTCGCGGAGCATCTGCACGGCGATCGTGCCGTAGCCGCCGCGGCTCCACAGCAGGTCCGCGAGCCCCGCGCGCGACAGCGGTACCTCGGCGATCCGGCGGAGCGGTCCGATGGCGGTCCCGGCCGCGATGAGGGCGCCCAGAAGCAGGACGACGGCGACGCTGGCTGGGGCGACGCGCCGTCCGAGAGGCGGGTCTGAAGACGCGCCTCTCCGTACGAGCACGAGGGCGACCGCGAGGCCCATCACGCCCGCCACGGCGCCGAGCAGGGCCGTACGCGACCCGGACATCCAGAGTCCACCCGCGTTCACCGCGAACGCCGCCAGCGCCAGCGCCGGACGCGACCGCAGGCACCACGCGGCCACCGGTGCCCCCAGTGCCGCCAGCATGCCGTAGCCGTTGGCGTCGAGCAACGTGCCGGCCGCCCGGAGCTCCTGGGCCCAGAACGGCGTGCTCAGGAACGTCAGGTCGATCCAGCCCTGATAGACCGCGACCGCGCTGGCCACCGTGACGCCGATCCAGAGCGCGTGCAGCGCGCGCGGCGGCCCCGGGGCTTCGCGGGCGAAGCGGGCCCAGAGCCAGTCGAACCACAGGAGGGCGAGGAGCTGGGCCTGGACGACGTAGAGGCTCCAGGCCACGACCCGGGCGGCGGTGAGCATGGCCCACGAGTTCACGGCCGCGTCGTCGCGCAGCGTCTGCCACTCGAAGCCGAGCTCGCGGGCCACGACAATCGGCCACGCGAGTGTGAGCACGAGCGCCCAGGCTCCGAGCAGCAGCCGCCAGAGCGGCGGCAGGCTCCAGCCGGCGCCCACGCCAGCCCGCAGCAGCGCGCCGGCCAGGCCCGCCATCCACACGACGTCGAGGACGGGGCCTTCGCGGCCCGTGGCCAGGCGCAGCAGCGCCGGCGCCAGCGGCGCCACGACGATCCACGCGGCGATGCCGGCTCCGGACGCGAGCGGGCCGACGAGCGCCCCCAGGACGAGAGCGCCGAGGCCGGCCCACTGAAGGGCCGGCGTCAGGTCAGGGTGAAAGGCGAGCTGGAGGATGGTGATGGTGGCGACGGACGCGACGAGGGCGATTCGGCTCGCGCGCTCGAAGACGGCCACCACGGGGTAGAGGATAACGCGGCCTCTTGCCTCTAGCCTCTTGCCTCTAGGTACTACTCCTGTTTGCAGGGCAGTTCTGGCCAGAGGCTAAAGGCCAAAGGCCAAAGGTTAGAGGCCAGAGGCAATCAGCTTTTTCCCGACGCCATGCTGGCGAGGAACTCGGAATTGGCCTTGGTCTTCCCGAGCCGCGACAGCAGCAGCTCCATGCCCTCGGTGGGCGACAGCGGCGTGAGCACCTTGCGCAGCACCCACACGCGATTCAGGTCCTCCTTCGGCAGCAGCAGCTCCTCCTTGCGGGTGCCGCTCTTCTGGATGTCGATGGACGGGAACACGCGGCGGTCGGCGAGCTTGCGATCCAGGTGGATCTCGCTGTTGCCGGTGCCCTTGAACTCCTCGAAGATCACTTCGTCCATGCGCGAGCCGGTGTCGATGAGCGCGGTGGCGACGATGGTGAGCGACCCGCCCTCCTCGATGTTTCGGGCGGCGCCGAAGAAGCGC
>DASRPM010000203.1:0-9506 GCA_035646375.1 Vicinamibacterales bacterium
GTGGCGACGAGCGTCTTGCCTTCGCCCGTCTTCATCTCGGCAATCCTGCCGCTGTGCAGCACCATGCCGCCAATCAGCTGCACGTCGAAATGCCGCATGTTGAGCACGCGGCGGCCGGCCTCGCGCACGACCGCAAAGGCCTCGGGCAGCACGTCGTCGAGCGGCTCTCCGTTGGCGACGCGTTGACGGAACTCCACGGTCTTGCCGCGGAGCTGTTCGTCGGAAAGGGGCTGAATGCCGGCTTCGAGGGCGTTGATCGCCACCACGCCCGGCCGGAGCCGCTTGAGCTCCCGCTCGTTCTGCGTGCCGATGACCTTCGCGAGCAGCTGACCGATCATGCTAGGCGCCGACTTTTAACAATGGAATATCAGCCGATTGTAGCCGTGCGGCTACAGAAACGGCAAGGAAACGCAGGATGGAAGGGAGTTACTGGTCGCGCGGCTTCTGATTCGTCAGCAGCCGCAGCGGGTTGAGCAGGGTGCCGTTGGCCAGCACCTCGTAATGCAGATGGTTGCCGGTGGCGCGCCCCGTGTTCCCGACGCGCCCGATGACGTCGCCGCGCTTCACCTGGTCGCCCTTGCCGGCCAGGAAGGCCATCAGATGGCCGTAGCGCGTTTCCAGACCGTAACCGTGGTCGATGACGAGCAGATTGCCGTAGTTGCCGTGGCCGCCGGCAAACGTGACGAGGCCGGCCGCAGTGGCGTACACCGGCTGGCCGCGATCGCGGGCGATGTCGAGGCCGGGATGGAAGTCGCCGGACTGGCCGTTGACCGGATCGGTGCGATAGCCCATGGGCGACGACAGCCACCCGTGGGCGGGCCAGATGGACGGCGTGGCGGCGGCCAGCGCGTCCCGGCGGTCGACGGATTGCCGCACGAGCGAGAGACGCGACTCGAGCCCTTCGAGCAGCGTTCGCAGCAGGCCGAACGTGTCGTCCGGGCTGGTGAGCGCCGCGAGCGTGGCGGCGTACGAGCTGCCGACCTTGGGGCCCCGCGCCGTGGCGCCGCTGCCCATCGCCTTGGCCTTCACGAGCGAGGGCAGGTTGGCCATCGCCTTGGCCAGGCCCGGCTCGATGGTGGAGCGCGCGCCGAGGTCCGAGACGGCCGACTGGAGCGACTCGATCTGACCGGAAAGGGCCGCGGTCGCCTGGCGGAAGCTGGCGTTCTCCAGTTCGAGGGCGCGCTGGTTCTCGTAGAGCCCGGCGACGTCGCTCTTGGCCTTCCACGCCGCGCCCAGGCCGATCAGCACGGGGAGGGTGACGACAGCACCCAGGGCCACGAGCACCGGTCCCAGTGAAACGCGGACCTTGCGCTCCAGACCCGAGGTCTGTTCAGCGACGACAAGCGTGTATCGCCGTTTTGGCATCCCGTCAGTGTGTAGTTATGCGGAGCCCCGGGTTGGTAAAACCCGCAGGCGGAAACTCACGTCCGAGCCTACCACAGCGTCAGAAGCCTTCCCAAGAAGGGAAGCCTCCTGGGCGAATGCCACGCGAAGATCGGTGGACCGCTAGCCCAACCGTTCGAGCAGCGCAATCGCCGCTCCGAGCGTGAAGATGCCGACCCACACTGGATAGACCGCAGCACGCTTCAACTGGACTGACACCGGTCCCGGCAGGCGGGCGAGCTCGGCTTCGACCTTACCCGACCAGTACATCGGAAGGACGAGTGCCGCCACGAAAAGGACGGTCCAGCGCAGGAGCATGAGCGGCGAATGGTCCTGGCCAAGCCAGAAGAAGACCGAGATGAAGGCTGCCGTGCCAGTCAGATTGATCGCAACGATCGCTCTCGGTCTCATCGTTCACCTCGTCGTCAGCAACCAGCCACCCACAACCCGAGCTTGAGGCCCAGGAGTGCGCCCATGAAGCCGGCGCACAGGATGGGATTGATCAGGCACCCCGCCGCGGCGATGAACTCGACCGAGAGCACCATGCCGCTCGTGCTCGGGCACTGCCGCGCGGCAATCGGCGTCAGAGCCATCCGATCGAGTTGCGGCGCGCGCCGGGAGAGCTCGGCCGCCGCCGCGAGCAGCGCGGGCGTGCAGCCATTCTTCAGCATCCCGTCGAGCGCGCGCTCGCGCTCCGCGAGATTGAGCGGCTCGCGCGGCAGCGGCAGCGTCACGCCGAAGTTGCGGGCTTCGGCGGCGAACATCGCCGGATCCGGCTCCCAGCGCAACACCGCGTCACGGCCGTCGCGCGCAATTGTCGCGCGCAGTCGTGACGTGAACTCCGCGTCCACACCGGTTGCCTGATAGTGCGCGGCGAGCAAGCGCAGCGTCGCGGCCACGCTGCGTGCCGCCTCGCCCGGCCGTGCGCCGCGCAACGCGCGCACGCCGTCCCTGAGCTGTCTGACCAACTCGTCGTGCACGAGGTCCTGGCCGCCGGCCGCCGCGAGCGGCACGCCGATCGAGGGAAACGACAGGGTGGCGCCGATCGTGGCCCCGGCGCCCAGCGCCGCCGCCGACCCGAGGAAACGGCGCCGCGGAAGCGGACCGCCCTGCACTCCGGACTTCATTGCCTGCATGTGTGACCACTGCTCTCCGCACCCGGCCCGCTACTGCGCCAATCGGTATTGCAACGCTTCGGCGACGTCGTCGGTCCGCACGCGGTCCGACGCGCTCAAATCCGCAATCGTGCGCGCCACCTTCAGCACCCGCGCGTACCCTCGCGCGCTGAGTCCGAAGGCCTGCACGGCCTGCGACAGCAGGCGCCGGCCCTCGCCGTCGGGACGGCAGTGCCGCGCCACCGCGCCGCCTTTCAGCTCCGCGTTCGACCTCGGCCCCTGCTCACCGTATCGCTGCCACTGCCGCACCCGCGCGTCCACGACGCGCGTGCACACGGTGGCCGACGATTCGGCGTCGCTGGCGGCATCGAGCGCGCTCGCCGGTACCGGCGGCACGTCCACGATGAGATCGATGCGATCGCGCAGCGGGCCGGACATGCGCGCGTGGTACCGCGCGATGTGGGTGGGCGAGCAGCGGCAGGTCCGGCGTTCGTCTCCCGCGTAGCCGCACGGGCACGGATTCATCGCCGCGACGAGCATGAAGCGGCAGGGAAAGACGGCGCTGCGCGCCGCGCGGGCGATGGTGACGCGCCCTTCCTCGAGCGGCTGCCGCATCAGGTCGAGCACGTGACGCTGAAACTCCGGCAGCTCGTCGAGGAAGAGCACGCCGTGATGCGCGAGCGAGATTTCGCCTGGCCGCGGCTGCGCCCCCCCGCCCACGAGCGCCGCGCCGGAGATCGAGTGGTGCGGCGCGCGGAACGGCCGGCGGGCCAGCAGACCGCCGCCGGCTGGCAGCAGTCCGGCCACCGAGTGAATGGCGGTGCAATCGAGCGCTTCGTCGAAGGTGAGCGGCGGCAGAATCGTGGCGAGCCGTCGCGCCAGCATCGTCTTGCCGGCCCCCGGCGGGCCGCACATCAAGAGGTTGTGGCCACCGGCCGCCGCGATCTCGAGCGCCCGCCGCGGCGCGAGCTGCCCCCGCACGTCCGCCAGGTCGGCGTCGTCATCGGGAAGCGGCGGCGGCGCCGCCCAGGTTTCGAGGCGGGCTTCGTGCGGGGCGTTGAGCGCGGCCACCGCCTCGGGCAGCGAGCGCACCGTGCACACCTGCAGGCCGGTGACGATGCACGCTTCGCCGGCGTTCTGCGGCGGCAGCACGATACGCGTGAGCCCGAGCCGGCGTGCGGCGGCCGCAATCGGCAGCACGCCGCGGATGGCGTTGATGGCGCCGTCGAGCGACAGCTCCCCGAGCACCAGCGTGTCGTCGATCGCGCGCCGCGTGACGTCGCCACACGAGGCCAGCAGTCCCAGCGCAATCGGCAGGTCGAACGACGAGCCCGCCTTGCGCACGTCGGCCGGCGCCAGGTTGACCGTGATGCGCTGCATCGGGAACTCGTAGCCGGAGTTCTTGATGGCCGCGCGCACCCGGTCGCGGCTTTCCCGCACGGTCGTATCGGGCAGCCCCACCATGTTGAAGGTGGGGAGGCCGGGCGACACGTCGACTTCAACCGAGACCGGGTAGGCCTCGACGCCGAAGACCGCGGCGCTGCGCAGGCTCGCGAGCACGGCGGTGCCTGCTGCAAACGCCTGGACGGTCGCAATGTGCCGGAAAGTTACGGTGTGGGTGCTGCGCCGCCGCGGATTTCGCGTGCGCCCCGTTACGACGCGTACGAAGAAACTGCGATGGAGGGATGGACGATCAGTCGGCCTGCGTGGAGCCCCTGGCGGCGATGGTCAGGCGCTGGCCAACCTTGATGACGTTGCCGCGCAGCTTGTTGCTCTGACGCACGGCGGCGACCGAGGTGTTGTACCTCTTCGCGATGGAGAAGAGCGTCTCGCCGCGCTTCACGCGGTGCACGATCGACGTCGCCTCCGGCGCGACCCGTCGCGATGGGGCCGCCACGGCCACCACGGCATCGGCACCGCCACGGCCGGTGTCGGACGTGCGCACCGGCTCGTCGGCCTCCTCGCTGCGATCGTTCGCGGCCAGGAGGAGCGTCGGCGGGCGCGGGATGATCAACTGCTGGCCTGACGCAAGCCGCGCACGCTCTGACAGATAGTTGGCCTGCGCGAGGTCGGCGCGCTTCACCTTCAGCTTTCGCGCGATGGTGGCGATGGTCTCGCCCTTGCGCACGGTGTAGCGGTTGAGCGGCGCGAGATCCTCGGGCGTCGTCTCCTCGAGCCGCGCGCTCAAGACGTCCGCCTTGCCCATCGGCACGGTGAGGTCGTAGTCGGTCATCCGCACCGGCGTCGTCCAGCGGCGCAGCTCGGGGTTCATGTCCAGCAGCACCTGCACGGGCACGTCGATCCACTCGGCGATGCGCCGCAAGTCGGCCGGCGCCGTCAGGCGCACGACGTCGGTGAGCGGCTCGACGACGGGCTCGAGCTCCAGCCCGTACTGCACCGGGTTGCGCGCCACGATGATGGCGGCCAGGATGAGCGGCACGTAGTTGCGGGTCTCGCGCGGCAGGAAGCGCGAGCTGGCCGAGATGGCCCAGAAGTCGTCCTTGCCCGACCGCTTCATCGAGCGCTGCACGCGGCCAGGCCCCCCGTTGTACGAGGCCAGGGCCAGGTGCCAGTCGCCGAATTGGTTGTAGAGCGACTTCAGATATTTCGCGGCGGCGCGTGTCGCCTTTTCCGGGTCGGCGCGCTCGTCGATGTACCAGTCGTGCTGCAGCCCGTTCTCGATGCCGGTGCCGCTCATGAACTGCCACATGCCGCGCGCCTTGGCGCGCGACAGCGCGCTGTTCTTGAACGCGCTCTCGACCAGCGGGATATAGGCCAGATCGAGCGGCAACCCTTCCGCCCGGAACACCTCCTGCACCATTGGCAGGTAGCGCGCCCCCCGGTTCAGCCCTTCTTCGAGATACCCCTTCATGCGGCCGCTGAA
The DNA here is from genome assembly GCA_035646375.1 of Vicinamibacterales bacterium. Classification (GTDB taxonomy): domain Bacteria; phylum Acidobacteriota; class Vicinamibacteria; order Vicinamibacterales; family UBA2999; genus DASYRM01. Next base: position 5,383 of record DASRPM010000203.1, read on the forward strand.
CAGCTCCACGTAGGAGAGCACCCGGGCATTGTGCGGGACATCGATGTCGTATTTCGTGCTGTCGTTCTCGACGGTGCGCGCCGTTTCGGCCGTGGGCCCCGCCGGTTCCGGCGCGTCGAGCAGCGCGTCGATGGCCGCGGGCTCGGACCGCTGTTCGGCAAAGCCGTCGCCCTCGGCCAGCGCGAGGATCTCCACGGCGCTGATGCGCTCCACCAGGCGATCGAAGTGGTCGCGCAGCCGGGCGTCGGCGCGCGGGCCGGTCTGCCACTGCATCACCAGTTCGAGGGCGCGGTTGAACTCGGAGCGCGCGGCTTCGAGGTGGCCGTCCTGAATTTCACGCCGGCCGGTGTCGAAGTGACGGTTCGATTCGGCGATGAGTGTCTCGATCGGATCGACGACCGGCGCCGGGGCTGGCGCAGGAGGCGTGGGCGGCAGCGCCTCGGCGACGACAGGTGCGGGCGTCACGGGCGCGACGACCGCAGGCGTCGAATGCGACGCGCATCCCGCGAGCAGCAGGCTCACACCGATGCACACCGCCCCTCCTGCACTCTGCATTCGCGTAACCTTAACACCCGGATCCAGGGTGGTCAAACACACAGGGAGACCCTTGGCGGGACTGCGCGGATCGGCCCAGGACGCTCCCCAGGGGCGTCCCCCGGAGCAGCGAAAGTACGGTCAGGGGCGCGAGAGATCGAATTCGTCTTTCGGGAAGAGGTCCGTGTTGATGTCGGTCAGTGTCGTGCGATCGAAGTCGCGGCCGAACCGCGCCGACGGTCCATCGATGTATTGGCGGACGAGCCGCTCGATGTCGATCCCGGCCCGGCGGAAATGGTCGCGCACGCGCGCGTCGGCCGCGCGGGCCGCGACCCGCACGGGGTCGAAGTCCACCGGCTGGGTGCTGCCGATGAGCATACCGGGCAGGCTGAGCCCGTAGGGAAAGACCCTGACGAAGGTGTCGTGCACACGTTTCGTCGGCGCCCAGGTGGCCGCCAGCCCGTTCGGCTTCAGCCGGTCTTTCAGCAGCGTGAAGTACTCCTCCGAATACAGGTTGCCCGAGTACGCGCTGGTGGGACGGAGCGCGTCGGCCTCGATGATGTCGAACCGTTGCGGCGTGCGCATCAGGAACGCCCGGCCATCGCCGGCCACGTGCCTGACACGCGGATCGGCCAGCAGCGCCTGCAGGCCCGCATAGGCGTCGCGGCCCGCCAGCTGGTGCAACGTCGCCAGCTGCGGTCGAATGATCTCGATGCAGGTGACGGTCGCCGTTTCGGGCCTCGCCGCCGCGGCGAAGACGGTATCGCCCGATCCGAGGCCGATGATCGCCACGTCGCGCGGATCCGGGTGCACGAGCGCCGGCAACGCCCCCAGCGCGGTATGAATGTCGCCGTAGGGAATGACGCTCTGTCCCACGCCGTTGACGAAGACGATCTTCTGGCCGGTCAGGCGCTCCCCACGTGCCTTGATCACCGCGAGGCCCGACTGGTCCTCCGCGACGATCACCCGATCGACGGTCGTCCCGTGGAGCCGCGCCCACAGCGACGGCCCGCCCGGCATGGCCACGATCACCGTCAGGACGGCAACCGCCACTCCGAGCGCGCGCGGGGTGGATGCCGTCCCGCTCCGCGCACCCAGCAGGAACAGACTGCTCAGCGCGGTCAGCAGCTTCAACGTCGTGGCCGTCCCCAGCAGGCCCAGGAGCACCCCACCTGTGAGCAGCGTGCCGACCATGCTTCCGACGATGTTGGCGAGCAGCAGGAAAGCGGCACGGCGTCCGACACGGCGAAGATCGGTCTGAACGACGCGCTGGAGGTACGGAAACGCGCAGCCCATGAAGAACGTCGGCGGGACGACGAGCACGAGTGGCACCACGACGTACAGCCCCAGGAACCGCGCCGCCAGCTCGGCACCGCCCGACGCGGTTGGAGCGGCCACCAACCGCCGCACCGCGTCGACACCGTCGCGGACGTTCAGCGGTTCGTATCCGTCGAAGTAGCCGCGGAGCAGGGGCACGTTGTCGGCGGCGAAGACGAACAGCGCGAGCAGGATGCCCGCCGACAGACCACCGGCGGCCTGCAGCGCGAAGAACGTGCGGCCGGGGTGAGAGGCCCGTGCCGCGCGGACACTGCCCACCAGGGCCCCGGCACCGATGCCGACAAGGTAGAGCGTCAGCAGGGTGCCGAACGTGAAGGCCGTTGATTTCACCACCACGCCGAGCAGCCGGAACCAGACGATCTCGTACGAGAGCGCCACGAAGCCGCTGCACGCGTAGACCGCCACCCAGAACAGCATTGGCGTCGCCGGTTCGGGCTTCCGCGCGTCGGCCGTACTGGTGTGGGGAACGACCACCGCGTCCGGCGTGGCGTCTGCCTCCTTCATGAGCCAGGCCGCCGGCAACACGACGAGGGCGCAGGCCAGGTTCAGCGCGGCGCCGATCCGCAGACTGCCGTCCAACCCGAACACCGGCAGCAGCGCCCACGTGGCGGCGAGCGCTCCCGCGGCGGCCCCGAGCGTGTTGATGCCGTAGAGCGCCCCGACGGCCGATGCGGCGCGGTCGATGCGCGTGGCCAGCGCCCGGGCCAGGAGCGGCAGCGACGCCCCCATGAAGAACGTCGGCCACAAGAGACTGGCAAAGAGAACGATGGCGATCGTCCCGCGCCCGAGATCCAACGCACCGAGCCGCTCGTACAGCACGTCGTGGTACAGCCAGGCGCTGAAGAAGCCGAACACCCCCACCGCGGTTTCGGCGGCACCGACGAGGAGCAGGCTCACGCGCCGCGAGACACGGTCGGCCACATGGCCCCCGGCGAGAGTCCCGACGCCGAGCCCGCCCATGAACGACGCCACGATGATGGTGGCCGAGAAGACGTCGGCGCCCGAGAAGATGGTCAGGAGCCGCTGCCAGACGACTTGATAGAGCAGCGCCGCGAAACCGGACGCACAGAAGACGACGAGGGCGACGAGAAACATCAGCGGTTCGATTCTGGTGAATCGCTCACCGACAGCTCCCTCCACCCGAATCGCGGGTGCCGGAGAGCGTGATGAACTCCCATGTGAACGTGCCGGGGGCCAGCGTCAGCTTCAACACGCCGTGCGCGCTCAGGCGCACTTCGCTGTTGGGCCGGATTGTCGGAAACTGCGAGAGCGATGCACCGCCAGTGCCGACCACGAACTGTCGAATCCCGCGGACCGGATCCGCCACGCCGTCCGCGGTCTGCCGTGCGAAGCGCTCGTAGGAGTGCTCGTGTCCGGCGATGACGATCTCGGCACCCGCGTCGTGCAGGATCCGAAAGATGTCGCGCATCTGCGGCGCGTCGCCGTTGGGACCGGATGAGAACAGCGCGTGATGCCAGTAGGCCACCGTACACCGGCGCGCCCCTGCGGCCAGTTCCGTCCGCAGCCACAGCCCCTGTGCGGAGCCTGAGCCCGACGCGATGTTGCTGTTCAGCGCGAGCACCTGCCATTCGCCGACCATGTAGCTGTAGTAGCCGAGAAAGTCAGGACCGGCGCTCTCGCCGAAGTATTCGAAGTACGGGGCCGCACCGGGATGCTCGTACTCGTGGTTGCCGGGCGTGGGCCGGGTACGGTCCTTGTGCCGGCCCCACGTAGGGTCGTAGCAATCGCGGAAGTCCTGCCGCGATCCGGTGAAGTACGCGTTGTCGCCGGTGGTGAAGACCGTGCCGTCGATCGAATCCAGGAGCGTGGCCGTGTCTTCGGTTCCGCTCGAGCCGCAGACAGCGATGTCACCGGCACCGACGAGCACGTGCGACGACGCGGGCGGACCGAACGGCGGTATCGCGGGACTCGTGGGCGTGTCGCGGCCGCACCGCAGCATCGAGACACAGAGGAGCAGCAGCGCGGTTCCCTTCGACCGTGGGCCCCGCGCGCCGCGCAACCGCCGAGTCACGGGCACAGCATAGCCCGTGTGTCTACCGCGCTGGACCTAAGAGTGCCCGGGCCAACCGGCCTGTCGGAAGACGCGGGCAGCCTCGCCGGCGTCGCGCGCCGACGGCGTGATGATGGTCTTCTCGCCGACCAGGATCTGGCGTCCATCTCTGACCGCCGCGCGCACGTCGTCCTCGCAGACGAACGCCGCCGGCGTCTCGGACGGGGCCGGGCCGCTCGCA
>DASRPM010000204.1:0-11445 GCA_035646375.1 Vicinamibacterales bacterium
CACTTCGAACTTGATCGTGTCCTTCACCCACTCCGGCCGCTGCTGAACGAGTGGCGCGTACTGGGAATAGTTGGCAGCGAACCGCAGCGCGGGAAACGCCTGATCGAGACCCGCGAAATCGGGCTCCGCCTCTTCGACGACGCAGCCGAGGTCCTCGAACACCTTCCTCGTCCCGTCCACGACGCCGCGAATCTCGGCTTCGAACGGCAGGCCGCCGAGACCGCGCCACCAGGCGACGCGCACGCCCTTGAAGTCGCGCCGCAGCGGGGCGCGGAATCGCGCCGGATCCTCGGCGATCGCCAGCGGGCTGCGGGGATCGGGGCCGGCAATCGCGCTGAGGAAGAGCGCCACGTCGGCCACGGTCCGCGCAATCGGCCCGGCGACCGAGAGCGGTGACCACGCCGTGGACTCGCTCGCCACGCGACCGGGCGAGGGGCGCAGGCCCACCACGTTGCAGAACGCCGGCGGGTTGCGCAGCGACCCGGCGGTATCGGTTCCGTCGGCGATCGGCAGCATGCGCGCCGCCACCGCGGCTGCCGCGCCGCCACTGCTGCCGCCGCACGTCCGGGTCAGGTCGTACGGGTTGCGGGTAGCGCCGAACACCGCGTTGAACGTCTGCGATCCGGCGCCGAACTCGGGCGTGTTGGTCTTGCCGACCGTGATGGCGCCGGCCGCGCGCATGCGCGTCACGATCAGCGCGTCGCGTGCAGGGATGTTGTCCTTGTAGAACAGCGAGCCGCGCGTGGTCCGGATGCCGGCCGTGTCCACCAGGTCTTTGTGGGCCACCGGCAGACCGTGCAGGACGCCGAGCGGCCCGCGGCGGGCGATCGCCTCGTCGGCGCGGGTCGCGTTGGCCATCGCCTGATCCGCCACCAGCGTGACGATGGCGTTGACGCGTGGGTTCACGCGTTCCATCTGCGCGAGATGCGCGGCCATCACGTCGCGCGCCGACACCTGCTTCCGCCGCAGCCGATCGGCAAGCTCCACCGCGGTCAGCTCGCACAGCTCGGACGTGCGGCCGGCCCCCACCGCGGCGACTGGCGGAGCCGGCGCGCCGGGCACTTGCCGCAGAGCCGTGCCGACGGCTCCAGCGCCAATGGCTGTGTTGAACTCGCGTCGCGTCATTCCATGAGTCGGATGGTGTGGCATCGGTGCTCCTGGCGCCTGGCGCCGCGCCAATGCTACAGGTGGATCAGGCTCGACGGCGTCACAAAGATGAGCCGCGCCACACACGTGGCATGCCCTGTGCTCCTCCCTTGGTGTAAGCCTGGCGACCGCCGGGCTGGAGGACGACGATGAGACGACTGACACTGGCGGGAGGCGTATTCGTCGCGGCGTGCGTGGCCGCGGGCTGTTCGGACGCGACCGAGCAGAAGGCGCGCGAAGCAGGTCAGGAGGCCGCCGAGGCCGCGCGTGCGGCCGGCAAGACCGTGGAGGCGGCGGCGCAGGATGCCGTCAATAACGCGGAGCGGGTAAGCGACGCGCGGCACGCGGTCGACGACGCGCGTCAGACGGCCAACGACGTGGCCGATGCGACGAGTGCGGCCGCGCAGACGGCCAAGGTGAAGACGGCGCTCGTGGCCGATTCCAGCGTGACGGCGGCGGACATCAACGTGGACACCGACGCGGCCACCAAGACGATCGTGCTCAAGGGGCACGTCCCATCGGCGGCGCAGAAGACGGCCGCGGGCCGTATCGCCACCGAGAAGGCGTCACCGGGCTTCACGGTGCGCAACGACCTGGTCGTGAGGAAGTAGGGCAGATGTGGGGCCGGCTGTAGCCGGCCCTGGGCCGCCTGAAGGCGGCCCCGTATGTTCCCCCCACTTTCGTTCAGGGCTTCGGGATCCTCAACGTGGCGCTGATCATGGCGCTGCCGCTCGCCACGTAGACGAGCACCAGCGGATGCAGCGTGGCGGGGCCCACCCGCCACGCCCCGAACCACAGGTCCATCCCTATGCGCCCGAACTCCAGCGCCGCGGCCAGCAGCGCCACGATGGCTATGCTCGTGGGAATGGGGGTCCCCTCGAAATACTTCACTTTGCCTGTCGTGGCATCGGACAGCGCGGCTGCCGTCACGTTGAACCGCGCGAGACGGCTGACGCCGCAGACGACGAAGTAGGTGAGGCACAGCATGTCCCAGCCGCCGCGCATGCCCAGCGTGAAGCCGAGCACCGCCGGCGCCACGCCGAACGAGATGACGTCGGCCAGCGAATCGAGGTCGCCGCCGAGCACCGACTTGCGGTGCGGCTGCGCGCGCGCCACCCAGCCGTCGAGGATGTCGAAGACGAGCGCGAGAGGCAACAGCAGGAACGCGAGCCAGATGTAGCGATTGCTGCCGGTCTCCACGTAGTTGAGGCACAGGAAGAGCGAGATCGTGCCGCAGCTCGCGTTGGCGATGGTGAGCGCGTCGGCGGCGGTGTACGACCGCAGCATCGACAGGTGCGGGCGCGGGTCCGTCATGGCCACAGGGTACACTCCGCGCGGAGCCCAGCTGTGCACAGTGTTTTCATCAGCCACTCGTCGGCCAACGCGCCGGCGGCGGCCGGGATCGAGGACGCGTTTCGGGCCGCCGGGTTCGAGGCGTGGCTCGACAACTCCGATCTCGGTCTCGGCGTTCAACTGAGGCCCGAACTGCACGAGGCGATTCGCGGCAGCCGCGCGATGGTGCTCGTCTGGTCGGAGCCCGCGTCGCGATCACGCTGGGTCTCGGCCGAGATCCTGACGGCGTTTCACATGGACCGGTTCATCCTGCCGTGCGTCACGGACGACACGAAGCTGCCGCAGCTGTTCGGCCATTCCGTCTATCTCGATCTGCGAAAGGCCGGCGACGACGCGATGGCGCGGCTGGTGCGCGCCGCTGAAACCGCGCCGGACTCCGCCAACCCGCTGCCGCCGCGCGTCGAATCGCCGAGCCCCGAGCTGCTGCGCGCGCGCGATCGGCTCGCGCGCGGCCAGGAACGCGTGGGCGATGCGCTGGGCACACGCGATCTGACAGCCGCGGCGGGCGCGCAGCGGTCGCTTGACGCGCCGATGGCCGACGCCGAGCAGCGATGGCGGTTCGACCTGACGGTGCTGAACCTGGGCGGCTATCACCGCAAGAACGCCTATATGGTGCGGCACTGGGAGGAGATTCAGGCCGGACGCCCGCCGAGGGATCCGCTGCTGCTCGAGGCCGAGCGGCGCTTCTTCGAGGCCGCGCTGGTCGATCCCATGGATCTCGCGGCCCTCAACGGGCTGGCAAGCATCCTCGTCTTCGAGCTCGAGCTCGACACGGCGGCGTTCTTCAACGACCGCGTGCTCGCGCTGGCCCAACGAGCCGGCGTGACGTACGAGGCAGCCGAGCAGGACCAAGCGCTGATTGCGTGGATGCGGCAGCAGGCTCGGTGACGTCGGTCACAGACGGCCGGGGTCGATGCCCCAGCCGCGCAGGATCGTGGACTCGTCCGCCGCGCTCGCGGTCTTCTTGAACAGGGCGCCGGACTGCCCCTTCACGCGCTGTTGGCACTCGGCCCAGGTGGGGTGACGCATCGGCACGCCGTTCACGACACTCAGATACGAGTGCGCCGCGGTCTTGGCCGCCGGCATGGTCCCGCCGGTCCGCTTCGGGAGGGCGGTGTCGTCGGGGAGCTGGAGAATCGGCCGCGGGTAGTCCGCAAACGGCCCGTCATACAGCGCCGCCGGCTCCTGCGCCGCGAACGCCACCGCAATCTCGTCGCAGCGCTCGTTGCCAGGGGTGCCGACATGACCTCTCACCCAGCGCCAGTCCACGCTGCCGCGGGCGCGCGCGCCCGTCAGCGCCGCCAGCTCTTCCCACAGGTCGCGGTTCAGCACGTCGGTGCCTTGTGCCGTCTTCCATCCGCGCTTCCGCCAGCCCCACACCCATTGCGTGATGCCCTGAATGAGATAGGTGGAGTCGGTGTAGAGCGCCACGGGCCCCGGATGGTCGGCCACGTGCCGCAGCGCCGCGATGGCGCCGCCGAGCTCCATCTTGTTGTTGGTGGTGTGCGGTGAGCCGCCCCCGAGCTCGGTGACGTGCAGATCGGGCGCGACGACGAGGGCGCCCCAGCCGCCCGGCCCTGGATTGCCCTTGGCCGCGCCGTCGGTGAAGACGATGAGCGACGAGGGCGCCGTGGGCAGAGGGTCGAACGGGAGGCTCATCCGAGCCAGCCGGCCGCGAGCTGCTTGTTGTGCGCGGTGATGGCGTTGCGCATGAACATCGCCACGGTGACCGGGCCGACGCCGCCCGGCACCGGCGTGACCCAGCTCGCCACTTCCTTGACCGCGTCGGTGTCCACGTCGCCGACGATCTGTACTTCGCCGTTCGGGGTGGTGATCTGGTTGATGCCGATGTCGATCACCGCCGCGCCCGGTTTCACCATGTCCGCGCGCAGAAACTTCGGCTTGCCGACCGCCACCAGCACGGCGTCGGCGCGGCGCGAGTGCGCGGCCACCGAACGCGTCATGTGGTGGCACACGGTGACCGTGGCGCCTTCGCCCATCAGCATGAACGCCGCCGGCTTGCCGACGATCTCCGAGTGGCCCACCATCACCACCTCGAGACCGTGCAGGTTCAGCCCGGTGGCCTTGATCAGCTCCACCGACGCGGCCGCCGTACAGGGCGCCAGGGCCAGGTCGTTGTAGACGATGTTGCCGATCGAGGCGGGGTTCATGCCCTCGACGTCCTTGAACGGGTGGATCGCCGAGGCCAGCGACCGGCCGTGGATGTGCGCCGGGACCGGCCGCTGCAGGATGACGCCGAGCACGCCGGCGTCGTCGTTCATCGCCACGAGCCGCGCCTTGCACTCGTCCTGCGTCAGCGTGCTCGGCCAGATTTGCTCTTCGAAACGCAGCCCGACGCGCGTCGCGGCGGTGGCCTGCCCGCGCACGTAGACGCCGGCGGCCTTGTGCTCGCCGATGCTCACCGAGACGAGCCGCCCGATGGTGTGCGTGGCCTGGGCATGGCGCACGCGCTCGGCCACGTCGTTCAGGATGCGGTCGCGGACAGCTCGGCCGTCGAGCAGCCGGTGATCCCGGATCTGACTGACCGGCGAGGCTGACATGCGCCGTCAATTATAGGGGGAGGGTGCCTACTTCGATTCGAACGCCTTGATGGCGCCGGTGACCTCCGGGATGATCTCGTTGGGCACCGCGATCGAGAGCTGGTAGTGCACGATCTCGAAGCTGTCCGCCGCCGGCCGCATCACCCCTGTCGCCTGCAGGAGGCCCATCGACGAGCGCACCTGCTCGTCGAACCAGACGAACGTTCGATCCGGTGACACGCGCACGTTGCGGTGAAGGGGCGTGAACGCCCACGCGACCGGGCGGGCGAACGCCGGTTTGGCCCACTCGCGGAAAGCCTCGCGCGTCCAGCGTTCCGTCTTGTCGGTCCCGATGTAGATGCCGTCGCTGGCGATCTTGTCGAAGAAGGCGGGGCGGGCGTGGGCGGCGTCCTGATGCCACGCGTCCACGAACGCGTTGACCCGCGCCGTGACGTCGGCATCGGATGACGCCGGCCGTGTGGCCGCGGCTTGCTCGGTGTTCGCGCAGCTGGCACCGAGGAGTGCGAGGAGCGCCAGCACAGCCAGTTGCGGGTAGCGTCGCATGGTGCCGTCATTCTAGACTTGGCCGCCCAGGAGGCCCTCATGCGCACCCAACTCGCGTTTCTGCTCGTGGCCGCTCTGCCGGCCGTGGCGCTCGGCCAGGAGAAGCTGCCGCCGGACATCCATCCGGTGACGCTGTCGCGAATGCCGCCGATCAATCGCGCCGAGCTCGATGCCGAAGGGCAGAAGGCCCTCGACGCCCGCGCCACGCCGCCGGCGCCGGCGCCGGGGCCCGGCCACGTGACCGTGTGGAGCCCGCGCGCCACCGAAGGGTTGGGCGCCATCGGGCGCGCGCTCGGCGTCCCGCGCGGCGACACCTTCCCGCTGGGCGGCCGCATGTTCCAGCTGATCGTGCTCATCACCGCGCGCGAGATCGATCAACAGTACGAGTGGAGCGCGCACGAGCCGGCCGGGCTGCGCGCCGGGCTGGAGCAGTCGGTCATCGACGTCGTGAAGCACGACCGCGACGTCACGGGGCTCGCCGACAAGGACGCCACGGTGATCCGCTTCTTCCGGGCGCTGCTCCGCGAGCACAAGGTGAGCAGCGAGCTGTGGGCGAAGATGGTGACCGACTTCGGCCGTCAGCGGACGATCGACATGATGATGCTGATGGCCGACTACTTCACGGTCGGCACGATGATGAACGCCGTCGACCAGCACCTGCCGCCCGACCGCAAAGCCCTGCTGCCGCCACGAAAGTAGCGGGCGGGTAGCGGGCGGTCTTCAGACCGCCCGACGGGCGGCGCGGCTCACTTGATGTTCGGGCCCATGTGCTTGGTGGAGCGCTCGTTCTCGTTGCAGATGAACTCGAAGAGCTCGGTGCCGGTGGTGAAGCGCGCGTTCACCTTCGTGGTCCACGGCCGCGTGTAGTACGTCGGGTCGTTGATCGTGTACTCGATCTCGAGCTGGCCGATGTTCGGGCGGCGGAAGCGCTCGATCACCACGAGCTTGTCGCTCGCCGGAAGCCCGTTGTGATCGAGCCACTGCTTGCCGTTGAGGCCGCGCGTCTCGACCACCAGCGTGTCGCCTTCCCAGCGGCCCTTCGAGTAGCCCATCCAGCTCGGATTCAAATCCTCGGCAAACTCGCGCCCATCGAGGTGCACCTGCCGCCAGAGATTGAACGCTTCGTAGACCAGCACCACGAGCGTGTCGGTCTGCACGATCTTGAACGGCACCGGCGCCTGATTTACCTTCGGCACGCCCTGCGGCAGGCAGTGGGCGTCCGGCTCCTCGTAGCCCAGGAGACCGGTGGCGCGCGCGGCGTGAATCTTCTGCGCGCCCGACGTCATCGGCACGTTCTCGAGCCCGATGTCGGCGGCAAGATTCTGAAAGTACCGATAGAGGGGCGTGTAGATGCCCGTCAGATCCGGTTTGCCCGAGGCGGTGCGCGGCGTGGGCGCCGAGAGGTTGGGCTTGCCGTCGGCACCCGTTGGTACCGGGTTCGGTAGATTGCGCCACTGCGCGGCGGCCGGAAGGGCCAGAAGAAGGGTGATCACCGCAGTAGCGAGCGGCGCGGCGAGCGAAATTCGCATGATGCGTCCATTGTATGTGCGCCGTTTCTTCGATGCGCCCCCCGATCAGGGGGCGAAGGTGCGGGGTGCACAAAGCGGCACGCCAGTTGCTTTGCAATCGGACAGCATTTTTGGAGGATGGTTCGATGGCACCCACACGGTCGGAAATCGAAATGCTCGTCGTCCGGATTCAACAGGAATTCCTGCAAGCGCCGGCAGTGCGGTTGACGCTCGACGAGATTGCGCGCCGGCTGAACGCCAGCATCGGCCTTTGCAAGGCTGTCGTGCGCGTGCTCGTAGACGCGCGCGTGCTGGCGGAGACGCCTGGTGGCGTGTACGCACGGTACTTCCCGCGCGCCTCGCGCAGCGCGGCGTAGCACCTTCCGGCGTCGGCGCACCGTCGATCAGATGACGGCGCGTTGACGCCCGCTCGCCCCTTCCTTATATCCAGCACCCCGCAGGTTCGTGCCGGGTGCTCACAGCAGAGCCTTATAATCGGCGGCGCGCATGACGTACATCATGGCCGTCGCTCTTGTCGTCCTGGCCAACACTTCGGCGCAGGCGCAGACCGCAGGTGCCAGCTCCGCCTCGTGCGAGCTGCCATTTTCGCCCGGCGTGTCTGCGCAGGCGCTCACGTCATCGCAGCGCGCACGCGGCTACCGCCTTTTCGTGCCTCCTGGATACGACGGGCGCACGCGCCTGGGGCTGGTGCTCGACCTGCACGGCAGCGGGGGCACCGCCGCGGGACAGGCGCGCAACAGCGGCTTCGAGACGCTGGCGGCCACCGAGGGCTTCCTGGTGGCGACGCTCGAGGGCGAGCGCAACCGGTGGAACGTGCCGGCGCAGAGCGGCCGCGCCGACGACGTAGCGTACGTGAGCGATGTCATCACGCACGTAGCGGCGCGCGTGTGCACCGACGAGTCGCGCGTCTACATGACCGGCTTCTCGGGCGGCGGCCGCATGACGTCGCTCGCGGCGTGCCGGCTCGGCTCGCGCCTCGCGGCGGTAGCGCCCGTCTCGGCGCTGCGTTGGCCCGGCCCGTGTGACGGCCCCCGCGTGCCGGTGCTGACCTTCCACGGGCTGGCCGATCCGCAGAATCCCTACGACGGACACGCTGCGGGCAGGGGAGCCGAGTGGCTCGAGAGCGTGCCGGAGGCGCTGGCCGGCTGGGCCCGTCACAACGGTTGCAGGAGCGACCCGATCACGGACGACCCCGCGGGCCCGCTGTCGACGATTCGCTATGACGGCTGCGCCGCCGAGGTCCGTATGATCCGCATCGACGGGCTCGGCCACACGTGGACGAAGACCGAAATCGACACGACTGGCGTGATGTGGCAGTTCTTCAAGAACCACCAGCGGTAGACGCTACCGTCGGGGCCCGCCCTCGCTGCTTTCGGCGTAGTGGAGCAGGATGCTGACGGCGCCACCCGCCGGCGTCGAGAAATCCACGATCGTCCCGGACCACGAGAATTTCGTCGATGAGAGCGGAATGAGTACTTCCGCGCCCTTCCCACCGTAGTCGAGCAACAGCGCAGAGCCGGACAGTGTGACCGTTGCGACGGTCTTGCGGTTGGAGGCATCCACGATGTCGTAGGCGCCAACGTAGCGCGCCAGCGTCGCGACCGGCACGTCGACAGCCTGGCCGGCCGGAGTCTTCGAGATGCGCTCGCGGCTCTTGTTGTTGTCGCAGATGAACTCGAGCAGCTCGGTATCGGCCCTGTACTGCATCGGCATCGAAAACGTGATCGGCTTGAAGTACGCCTTGGGATCGACCATCGTGACGTGGACGTCGATGTGGCCGAAATCCCGGCGCGTGTAGCGCTCGGTGATGCGCAGCTCCTCGGTGTGCGGGTGGCCGTCGAAGTCGAGCCAAGAGCGATCGCTGTAGCCGTTGCTCTCCACGACGAGCGTGTCGCCCTCCCAGCGGCCGACCGAATAGCCCATCCATGTCGGGTTCGGATCCTGCTCGAGCGCCCGTCCGTCCATGAAGATCTCGCGGTGCATCATGTCGTCGAACGCGAACACGATGAGCGTGGGTGTCTGCACGATGCGCTGCTCCCGGTACCGCGTCGTGAGGTACGCGGGGCCGAGGGGCAGGCACAGCGTCTCCATGCTGTCCTTGCCGAACTCGAGCCGCCGCTGGCGGTAGAGGGCGTCGGCCCACGGCGCCACGTCGCCCGGTTGCAGGTCGGCGGCGATGTTGTTGTAGAGACGGTCGCCGCCCTGGTTTTCCCACAGGCCCGAGAAATCGGGCTTGCCGTCGGCGGTGCGCGGCGCGGGCGCCGCGAGATTCGGCTTGCCGTCCGCCAAGCGCGGGATGCCAGGCGTCGGCAGCTTCAGCCACTGCGCCGCGGCGGGGGTGGCCATCGCCAGCGCGATGACCAGCAGGAACAGCGACCGCACGTGTGCCACGGAATCAGTTTCCTTTCAGCGGGGTGAGCGTTGCTTTCGGCACCTTGGCCGCGATGCTGACTTGCGTGCCGACGAGGTCGACCACGTCGTACTTCAACGCGAAACCAAGGATCACGGCGGCGTCCGACCCGGTCAGCTTGTAGTCGCGCTCGAGCCACCGCATCATGCCGCTCGTCGCCTGCTGCAGCGCCTGCTCGAGCGAGCCGCCGATGCCGATGCTGATCAGGAACTCGGCGTTCTCGGCCAACGGATGCCCGAAGCTGCGGTCGCGAATGAGGTCGACCGTGAACTCGATGTCCATCGACGTTTCGAGCGCGTCGCCGGTCAATTCGCCGTCGCCTTGCGCGGCGTGCCCGTCGCCGACGAACAGCAGCGCGCCCGGGTGGTACACCGGCAGATAGACGGTGGTGCCCTCGCGAAGCTGGTTGTAGTCCATGTTGCCGCCGAAGGAGCCGGAATCGGTGGTGCGAATCGACGACTCGCCGGGCGGCGCGACGCCAAGGCAGCCGAGCATCGGCTGGAGCGGGATGGTCAGCTTCCCGAGCGGTGCCGTCGGCTTCTCGAGCGTGGCGACGCCGCGCGCCGGGTCGAGCGTCCATCGGCTCGCGAAATTGTCATCCCATTTCACGCTGCCAAGTGTTCCAGGCTCCAGCGCTCTGCCCACGACTCTCGATCCGCTCTGGGCCCAGCCGCGGTTGAGACGCACGCGGTTCAGGCGCACCACCAGCGTGTCGCCCGGCATCGCGCCTTCCACATAGAAGGGCCCGGTCTGCGGGTTGCCGCCTGGGGAGCGGCGCGTGCCGGCGCGATCCACGCCTCCGGCGTCCACGCTCCACGTGCGGACCGTGTCACCCGGGTGAATCCGCAGCGGCGGCGCGACCTTCGACGAGAAGTACAAATGGAACGCCGACGGCTCGAAGTCGTGTGTCTTCGGCGACGCAGGGGGCGGAGGGATGCGCGCCGCCGTCCACTTCAGGGTGCGGTCGGGAAAAAGGATGTCGCCCTTGAGCTCCGTGCCCTCGAGGGTGCCAGTGGCCTTGCCGTTACGGACCGTGAAGGTCACGGTGCGGCCGCTGAACGTCCCCTCGATCGGCCGCCCCGCCGCCGAGCCGCTCAATCGCTCTCCCGCGACCGTGAGCGACAGGCGCATGACGTTGGGGGCGAAGGTGTCGTACATCGTCAGCACCCAGTCGCCCGCGATGCCCTGTTGCGCGCGTCCCGGCGTCACCAACAGCGCGAGGATGAGTGCGGCGCATGCGGAGACGGTAAACACCAGCTGCTTCACGTGCTTCATCTCACCCTCCTGTCCCGGCCGATCTTACTGCCGCGATGACCGGTGTAGCATCCTTCCATGCCACGTCTCATCGAACGGCCCACTGTCGTAGAAGCCGTGGGGAACAAACCGAAGCAGATTCAGGAGTTCATCGGCCGCGTGAACTCCGGCCACGACGGCGTCAGCGTGGCGCGGATGGTGTCGCCCGGCGGCTGGGTGGAGCCGGGCCAGCGTCCGCATTTCGACGAGATGACGATCGTGCTCAAGGGCATGGTGCGCGTGGAGCACGAGGGCGGCGTCATCGACGTCCGCGCGGGTCAGGCGGTGGCGACGTCGGCGGGCGAGTGGATCCGCTACAGCAGCCCCGAGCCTGACGGCGCCGAGTACATCGCCGTGTGCCTGCCGGCGTTCTCGCCGGCCACGGTGCACCGCGATCCCGCGTGAGGCGGGTCTGAAGACCCGCAACTACGTACGGAAGGCGGGTCTAAAGACCCGCAACTACGTACGAAAGGCGGGTCTAAAGACCCGCAACTACCTACTAGGTACGGTGCGCGCGGAGGAACGAGCGGATGTGGCGGACGGCCAGCGGAATCCGTTCCTTCGGCTCCTTCCACGGGTAGATGCTCACCTGCGCCTTCGGCGCCAGCAT
>DASRPM010000205.1:0-6656 GCA_035646375.1 Vicinamibacterales bacterium
CGCAGGACAAGATCTGGAAGACCGTCGTCGAGCGCACCGGCGGGCGGTTCTACGCGGCCTACGACGATGAATAGCTGTCGCGCGCGCTGGTGGACATCGACCGGCTGTCGCCCGGACGCATCGAGATGCGCGAGTACAGAGTGCAGCGCCCGCGGTTCTCGGCCTACGCGCTGGCGGCGGTGGCGTTGTGGCTGCTCGCGGCCACGTTGAAGCTGTCGGTCCCGGTGTTCAGAACATTCCCGTAGCTAGTGGCAGGGTAGGCGGGGTGGGCGGGGTAAGCAGGGTAGGGAGAACGCACTTATGAAGGGAACGATCGTCTGGGGAGTTGCGGCGGCGGTGCTCGCCGTCGTTGGCGTCGTGTCGCTGCGCATCGCGACGGTGGAGCGGCTGGTGGCCGACGCGCAACAGGATCTCGCGACACTCAACTACGAACGTGCCGAGCAGAGCCTGGCCGAGGCCGAGGAGTCGATCGGCGTGGCGCGCTGGGTGCCGGGCTTCGGTTCGAGCGTGATGGACGAAGTGCGGGCGCGCCGCGGCGCGCTGCAATACTGGCAGCGCAAGTACGACACGCTGCTGCCCGAGGGCGAGGACCCGGTGACGGCCATCGAGGAAGGAAGCCTCGATCTGAAGCTGGTGGTGGCCAACGCCGTCTACCGGCAGAACCAGGGCCGCTACAAGGATCGAGAAGTCACCAAGCAGGCGCTCGAGGAGTCGGCCGCCGCCTACTTCGCGGTGCTCAAGAACAGTGCGTGGCGCGAGGACGCCGCCTACAACTACGAGTACCTCATCCGCCTTCGCGACGAGCAGGCCAAAGGCAAGCAGCCGCCCCAAGGCGGCGACGCGTCGAAGGGCGAAATGGGCCAGGGCGGCCAGCCGTCGGAAGCCACGAGCCAGAAGGGGTTCCAGATTTACATCCCGCTCGAGAGCCAGGAGAAGCCGCTCGGCGGCGACGCGGGCAAGGCGCCAGGTAAGGATCGCAAGGGCTGACGCCGTTTCGGAAGGAAGTACGCGCCGATGTGGACCCTGCCCACGCTCGACGTCAGCACGCTGCGCTTCGGCGAGCCGGCCTACCTGTGGCTGCTCGCCGCCAGCGCCGCGCTGCTCGTCGTCTGGGTGTGGCGCGTGGTGTGGCGGCGGCGCGACGTGCGGCGCATGCGGCGCGATCGCATCCTGCCGTTGCGCGAGCGCTTCGGCCTGTTCGGCGACCTCGCGTTCTGGCTGGCGGCGCTCATCGCGGCGAGCCTGGTCATCGTGGCCCTGGCGCGGCCACAGGCGCTCACGTCGATCGTCCGGCGCGGCAGCGCCGACATCGTGATCCTGCAGGACGCTTCGGCATCGATGTACGTCGCCGACGTGCGGCCCGACCGCTGGCGGCGCTCGGTGCTGTTCCTGCGGACGTTCGCCGAGTCGCTCAGCTGGCAGGGCGATCGCGTGGCGCTGGCGCTCTTCGCGCAGCTCGCGGCGCCGCAGGTGCGGCTGACGCGCGATCCCAACTCCCTCTTCTTCTTCATCGATCACCTCGGCGACCACTCGCCGTTCCCGCTCGAGAACGCGCCGACGTGGGACACCAATATCGAGGAAGGGCTGCGCTGGGGGCTGCGGCTCGTCGAAAAGGACGAGGAGCTGTTCGGGAAGAGTGGGAACCCGAAAGCGTTCATCGTGATATCCGACGGGCAGGCGTGGACGGGCAAGGTGGCCGAATCGCTGCAGGCCGCGCGGCAGCGGAAGATTCCGGTCTACGTGGTCGGCATCGGCACGAGCGTCGGCGGCATGATTCCCGAGCCGCTGGAGGCGGACGGCACGCGTCCCCCGCCGGTCATCCGTTCAACGCTCGACCGCAATTCGCTGGTGCAGATTGCGGTGGCCGGCGGCGGCGACTATTTCGAGATCGGCGACGAGTCCGATCGCGTCGTCGCTTTCCGCATCATCGATCGGCTGCGGCGGCAGGCGCCGCCGTCTGATCCGGTGGAAACGGTCGAGGAGCTCTACCAGCGCTTCCTCGTGGCCGCTGCCGTGGTGCTCTGCCTCGGCAGCCTGCTGGTGCGAAAGCCCGTCGAGCTCGTGTGGCACGCGGCGGGCGCCGGCGCGGCTGCGGCTCTGCTTTTCAGCCTGATGAACAACTGATTCACCCGGCCGCGCTCTTGCACTAGCCTCGGCGATGGCTCCCGTTGAGGCAGTGCGCGCCCTTTTTCGTCGCCAGAAGTGGTGGGAGACGCTGTTCTTCCTGTGCGGCGTCGTGGCGCTGGCGAGCGCCTTCAGCGTCGCCTTCCTTGGCGCCGACAGCGCGCCCTACTCGGTGAAGACCAACGAGCCGCTGGCACCCGTCGATTCGCCGCGGTTTGCCGAGTCGCTCTCATACCTGGTGAATGCGCCGATCGAGCGCGGCGGCAGCGTCGAGGTGCTCGACAACGGCGACGGCTTCCTGCCGGCGCTGCTGCGCGATATCGGCGCGGCGCGCTCCACGATCAACATCCTCGTCTACGTCTGGAAGGACGGCCGCATGAGCGATCAGCTGCTCGACGCGCTGATCGCGCGGCAGCGACAGGGCGTCGCGGTACGCGTGCTGCTCGACGGGTTCGGCGGCGACAAGGCGCCCGACGAGCTGTTCGACGCCCTCGTACAAGCGGGCGGCCGCGTGGCGAGCTACCGCGAGGCGTCGCTGACGACGTGGATGCGGGTGCACCGGCGCAACCACCGCCGGGCCATCGTCATCGACAGCCGTGTCGGGTACGTCGGGGGGATGGCTATCGGGGACCAGTGGCTGGGGAACGCACAGGACGAGCAGCACTGGCGCGACATGATGTTCCGTGTCACCGGCCCGATGGCGCGCCGGCTGCAGGCCGCGTTCGTGGGCCCCTGGGTGAGCGCCTCGGGCGAGATCGTGGTGCAGCCGGCCGCGGAGCCGCCGGTGGAGGCGAGCGGCGTCGAGCGCTTCATCCACCACGTGAACTCGCCGGCCGACGACGATCAGTCGATGGCCTACTTCTATCTGCTGCCCATCCTGGCGGCGCGGCGGTCGATCTCCCTCACCACGCCGTATTTCATTCCCGACGAGCCGCTGAAAGCGGCGCTGCGCGAACGGGCGCGCGCCGGCGTGGAGGTGCGGCTGATCGTGCCGGGCCGGCACACCGATCACGCGCTGACCCGGTTCACCGGCCAGAACGCCTACGACACCTTGCTCGAGGCCGGCGTGAAAATCTACGAGTACCAGCCGACCTTCATCCACAGCAAGGTGGCGGTCGTGGACGGCCAGTGGAGCATCATCGGGTCGCCGAATCTCAACACGCGCTCGCGGCGTCTCGACGAAGAGAACGCGCTCGCGATCCTCGATCGCGAGCTGGCGGCGCAGCTCGAGCGGCGCTACGCCGCCGACCTCGCCCGATCGTCGGCGATCGATCTAGGCGACTGGCGGCGCCGCAGCCCGCTTCTCCGGCTGGTGCAGCTGAGTGCGCGGCTGATTGAGAACCAGTCCTGACGCGCGCACGAGGCGGCGCGCACCGAGGTAGGCGCCGAGGCTGCTCGTGGCGAGACCGCCGAGCAGCAGCAGGATCATGCCGATGTCCCACAACGGACGGCGGGAATACCAGAAGGCGAAATCGAGGCTGTGGAAGCCGTTGTACACCCAGCGCTCCACGCGGGCGAGCTTCGGCACCGAGCCGAGCACGCGGCTCATTTCGGGGTCCACGTAGATCCACGTTTGCGCCGCGTCCCCGTACTTGACGCGCAGCACCGGCAGCGGCGTCTGCCCGCCGCGCGAGTAGTAGTAGCTGTCGTATTCGGTGAGCAGCGTCCGCTCGACCACCGTCTCGCCGGGCAGCGCCGCGTCGAGGCGCGCCATCAGCGAGTCGACGCTGAACGGCTCCTCGCGTAGGCGCATCGTGTCGGCCGCCACGAGCAGTCGATCCCGTTCGGCGCGTCCGGTGATGTAGTACGGCTGGTGCAGCCGCTCGGCGCGCAGCTTCCGCGGCGGCGTGTCGAGGTGCGCGACGTAGTAGGCCTGATCCTGGATGCGGGTGAGATCGACTTCCTTCACGGGACGGCCGTCGGCGATCGACGCCCATGTGGCGGCGTCGGCCGTCTTGTACTGCGCCAGCTCGATCGGTCCGCCCGTGAACGCCTGGCCGTCCACCTCGAGCCCGCTGGCGTTGGTCCATTCGTAGGGCTCCATCGAGAGCAGACCGCTGAACGCCCAGGTGAGCGCGAACACGCCGAAGACGGCGCCGCTGATGTAGTGCCAGCGCATCCAGCCGGCATACGGCACGGACGCCGACAGCCGGAACGGTTTCGAGCGCCGCCACTGCGTGACGCCGAGCACGAGTCCGAGCAGTGTCAGCACGGTCGCGCCGGTCGACGTCCAGACGACCGTGCGGTACCACACCGGCTGGTTGGTGCGCAGCCAGCTGAAATACATCCAGTGCGGGATCACGCCGATCCACGCGAGCGCCCGATCGCGCCTGGTCGTGGCCAGCACCACTTCCGCCGTGCGCGGCGACACGTAAATCTGCGTGCGGGCGTCGTCGTCGACCGTGAACTTCTGCAGGCCGCCGCGGCGGGCCAGCTGCAGCGTCCACTGATCGGGCGTCGTCAGCAGGCCGGCGTCGAGCAGGAGCGATTCGGGCACGCCCAGGAAGCGGCTGGCGATGCGGCGCGCGTCGGCCACCGTGGCCGGCGCCATCGTTTCGCCGGTGTCGGCAAAGACCGTCACGGGTGTGGGTCCGCCGAACCGGTAGGCCGGACGGTCCTGCACGGAGAGCAGCGTGGCGCTGGGAGGTGCGTCGAGCCCGGCGCGGACGGCGGCGTCCTGGGCGCTGAGTGTCACACGCGTGAAGTCGATCGCCGGCAGATGCGCGCGCCGGGCCTCGGGCGTGAGCGACGGCAGGCCCCCCGCGTAGATCATCACGATGCCCGATGCGAACCACATCACGAGCAGGACGCATAGCGCGATGCCGAGATAGCGGTGGGACAGGATGAGCCACTTCCGCACGTGTCGCATGGCAGCGATCCTACTGAAAATCGCCGGAGCGCTTTCTGAATTCTTCGTCAGGCACGACCCGGCCGAGGCTCAGCCTCGAGCGGGCCTCCGCCGTCGTAGAACGGCCACGGTTTCCACGTGCGAGGTGTGCGGGAACATGTCCACCGGCTGGAGCGACTCGACGCCGTAGCCCTGGCCGGCCGCCACGGCCAGGTCGCGCGCCAGCGTCTCGGGGTTGCACGAGACGTAGACCGCCAGCGACGGCCGCCGCTCGGCGAACAGCCGCTGCGCCACCTGGGCGGAGCACCCCTCGCGCGGCGGGTCCAGCACCACGGTGTCGAAGGCGTCCACACGGGCGAGGGCGGTCTCGACCGTTGCCGCCACCCAGCGGCACTGCGCCGGCGGAATCCGGTTCAACGCGCGGCTGGCCTCGCCGTCGGCCACGGCCGCCGCGTTCTCTTCAACCGCCACCACCTGATGCCCGGCGCGGGCGAGCGGCAGCGCGAAGAGCCCGGCGCCGGCGTACAAATCGAGCACCGCCACCCCAGCGGGCAGCGCGCCGCGCACGAGCGCCACGAGCGCGTCCGCGGCATCGACATTGGTCTGGAAGAACGCCGTCGGCGAGACCAGGAACGACACGCCTGCGACTTCGTCGCGGAGCCGTTCGGGCCCGCTGATGCGGCGGGTGTCCGGGCCGAAGATGAACGCGTTGGCGCGCGGGTGAATGTTGAGATGGAGCGCGGTGGCGGCGCCGGCGCCGTCGAGCGCGCGCCGTGTGGCGCCGCGAAGCGCGCGGTCGCCGTCGTCGGCGACGACCAGCGTGAGCATGCGTTCGGACGTCCGGCGGGCCACGCGCACGGCCACGCTCTTGAGCACGCCGCCGCGGCGGCGCTCCGTGGGGTCGTCGGCCAGCACGCCCGCCTTCACGCACGCGTCGCGCAGCGCGAAGGCGCAGGTGTTGCCGTCCGCCGCGTGCACGGGACACTCGCGGACGCCGACGACGTGCCGCGATCCGCGCGCGTAGTGCCCCATGATCAGGCGTGGGTGGCGTCCGCCCGCGGTGCCGAACACGAAGTGCACTTTGTGCCGGTAACCCCACGGGGCGTCGAGCGGCGTCGTGGGCCGCATCGGCTGCGCCGCCGGCGCGTCCGGGACCGCCGCGCGCACCAGCCGCGTGACGAGCTCCGTCTTCAGCCGCAGCTGTTCCGGATAGGCGATGTGCTGCCACGCGCACCCGCCGCAGGGCTCGGCACCGTGCGGCTGGCCGGGGCCGAAGTGCCGGCATCCCGGCGTGATGCGATGCGGCGAGGCACGCAGGACTTCGACCAGGCGCGCCGGCACGACGCCGTCGGCGCGCGGCCGGGGCGCCGGCTGCACGCGCACGCGTTCACCGGGAATGGTGAACGGCACCGCGTAGCTGCGCCGTCCGGCGCGCGCGATGCCATCGCCCGCGAGATCGAGTGTCTCAATCTCGAGCTCGATCATTTCGGAAGGCCCAAGGCCCAAGGCCCAAGGCCGGACGTGCGCGTCAGCGCACGTCCAACAGCTCCACGTCGAACACCAGCGTCGCGTTGGGCGGGATGACGCCGCCGGCGCCGCGCGCGCCGTAGCCCATGTCGGGCGGAATGGTGAGCGTGCGCTGGCCGCCCACCTTCATGCCGGCCACGCCTTCGTCCCACCCGCG
>DASRPM010000206.1:0-13892 GCA_035646375.1 Vicinamibacterales bacterium
GTCGATGTCGATGTCGGCGGCCAGTCCGCCTGTGGCGAGCTCCGTCATGAACGTGATCTGCAGGTTGGCGTGCGGATCTTTCGACTTGAAGCTCTCGATCGGCGGCGAGAACCCCGGCGGCGGTTCGTGCAGCGCGCCGGGGGCCGACTTGAACATCGCCGCGTTTCGCAGCTGCTCGGGGAGCCCGGCGGCCACGCGCGCGAACAGCCGGTCCTGCCTGAGGATCAACAGATCGCCGAACGCCGCGATGCTGTTGTCAGCCGTCGCCTCGTGGGACGCCTTCTTGACGATGTTCAGGAAGCACGCCCGCCGCTGCGGATCCATCTGCTGATAGAGCGCCAGCCCCGACAGACCCGCGAGCTCCTGGTCCTCGCGCCGGTCCACGATCATGGTCGCCTGCGAGAGCATCGCCTGCGCGGCGGCCGGGAGGCCGGCCACGGCCGGCGCCTGGATGCCCTTGACCTCGCCGGGCTTCACCCAGAATTCGACGTCGTCGCTGGCGGTGTTGTCCCGGTTCTCCTGAATCAGCTGGAAGAACGCGTACTTGCGGTGGTGTGGCGTGGAGGCACGCACTTCGTACATGGTGCCGGGGCCGGTCTGGCACTTGATGCCGGTGATGGTGAGGGCGCCGACAGGCCCGTTGACCTTCACGATCATGTTCTCACCGCCAGCCCCGCTCGAGCCCGAGACGCGTTTGAGATCGATCTCCACGCGACCCCGGACGAGGTCGCCCGTCATGTCCGACAGTTTCACGACGAGATTGCCCTTCGGCATGTGCGTTCGACTCCTTGTGACGCGGCCATTGTACGCGGCGCCGGAGCGCGTGCTACGCTACGCGCCTATTCGAGGCGCGAGATCTGCATGGTGAATTTTCCTGAGGTGCCGCCCAAGGGCGTGGTCGTCTCGCTGCCGGACATTCAGCGGCTGTGCGAGGCCAAGGATTTGTCGCGGCTCTGGGAGCGGATTGCCGCCGACCCGCCGCCCAAGCCGTTCGTGAGCGACGGCTGCAGCCTGTTCTTCAATCAGCTCGCCAACGTCAACATCTACCCGGCGTGCTTTTATCACGACCTCAAGTACTGGTGCGGTTACCCGGTGTCCACGCCGCCCGAGAAGCTCGAACGGTTCATCGCCGACACCGAGCTCATGGTGGACGTGGCCATCCTGGGCGTGGACTTCTTCATCGCTGAGACGATGTTCCGCGGCGTACGCACTGGCGGGGGACCCGGGTCGTTGCCCTTTTCCTGGGGGTTCGGCCGGATCTAAGCGGGCTACTTCACTCTTCGGGACACCTCGAGCGGTTGTTCACCGGCCAGCCGCAATCATTTCGCGACGCTCGACTGCCTCACCACGTCGCGTGCAGCACCAGGGCGGTCCAGCCGCCGCGCGATGCCGTGCGCACGCCCTGCATGCCCAGCCGCCTGTAGGCTTGGTCAACGTCCGCCGCAACGCCGGCGGGGATGCCCGACAGCACGAGCCGGCCCCGGCGGCCCACGCGGCGCACGAGTGCGGGCGCCATCTCGATCAGTGGAGCCGCGAGGACGTTGGCGAGCACCAGCGGCCACGTGCCCGTGATCGACTCGGGGCCGCCGCGGGTCAACCGCAGCCGGCGATCGAGTCCATTCAGGCGGGCGTTCTCGGCCGCGACCCGGATGGCATCCTCGTCCACGTCGATGCCCGTCGCGCGTGGCACGCCCAGGACGAGCGCGGCGAGCGCCAGCACGCCCGACCCTGTCCCCACGTCGAGCACGTGGTCCGGAGGCGTGGCGCCGATAGCGTCCTCGAGCGCGTCCAGGCAGAGCGCCGTCGTCGGGTGGAGTCCAGTCCCGAACGCGCCGGCATCGACGAGCCTGAGTTCGTGTGAGCCGATTCGAATCGGACGCGCGCTCAGCACCCACACGGAACCGGCGTCGCGCGGGACCGCGGGAGAGACCGCCAGCTCGCCAGTTCCGAGCGCGGCCATCACCTCGGCTGGCGTCACGCGGTCCGGCATCAGGGCGGCGACACCGGCGCCGGGCGTCGGCTCGACATCAAGGGCGCCGAGGTCGATCAGCCGGTCCGCCGTGTCCATGGCCGCCGTGCGAACGTCCACCCGGTAGGGCACGCCTGAGCGTATCGTGTGGCGGCCGTCGCGCGGGGCGTACCTCGAAAAAGGTATGCCCGCCCGGCCGCATCTCGGACACACTGTGCCCATGTCTCGACGACTCGTGACCTCCATCCTGATGGGCGTTGCCCTGTCGGCCACCGCCGTGCTGGACGGTCAGTCTTCCAAGGGCTGGTCCGTGCCGCGGACGCCCGACGGGCGTCCCGATTTCCAGGGCGTGTGGGCCAACAACGGCATGACGCCGCTCGAGCGGCCGAAGCAGTTCGGGCTTCGGGCCACGATGACGGACGCCGAGTTCGCCGATCTGCAGAAGCGCGCCAAGCAGATGATGGACGGCGGCGACGCGTTCTTCGCCGACGAGCTCATCGCGGCGGCGATCGACGGCAAGGAGAAGTTCAGCTCCGCCGACACGCAGGTCGGGAACTACGACCAGACGTGGTTGTCCGAGCGCGTGTGGGACAAGCGCACGTCGCTCATCATCGATCCTCCGGACGGCCGTATTCCGCCGCTTGCGGCTGGCGCCGCCGAGCGCGCCCGCGCCGCCGAGGCCGCGGCCCGGAAGGGACGCGGACCCGCCGACGCCCCGTCCGATCTGTCGCTCGGCACACGCTGCATCAGCTACGGCACGCCGAACATCCGCGCCGGGTATCAGAGCTACTTCGCGATCACGCAGGGGCCGGGTGTGGTGGCGTTGCGCAGCGAGATGATTCACGACTCCCGCATCTTCGCCGAGGGGCGGCCGCACGTCTCGCCGGTCATCCGTCAGTACCACGGCGATTCGACTGCGCGCTGGGAGGGCGACACGCTGGTGGTGAACACGACCAGCTACACGGCCAACGCCACCCGTGTGGGCGCCACCGACAAGCTGAGAACGATCGAGAAGTTCAGGCGCGTCTCCGACGACACGCTCGAGTACTACGTGACCTTCGACGATCCGACGGTGTGGTCACGCCCGTGGACGCTGATGATTCCGCTCAAGCTGACCGGCGAGCGGATGTTCGAGTTCGCCTGCCACGAGGGCAACTACGGCCTCGAGGCCATCCTCCGCGGCGCGCGCGTGCAGGAGCGGATGTCGACGCGCTGAGTGCGTTTACCGCGGGCCGGGCATGACGCCCGCCACCTTCATCCGGATGCGGTACACCGCATCGCACGCGGTGACGTAGAGGCCTTTCCCGTCCGGATCGCCAAACGCCACGTTGGTGGCGCAGATCTGCCGCTTCGGCTCGCCGCCGACGATCTCGAGGTTCAGATAGCCGAGCAGCGTCCCCGCCGGCGACGTGACCCGCACGATGCCGGGGCCGGCGCCGCTCGTCGAGTAGACGTTGCCGAGCGTGTCCACCTTCATGCCGTCGCCGATGCCGGGCCCCTGCGTGAACAGCGTGCCAGGTCCCAGCGAGCCGTCCGGCTTCACCTCGTAGCGGAACATCCGCTGCCCCGCGTTGGCGTAGAGGTACTTCTCGTCGGGCGAGAGCACGATGCCGTTCGGGATGCCGCCGAGCACGCTGGCTTCGAGCACCAGCGTGGACTTGCCGTCCTTGATCCGCCAGATGCCGTTTGGCATCTGCTTGTCGGGGTTCTGGGCGGCGTTGCGCAAGCCGAAGTCGTTGTCGGTGAGATACACCGCGTCGTCCTTCGCCACCACGATGTCGTTCGGTCCGCTGAAGCGCTTGCCGTCGTCGGAGCCCCCCGACAGCTTCGTGCGCGTGGTGCCGTCCTTCTCGAGCCGCATGACGGTCCGGTCGTTGTCGGCGCACCAGATCAGGCGCCCCTGCGAGTCGAGGCTGGCGCAGCTTGGCCCGATGAGCAGCACGTGTGAGCGCCCGCTGCGGGTCTGGGCGCCGGTGTTGTTCACGTCGGTGCCGGTGTAGCCGGCGCGTTCCATGAACACCGACACCGTCTTGTCGGCTGCGATCTTGTAGATGACGTTGTCGAGGAGCCCCCCGAGGAGCAGATAGCCGGACTGCCCCTCGCGTACCCACACTGGTCCCTCGTTGAGGCCGAAGCCGCGCGCGAGGAGTTCGGCCTTCGTGTCGGCGGCGACGACGGCGTCGAGTCCAGGGTCGGACCGGGTGACGCTGAAAGGCTTCGACGCCGGCGCCGGGCCGTCGCCCCGCATCGACGGGCCTGGAGCCGGGGCCTGCGCCGAGAGCGTGGTCGCCGCCAGCAGCGCCGCAAGGGCGTTCAGAATCCGGTGTCGCATGGGCCGGATTATAGGCGGACGCGGAACGGAAGCAGCGCCCGCAGTCGCGGTTCGCGCAGGAAGAGTCCCAGCCACGCAAGCGCGGCGGTCGTGAACGGCACGAGCGGTGGGTAGTACTCGCCCATCCGCACGTACGAGGCCACCGCGCCGCCGAGATACCCGGTGAGCAGCACGGCGCCCAGGACCGACGTCCAGGGAATCAGGTAGAGCGCGATGGCGGTGAGCTGCAGCGTCGCCAGCGTCTCGAGCGCCGACGTCATCCACCCGATCCGCGTGATCTCCCGCACGTACCAGGGGTCGTGAGTGAGCTTCCAGCGCGCGCTCGACAGCACGATATATACCGGCGCGCACGACACGATCCATCCCGCCCACACCATCCACCGCTGCCAGCGTGCGTCCATCAAACCCTCCAGGCGCCGCATTGTAGGCAGATTGTCGTCAAATTCGACGGCCGGCTGGGCCGGTGGTGCCATCGGAATCCGTCCGCGAGTAAGCTATGGGCCGCCGTCGACCGTAAGGACTGTCGTCAAGGCGTTCAAGGAGGGCGGGAGTTGAGGAAACTGGCACTCATCGGCATCTGTCTCGCGTTCATGGCCGGAAACGCCATGGCGCAGGACGCGGCTACGGTCATCGCCAACGCGCGCAAGGCGCTGGGCGATCCGAAGTCCATCACTTATTCGGGATCCGCGAAGGACGTGGCCTTCCAGCAGTGCGGCGCCAATGCGACGCAGATGACCTGCCAGGGGCCGCACAACCCGATGCGCCCGATTACCAACTACGTGCGCGTGATCGATCTGGCGGCGCCGACGTCGCGTCACACCGGCGGCACCAACAACATCGGCCCCGGCGGCTCGACGGTGACGGCTCCGGGCACGTTCTTCGCGCAGGTCTCGCCGCAGCAGGCGGATCTCTCGCAGCCCTGGCTGGGGTCGCTGGAGCTCTACATCACGCCGTGGGGCTTCCTGAAGGGCGCCGCCGAGAACAACGCCACGGCGACCAAGCGGGGGAACCTCACCGTGGTCACGTGGAGCCCCGCGGTGAAGGCGCCGTCGGGCAAGGCCTACACGATCAACGGCTACGTCAATGCCCAGAACCTGATCGAGCGCGTCGAGACGTGGGTGGGCGAGAACATCATGGGCGACATGCACGTCGTCGCCACCTACAGCGGGTGGAAGGACATGGGCGGCGCGATGGCGCCCACGAAGATCGTGCAGACGCGCGGCGGCCTGCCGTTCTTCGAGGTGGATGTCACCGCCGCGGCGGCCAATCCGGCCAACCTGGCAGCGCTCGCGCCGGCCCCGGCTCCGCCGGCCGGCCGCGCGGGTGGTCCGCCTCCCGGCGGCGGCCCCGGCGGCCCGCCCGCGCTCACCGTCACGGCTGAAAAGCTCGGCGAGGGGCTCACGCGGCTCACTACCGGTCCCGGCAGCTACGACTCGATACTCGTCGAGTTCAGGGACTACGTGATGATGCTCGAGGGGGGGCAGCCCGAAGCTCGCGGAGTGGCCTACATCGCCGAGGCGAAGAAGCTGTATCCGAACAAGCCGCTGCGCTACGTGTGGAACTCGCACCCGCACGCCGACCACACCGGCGGCCTGCCGGCGTTCGTGGCCGAGGGCGTCACCATCGTCACACACGAGAACAACAAGGAGTTCTTCGAGCGGGCGCTCAACACGCCGCGCACGCTGCTGAACGACTCGCTGGCGAAGAGCCCGAAGAAGGTGAAGGTCGAGACGATCGCCGCCAAGAAGGTGTACTCGGACGGGACGCGGACAGTGGAGTTCTACCACATCTACCCGTCGCCGCACTCCAACGGCATCACCGTCGCTTTCATCCCGAAGGAGAAGATCCTGTTCCAGGCCGACTACACGCTGCCGGCCGCGGGGCAGCAGCCCAACGATCACATCAAGGCGCTGCAGTTGGCGCTCGAGAAGCTGAACCTCGATTTCGAGCAGTACGTCTCGGTGCACCGCTCCAACGCGGCGCAGACCAAGGCGGACGTTTGGAAGGCCGTCGGCAAGTAGTACGTAGCGGCCGGTCTTCAGACCGGCCATCCGTCGTGACCACGGACAACGGCGGCCCCGGTGGGCCGCCGTTGTCACGTACGGGTCCTCTAGAACGCCGGCGCTGTGCAGAAATCAGGGCGCGGGTTGATGACGGGGATCGCCTTGAGGAATTCATAGATCGCCGCCAGCTCGCGGTCGGACATCTTGCCGTAGACCGGCCACGGCATCACCTGCAGGATCGGCGTCGCGTCATTCCGGTGGTCGGTTCCGTTCCGCATCGAATCCGTGAACTGCTCGAGCGTCCGGAACTGCGGCACGACGGTGAGGTTGCGCGAGACGAACGGCCCGAAGGCCGCACCGCCGGCGAGATAGCACGGTGCGTTGATCACCTCGGGCTGACCGAAGAAGGGATTGCCGCCGTCCGCGTACGACGGCACCGTGTGGCAATCGTTGCAGCCCCCCTGAGCATTGACGATGTAGCTGCCCTCGCGCACCAGCGCGGGGTTGAGTCCGTTCATGTTGAGCGGCACCGGGGCGATCTCGGCCCCGCGCGAAATCCTGCTGGCGCCCTGAGCCGCGAGTGTCACGGCCCCCGCGAGACCCGCGCTCACGACGAGCGCGCTGACGAGAAGGTGCTTGGTCTGTCTACGCATGTCATTCCTGAGAAGGTGGAAGTAAGCCCCGCGGAGCGGAGGATAGTGCAGCTGCTCGACAGAGGCACGACGAATCGCGTGTCTCATAACGGAACAGGTAAGATGCTGCCGGAGGAGCGTGATGACCCGAGCGGGAGTGCTGACGTCAATCGTCCTGGTGGGCCTGGCTGCGGCCGGCGTCGCGGCGCAGCGTGGGCCGCGCATTCCACCGACCGGCGCGATCAAGCAGGTCAAGGACAACCTCTACGTGATCCCGGGCGCCGGCGGGAACACCACCGTGTTCGTGGCCGCCAACGGGGTGGTGCTGGTGGATACCAAGCTCGCCGCCAACGGCGAGCCGATCATGAACCAGGTGAAGACGGTCACCGACAAGCCGGTGTCGATGATCATCAACACCCACACGCATCCCGATCACAACGGGAGCAACGACTATTTCAAGACCGCGCGGCCGACCATCGAGGTGGTCACGCACGAGAACACGAAGAAGTGGGTGGAGGCGAACCCGCGCTCGGTTCCCGCGATGAAGCCCGACAAGACCTTTGCCGACAAGCTGACGCTCGGCAGCGGCAAGGACCAGATCGACCTCTATTACTTCGGGCCGGCGCACACCAACGGCGACGCGTTCATCGTGTTCAAGGCGCTGCGCGCCATGTGCGTCGGCGACGTGATGGCGTGGAAGATGGCGCCGCTCATCGATCCGGCCACCGGCGGCAGCGTGATCGCGCTGCCCAACACGCTCGAGAAGGCGGTGAAGGGGATCAAGAACGTGGACATCGTCATCGAGGGGCATGGCGACGTGAACACGTGGGCGGGCTTCCGCGACTACACCCGGTTCAATCGCGCGCTGCTCGACGCCGCCAGAGCGGGTCTGGGCAAGAAGACGCCGGAGGAGATTGCCGCCGGCCTCAAACCGAAGTTCCCGGTGTTCACGCACGAGCAGTTGCTGGAGGGCATGGAGTACGGCGGCACGCCGCTGTCGCGCGCCGTCATCAACGTGAACGTGGCGTTTCAGGAGCTGAAGGGGGAGCCGGTCACCACCAACTTCGGTCCCCCGCGGGCGGGTGGACCGGGGCGCGGCGGAGCCGAAGCTCCGCCGGCGAAGTAAGGGCCGGCGAGAGATGTGGGGGCCGGCTTTAGCCGGCCCGGGGGCGGGCCGCCTGAAGGCGGCCCCCCACGACTGCTACCGTTTGCGGAACGTGATGGGCATGCCGCCCTGGGCACTGTTCACCGTGCCCGTGATGGCCGCGCCGTCGGCCGACAGCTCGCCGGCAAACGTCCACGGCTGCGTGTTGGGGAACTCGAAGTTCAGCCGCCGCTCCTTCATCGTGAAGTCGCGCAGCGGCTTGTTGATCGTCGCCGGAACCTTGCCGCCGAACGTCTTGAGATCGGTGCCGATCAGTGTGCCCTGCACCGTGCCGTCCGCGTTCCTCGTGAACTCCAGGAAGATGTTGAAGTCCACGGTCGCGTGCTTCGGCTGGCCCGTCCATCGTCCGGCCAGCGCGTTGGCGACATCCGCCGTCACCTGCGCCGGCTTGACCGGCGGTTCGGCAGGCGGGTTCGCGCGCTCGTGGCGGTTGGTCGTGCTGTAGTTCTGCACGATCGTGTTGCCCTCGTGGCAGGCGTACTCCCACCATTCGTACGTGGGGTCGTTCCGCATCGGATAGCGCACGGTGAACGACCGCGTGAGAATCACCGGATCCTCGGTCTTGATCTCGTACAGAAACATCTCGTCGTTCACGCGGGTGATCCGTTCCGTCGTCTTCAGCTGATCGCTGACGGGGAAGCGGTTGCCCGCGGGCGACCCGACCACGGCCAGGTTGATCAGCGGCGGGCCTTCCTTGTAGTTGGTCGTCTCGACCACCAGCGTGTTGCCGTCCCAGCGCCCGCGCGATTCACCCATGTATTGCTTGTGCGCCGACTTGAGTGGCGGCCGCCCGTCGGTGAAGATGACGCGCGTGTCGTGAATCATCTCGAGGTCGAACACCACCACGCCGGGCGCCTGGTGGATCTTGAACCCGCCGTTGTAGCGATACGGCATCATCGACGACGGCATGCCGCGCGAGCGGCAGTTGTCCCAGAAGTCGAAGTCGAGCGGTCCGTCGTATACGGTGTCCTCGCCCGGCAGCGACCATGAACTGCCCATCTGCAGCGCGCGCCGCTTGGCCTCGGGTGTCACCGCCGGCAGCAGCCCGGTCGGCGGATCGACGATCAGGCTGGTCTGCCGCTGTGGCGTGGCGGGGTCGGTGACGCCGGTCAGGAGCGCCCGGCCGTATTCGCCCTTCGCAAGCAGCTCGCGGCCCAGGTCGCCGCGGCCGGCCGCGGTGGCGAGCCGCTGCTTGTGTTCCTCTTCCGTCCACCACGCCTTGTTCATGTCGCACGGCGGGCCGCCGAATCGATAGCTGTTGGCGCACCGCTCGAGCGGCACGCCGGCCGACTGCATCATGTTCAACGTGGCCTGGATGTCCGGTTCGCCCCACGACGTCTTCGGATGCACCCAGCCCCGGGGCGTCTCGATGAAGTGGTTGGCTTCGTTTGGCGGGCCCAGAATCGACTGGGTGGACGTGGTGGTAACGAAGACCGTGGCTGCCGCGGCGCCGAGCAGCACGCTGCGCATGGCCGGTCTGATCCAAAACATACACACTCCTGTGGCGTCTTGAAGCTGGACGCCGGTTCCATCCCCTAAGGTAACATCGGCGCCGCCGCTTCCGCGCGTTATGACGACCCCGGATGACGCCCGCACGATCGATCCCGGCCGCACGTTCGACCCGCTGACCAGCGCGCCGACGCTGGCCGCCTCGACGCCGACGCCCACCCCGGCCGCGCACTTCCCGCCCGGCGCCATCATCGCGGGGCGCTACCGGCTGGTGTCGCTGCTCGGCCGTGGCGGGATGGGCGAGGTGTATCGCGCCGACGACCTGACGCTTGCCCAGCCGGTCGCGCTCAAGTTCCTGCCCGAAGGGGTGGCGGTGAGCGATGCCCGGCTCGCGCAGTTCCACAACGAGCTGCGCGTGGCCCGGCAGGTGTCGCACAAGAACGTGTGCCGCCTCTACGACCTTGGCGACGCCGATGGCCGGCGCTTCCTCACGATGGAGTACGTGGACGGCGAGGATCTGGCGTCCGCGCTGCGGCGCTTCGGGCGCATGCCGCCCGACAAGGCGGTGCAGATCGCGCGGCAGCTGTGCGCCGGCGTCGCCGCCGCGCACGAGCGCGGCGTGCTGCATCGCGACCTGAAGCCGGCCAACGTGATGCTCGACGGCAAGGGCGACGTGCGCATCACCGACTTCGGAATAGCCACCGCGGCCGCCGACGTGGGGGCCGAGATCGCGGGCACGCCGCAGTACATGGCGCCGGAGCTGCTGGCGGGTAAGCCGGCGTCCATCAAGAGCGACCTGTACGCGCTCGGACTGATCCTCTTCGAGGTGTTCACCGGCAAGCGCGCGTTCGACGGCAAGACGATCGCCGAGCTGCAGCAGCTGCACGAGATGCCGCACCAGACCACGCCGTCGGCGATCGTGCGCGATCTCGATCCGGCGATCGAGCGGGTGATTCTGCGCTGTCTGGAGAAGGACCCGGAGAAGCGCCCGGCGTCGGCACTCACGGTCGCCGCGTCGCTTCCAGGAGCGGACCCGCTGGCGGCCGCACTCGCGGCCGGCGAGACGCCGTCTCCGGAACTGATGCTGGCGGCCGGTGAGAGCGAGGCCATGCCGGTGCGCCGCGCGCTGGGGCTGGCCGTGGCCAGCGCGGCGCTCGTCCTCGCGGCGCTTGGCCCGATGACGAGCGGCTCGGTCGCCAACGTGGCGTCGATGCCGCTCGCGCGCGACGTGCTGGCCGACCGCGCCGAGCAGGTGCTGCGCAGGCTGGGCTACACCGAGCCGCTCGGCGATCGAGCGCTGGGCCTGAGCATCAACCGCGACTATCTGCGGTGGGCGGAGAAGAACGGCCCGAACAGCTGGTGGGACGGCGTGCGCAGCGGCCGGCCGTCGCCCATCACGTTCTGGTATCGGACCAGTCCAAAGGAGCTCGTCGCGATCAACATGTTCAGCGGCCGCGTCGAGCCCGACGATCCGCCGGTGACCGCCGCCGGTATGCACCACATCACGCTCGACGGCAACGGCCGCCTCACCGAGTTCCGCAGCGTGCCGCCCGAGACGGCCGCCACGCCGCCGGCCGCGCCGGCGATCCCATCGACGCCGTCCTGGGACATGGTCTTCGAGGCCGCCGGCCTGGATCAGGGCACCTTCGCCGCCGCCACGCCGCAATGGATCCCGCGCGACTTCTCGGACGCGAGCACGGCGTGGGAGGGTCCCATGCCGGGGCGGGCCGATCAGAAGGTGAGGGTCGAAGCGGCGGCCCATCGCGGGCGCGTCACCTGGTTCCGGATCGTCTGGCCGTGGACCGAGCCGGCCCCCACGAAAGTCGAGCCGAAGACCGGCGGGCAACGAGCTGCCGCCGCCCTGAGCATCGGCCTCTGGGTGGTACTGCTCGTGGGCGGCGTGGCGCTCGGCCGCCGGAACCTGCTGCAGCGCCGCGCCGACAGCCGCGGCGCCGCGCGATTCGGGATCTTCATGTTCCTGGCGTTTCTGACGGCGCGCCTCACGGTCGCCACCCATTCAACCGAGCCCGGCGACGAGCTCACGCAGATGGTGGCGGCGCTCTCGCTCGCGGCCTTCAATGGCGGCGTCTGCTGGGTGTACTACCTGGCCGTCGAGCCGTACGGCCGCCGCTTCTGGCCCGACGCGTTGCTGGGATGGACACGTCTGTGGTCTGGACGCCTGCGCGACCCGCGCGTCGGCCGCGAGCTGTTGATCGGAATGACCTTCGGCGCGGTGTCGCTCTTCGTGGTCGAAGTGCCGAAGACGCTCGCGATCAACCTTGGCTGGAAGATGCCGCAGTTCCCGTTCGGGAACTCCCTATGGGTGACGGCCACAACGCCCGGGTTGGTCTCGCAGTGGCTCAACTACCTGACCGGCGGGCTGCAGAGCGCGCTGATCATCGCGATGATCTTCCTCGTACTGCGCCTGCTCCTGCGGCGGCCGCGCGTGGCGCTCGTCGTGGGCGTGATCGTCCTCCTCCTGGCGATGAACAACGGGGAGATCGTGACGGGCAACTGGGTCGGCCGGTTCAACGTGGTGGCGTTCACGACGCTCTTGACGCTGGTGATCCACCGGTACGGCCTGGTGGCGGCCGCGGCGCTGCTCTTCGTGGACAACGTCATCACCGACGTGCCGCTCACCACCAATCTGTCGCTCTGGTGGTCCACCCCGACGGTGCTCACGCTGGCGCTGGTGTTCGGCCTCCTGGGGTTTGCGTACTACGCGGCCCGCGGCGGGGAGGCGCTCTTCGGCCAGGTCGTACCCGATTAGACTGGCTCTGATCGCCTTCCTTGCGCCCCCGCCGGCCCAGGCGTCATACCCAAAAGGTCTTAATCGCAACGAAATAGGTATTTCCATGAATCGTAGCCGGTTTGATACGACCACTGACGGAGGAGCTGCATGCACCGATTGTTCAGGGGGATCCTCGTCGTATTCAGCCTTGTGGTGGTGCCATCTGCTGCGTTTGCGCAAGCCTCGATCGTCGGCACTGCCCGCGACGCCTCGGGCGCGGTATTACCGGGCGTTACAGTGGAAGCGTCGAGTCCGGCGCTCATCGAAAAGACGCGTTCGGTCGTCACGAACGGCGTCGGTCAGTATTCCATTCAGGATTTGAGACCGGGCACCTATTCCGTCTCGTTTACGTTGCCCGGGTTCAGCACGGTCAGGCGCGACGGCATCGAGCTGGCCGGTAGCTTTATCGCGACCATCAACGGCGATCTGCGCGTTGGCGGCGTGACGGAGACGGTGACGGTGAGCGGCGAAGCGCCGGTCGTGGACGTGACGAGCGCGCGCACCGAGCAGACCATCGATGGCAAGACGGTGTCCGAGATTCCCACGTCGCGCCTGTATTCCTCGCTCACGCAGCTCGTGCCCGCGCTCAACGTGCAGGGCAACGACGTCGGCGGGTCGCAGGGCAACGTGTTCAGCGTGTTCCAGATCCACGGCGGGCGCCGCAACGAAGGTCAGGTCCTGGTGGACGGCATGAGCGGCGGCTACCAGGGCATGGGCGTGTCGGGATATGCGCCCGAGGTCGGCACCGCGCAGGAGATCGTGTTCTCACTGAGCGGCGGCCTTGGCGAGGCCACCACCGGCGGGCCGCAGCTGAACATCATCGGCAAGCAGGGGGGCAACACGTTTGCCGGCAGCTTCTTCGTCAACGGCTCGGGAAGCGCGTTCGTCAACGACAACCTCAGCGACGAGCAGAGGGCCAAGGGGCTGTCCACGCCGCTGAAGCCGAAGCAGCTGTACGACATCAACCCGTCGTTCGGCGGCCCGATCAAGCGCGACAGGCTGTGGTTCTTCGGGACCTATCGCTATCAGCGGAACCTGCAGACGGTCGCCAGCATGTGGGACAACCTGAACGCGGGCGACAACAGCAAGTGGACCTACGCTCCCGATTTCAGCAAGCAATCAGAGGATGACGGTGAGTGGAGGAACCACTCTATCCGCCTCACCTGGCAGGTGACGCCGCGCAACAAGATCGTCGGCTGGACGGACCTGCACTACAACTGCCTGCACTGCGACGCCGGCGGCTCGAGCTCCGGCCTCACCTTCACCGGTCTCATTGCCACGAGAGAGGCGCTGCAGAGAAACGAGAATCACCCCAGCAGCCTGACGCAGATCTCCTGGACGTCGCCGGTGACCAACAAGCTGCTGATCGACGCCAACGTGCAGATCGGGCCGAACTTCTGGTGGGGCGCCCAGCAGAAGAATGCGTGGGATCCGACGACGATTCCGGTCCAGGACGACGATTTGACCATCAGTACGCCGAGCGGTCCGGTCACCTACACCGGCCTCAACTATCGATCGGCGAACTGGTCGGCCCACACCGGATTCACCACC
>DASRPM010000207.1:0-15358 GCA_035646375.1 Vicinamibacterales bacterium
CTCTGCCCGCTCAATCAGATACGCGATCTCGAACTCGACGGCGCGATCGCCGGTCTTCTCGAACCGCGCACTCCACCGCACCTGAGCCAGGACGTGAAGCGGGCTGAGCTCGGTTTCCTGCACAGCTGCCGGCGACACAGCGCGCATCCCGTGCTGGCGGTTGAACGCATGCACCTGCGCCAGCCAGTCGAGGAATCGCGCATCGTTCTCGAACACCGCGCTCCCCTTCGGCCCGGCCACGAAGAAGCTCGGCGCATACATCTCGGCCATGGCGCGGTGGTCGTCGCCCATCGACAAGGTCGCGTAACGCGTAAAGAACTGCTCAACGGTCATGGGTACACTCTGCCGGAAGGGATGGGGACATGTTGCTCATTGTCGCCGCGCTGCTCATCGGTGGGGACGCTCTGCCTCGGAACCTGCGGGCCCACGTGCGGCTCGGCCGGGCCGTGGTAGTGGCAACAGCTGGACTGCTGCGGGATTATTTCCTGCTTGACGCGTAAGCCACCAGGAGGAGCGCCCGTGAAACGACCCATCCTCGCAATGTTCGTGTGTCTCCTAAGCGCATCGCCGCTGGCCGCGCAGTGGCTGACGCATCCGACCCCAGGACTTGCCCGCACGCCCGACGGAAAGCCGGACCTCAACGCGCCGATGAAGCGCACGGCCGACGGCAGACCGGATCTGTCCGGCCTGTGGCGGATGAACGGGCTTGGCTACTCTTTCGACATTCTCGGAGGTCAGGCCGTAGAGATGCTGCCGTGGGCGCGCGAAGTCTACGAGACGCGCGTCATGACCTTCGCCAAGGACAGCCCAGAGACCAATTGCCTGCCTGCGGGACCACGCGCCGGTCTCTTCGGCATGGCCCCGGTCAAATTCGTGCAGACTCCGGGATTGCTCCTCATCCTCCACGAAGACGCGCCGACGCGGCAGGTGTTCATGG
The DNA here is from genome assembly GCA_035646375.1 of Vicinamibacterales bacterium. GTDB lineage: Bacteria > Acidobacteriota > Vicinamibacteria > Vicinamibacterales > UBA2999 > DASYRM01. The sequence goes on from DASRPM010000207.1 coordinate 938, forward strand.
ATGGACGGCGGCTGCCCGAGGACCCGAACCCGGCGTGGATGGGCTTTTCGGTCGGACGGTGGGAAGGCGACACGCTGGTGATCGAGAGCGCGGGCTTCAACGATCGAGGGTGGCTCGATCTCAGCGGTCGTCCGCACACCGAAGCCTTGCGCGTCACCGAACGGTTTCAGCGCCTGGACACCGGCCGGATGCGGCTGGAGATGACCTTCGACGACCCCGGAAGCTACAGCCGGCCCTGGACCATCGGCGTCGACATGCACCTGATGCCCGACACCGAGCTGCTCGAGAACGTATGCCACGAAAACGAGAAGGATCGGCCGCGGCTCGTGGGGCGGCTCGAAGACGACCAGGCTCGCCAGGTGAAGCTGGCGCCGCACGTCCTGGAGCAGTACGTCGGCAGCTATGCCGCCGGCCCGATCGGGAAGCTCAAGATCGTGGTCCACGCCGGCGAGCTGGCGCTGGTCCTGCCCGGCGGTGACGGACGGCACGCGGCGCTGGCCATGTCAGAGCAGCAGTTTCTCGTGCCGACACTCGGCGTGCCGATGACATTCGTGAAGGACGACAAGGGCGAGGTGACGCACCTCCGACTGACTGCTGTCGAAGGCGACATCGACGCGCGCCGTCTGCCGGCCACGGCGACGCACGGGCATTGAGCTCACCTCGACGCAAAGAGCGCGAGACCGCCCACACCGAACACGGCCATCAGGAGCCCCAGCCATTCCGCCACGCCGCGTGAATAGCGGAACTCATAGGTGCCCGGCGCCAGGTCGACCGTCATGAACCCGGTGCCCTGGCCCGCAGACAAGACTCCGATGGCAATGGGCTGGCCATTTCTCGAGGCCGACCAGCGCGGAAAGTACGAGACGTTCAGACGGAGCTTCCCCTGTGCTCCATCAGCAACCCTGAAGACGATCGCTTCATCCTCGAAGCGCACGAGCTCCACCCTGCCTTGCCCCTGGGTGATGACGTAGGGATTGGGGTTCCAGTCGGTGAACTCGTAGAGGGCCAGCGTCCCGAACTGGCGCAGATGCCGCCAATCCGGCCGCTGGACCGCAACCTTGGAAATCACGTAACGGACGTTCAACGTCTGAAACGTCTCGTTCGACTCCGACGGAACGGCCAGGAACTCGCCGCTCTTGCCGAGGGTGTAGCGGAACGGTACGGCGGGTGTGTAGCCGAGGTGAATCATGGGAACGGGAAGCTCGGTGCCCAGGTCGATCAACGAGTGGTCGCTGACGTCGTTGCCACGCGCGGCCACCCGGAAGAACCGAGGGTCCTTCGTGTGGACGTCGCGAATCCACTGGACCACCGCGGCGCGATCGCCGTTCAAGCGGTCGCCGGATTTCGTGGCGGTGGTCTGGAGCACGTGCCGGTTCACGGCGACGATGATCCCGGGCAGCGTGGGCCAGAGCACCAGCGTCACCGCGATGACCACCCTCGCGTAGCCGTTCCACATACCGGTGGGAAGGAGCGGACCCATCCTCGACGCCGAGTGCTGCAGTCCCGTCCAGAGCGCCCACACGCCGACCGCTGCGCCCACGCACATGAATGGTTTGAACAACATCGAAAAGCGCGCCCATTCCATGAGGTCGTAGCCGGACCACCATCGCGGCAGGCCAATCGCGTCGTGCAGGCTGGAGGAGGCGCCGACCAGCAGCAGGAACATCAGCGCCGAGAGGAGCATCGGCAGCAGGCGTCGGCTCAGGAAGAGGATGGGGAGCGCGAGAAGGGACAGCACCGTGACGTACACGGCCAGTCCATCGACGGTCTCCGGCACGTACGCCATCGCATTGCTCGGGATCACCTCACGCGGGAAGAGCGTGGCGCCGGCCGGAAAGAGCGTCCCCTGGTAGATGTTGGCCCCGAGCTGATCGAGCGAGGCCCACTGCCAGCCGTACGCCTTCGAGTAATCGCTGTAGGCGAGAAACGGCAGATACCAGACGGCGCCGATCAGCAGGCCGAACCCGACGGCGGCGGCGGCGTACGACGCAGAGGCGCGCAGGCGCGTCCACCCGACGACGAACGTCGACAGCACGAAAGCGGTCGCACACAGGATCGGTATGTAAACAAGCTGCAACGGATGGCCGAGGAGCGCCAGCCCGATCAACACGGCGCACCACACGACGTCGCGGCGGGTGCCTCCCTCGAAGATCCTCGCCAGGAGCGCGGTGGCCATCGTGGAAAACGCGATCGAGAACGCGATGGGCCACGTGCCGATGTCGACGGTCCAGAACCACCCCCCGGCGGAGTTCGCGCCACGGTCGACCAGATACAGGACCGCGGCCACGATGCCGACGACGCGGTTGAACGCCAGCTTGCCAAGGAAGTACACCGAGAACCCGTGCAAGACGAAGAACAGCCAGAACGCGACGGCGTACGCGCCTCCGAACGACAACATCCCCAGCGTCAGCCAGTGGACGAGCACGATCCAGAGGTACGCACCAACGGGATACGTGTAGTTGACCGGGTAGCCGGCGAACCACAGGTTGCTCCAGAAGAACCCTCCGTCACTCCAGAACCGCTCTTTGAGCAGCCACGCCTGGAAATAATGGACGGTGTGGTCGGCGCTGATCGGCCGGTCCCCCAACGCGACGTTCCCCAGCATCACGAGCGTCAGCGCAATCAGGAGGACGGCACACAGCACGTCCGGCAGCCACGGGACGCCGCGAGCGCGGGCGATCACCGGGGCGAAGACGCGCTGCCGGGCGAGGACGAACACGCCGCCCGCGAGGAACGCCATGCCGATCGGAACGAGCAGCGAGCCGCCGAAGAGGAGGACGGCTCCGGCGGTCAGCGACAGCACGGACAGCACCGACGGTCCGACGCGGCTCACGGCAGCAAGAATGGCACTTGGACCGTTGTCGTGGCTACTGCAGAGTCTTGAGCGCTTTTTGCACCCAGGTGGCAGACACCGGATCCAAGATCTGGCCATGACACTCGCCGACCGCCCGTTCCATGCATTCGCGATCGCCATCGTTGTGACGGTCACGGTCCACGCGGGCAGTACGGCCCGTGCCGCGGATGGCTGCGATCGGGACTGCCTCCGCGGGTTCATCACCCGCTATCTCGAGGCCATGGTCTCGCACACGCCGGGCGCGCTCCCGGTCTCCCCCACCATGCGGTTCACCGAAGACACGGTGGACATGAAGCTCGGCGAGGGGCTCTGGAAACACGCGTCGAGGATCAGGCCGTACCGGCTCGACATCCTGGACGTCGCGCAGGGCGTCGCCGCATCGCAGGTGGTGGTCGAGGAAGCGGGCATGCCGGTGATGCTCATGCTTCGCCTGAAGGTCGCGAACATGGCGATCACCGAAGTGGAAACGCAGGTGACGCGAAATCAGAAAGAAGGGACGATCTTCGCGATCGAGGGCTTGCAGTCGCCGAACCCCGCGATGGCCGCGCCCGTGGATCCCGCCAAGCGCAGCTCACGCGCGGAAGCGATCCGGCTGGCCGAGTACTATCCGGCGGGTCTCGAAGTCGGGAGCTTTGTCGCGGTGAACGCGCCGTTTGCGGCCGATGCCTATCGCTTCGAGAACGGGCGGCTCATGGCCGGCAAGGGCTGCGTGTTCCGGCCGCCGTCGTGCGAAGACATCAAGGGGCAGGAGATCACGAAGCACCCGGGCTTGAGCTATCGGGTCGTCGCCGTCGATGACGTGCTCGGCATCACGCTCCTTCGCATGAACTTCGGCGCGGGCGGGGGCCGGTACGGCGAAGGCAACGGGCTGATGGTGTGGGAAGCGTTCAAGGTCTACGACGGGCAGATCCACGGCGTGGAGGCGTTCATGAAGATCATGCCTGTGGCGGCGCCGTCGGGCTGGGATACCGACGTCCGGCATCCGAGGCACTGACCACGAGCGGACCTGAGGGACCGCAGCTACGTACGGCTACGTCCAGGCGGGAACGACTTCGAGAACGTCACCGGGCTTCGTGTCGCGCTCGGCCAGCGTGCCGGCGCGCATTTCGATCACCGCGAACGCGCGCAGCGCGCCGCTCATGCGCCACGGCTTCACGCCGCCGCGTGTCTTCACCACGCGGCCGTCGCGGCCGACGAAGATCAGGTCCAGATCGAACTTCATGAACCACGTGTGGACGGCGTTCGAGGGGGCGATGACCATCGCCTCTCCGTCGGCGAGCGACGTGTGCTTGAGGAGACCCGTCTTCCGCGTCGCCGAGTCGAGCGCGGGCAGGAGCGTCGTGGCCAGCACCTGCCCCGTGCGCTGGTTACGAAGGCACAGCCCGGCGGGGGCGCCCTTCACGAGCCGGAGGAGGAAGTGCGGCGCGCGCGCCATGACTGTGCCTCAGGCCTCTGGAATCCCGAGTTGGCGCATGCGCGTGCCGAGCGCCTTGAACCCAAGCTGCAGCGCATCGGCGGCAGCCATCCGGCTGCCGCGCGCGTCTCTGAGCGCCTGCTCGATCTTGCGCCGCTCCACTTCGGTGGCCACGCGCCGCAAGGCTTCCGCCATCGTGCCGGACAGATCGATCTGATCCCACGGGCTCGCCGGCGCCTGCGGCGCCGCAACGGCCGTCGGCGCCGTTCCGTTGACTGGCCCGGCAGTCGTTGCAGCCGGAGGCGGACCCGGCTGCCGGAACGACAGACTGAGATGGCGCGGCTGGATGGTGTCGCCTTCCGTCAGGATCACCGCGCGCTCGATGCAGTTCTGCAGCTCGCGCACGTTGCCCGGCCAGGCGTAGGCGCGCAGCTCCTCGATGGCCGCGTCGGACAGCATGAGCGTCTTCTTGTTGACGTCGCGGCAGATGCGGTCCACGAAGTACCGCGCCAGCGTGAGGATGTCGCCGGGGCGCTCGCGCAGCGGCGGAATCTGCACCGGAAACACCGACAGCCGGAAGTAGAGATCCTCGCGGAACTGGCGGTCGGCCACGCGGGCCTTCAGGTTGCGGTTGGTGGCGGCCACCACCCGCACGTCCACGTGCAGCGACTGCGTGCCGCCGACGCGCTCGAACTGCTTCTCCTCGAGCGCGCGCAGGATCTTGGCCTGCAGCGTCAGCGGCAGGTCGCCGATCTCGTCGAGGAAGAGTGTCCCGCGATGCGCCATCTCGAAGCGGCCCGGCTTCCGGTTGGCGGCGCCGGTGAACGCGCCCTTCTCGTGGCCGAAGAGCTCGGTCTCGAGCAGCGTCTCGGGAATGGCGGCGCAGTTGATGGCGATGAACGGGCCGTCCTGACGCGGGCTGAACACGTGCAGTGAGCGCGCGAACAGCTCCTTGCCGGTGCCGCTCTCGCCTTCGAGCAGGACCGTGGCGTCGGTGCCGGCGGCGCGATGCAGGTGCTGCAGCACGCTGCGCAGCCCGGGATCCTCGCCGATGATGCGCGGGGCGCCGCGCTTCTCGGCCAGCTCCTCGCGCAGCACCATGTTCTCGGTGAGGACGCGCCGGTGCGCGAGCGCCCGCGCCACCATCAGCGACAGGTGATCGGGGTCCACTGGCTTGGCCAGGAACTCCATCGCCCCTTCCTTCATCGCCGACACGGCGTCCTGAATGCTGCCGTAGGCCGTCATCACGACCACCGGCAGATCCGGATCGAACTCCTTGGCCGCGCGGAGCACGCCGAAGCCGTCGCCGTTCGGGAGCTTGAGATCGGTGAGCACCACGGCCGGCCGCGCCTGGCGCATCTCCTGGATGGCCTCGCTTTCGTCGCGCGCCTCCACCACGGCGTGGCCCTGCGCTTCGAGCGCATGGCGCAGCATCGTGCGGAGCGAGTCCTTGTCCTCGACGAGGAGTACCGTGGCGGACGGCATCGGGGCGCGAGGCGCCGCGCTTAGCGGAGCCACCCAGCCGGGACGCCGCTCTTGCGAGCTTCTTCCTGGAGGTCGGCGAGCGCCTTGGTGTTCTGCGCGATTTCCCTCTTCACGCGATCGAGCTCGGTGAGCGCCTTCTGCCGCTCGGTGGCGACGATGTTGCGCTGTGCCGGATCGTCCCGTGCGGAAAAGTCGGCGGTGAGACCGTTGATGCGGCTCTGCAGCGCCTCGGCAAACGTCTTCGAGCGCTCGAGAGCCGTCTCGATGGTCTCGCGGCGCTTGCGCCACGTCGCCGCGTCACCCTTGGCATCGGGCGCGGGCGCGGCGTCGGGCTTCGCACCCTGAGCGTCACCAGCCTTGGCAGTGCCGTCGGCCGGCTTGGTGCCGGCGGGCTTCGTGGCGTCGGCCGGCGCGGCGGGAGCCGGGACCGCCGGAGCTGACGTGGACGGCGTGGACGGCGCCGGACTGGCCGGCGCGGGAGCGCCGCGCAAGTCGCCGTTGGTGTAGACCTTCCCAGCCGCTCCGGTGCCCTTGCGGCGCGCTTCCTCCCGCCGCGCCACGTCGCCGAGCGACTGTGCGGGCGCTCCGGAGGTCAAGACCGCGGCAAGGGCCACGACAACGACCAGGACCTGGGTGGCGAGTCGGCGAAAGGACAAGAGGTTCATGGCTGGCTGCATATGTTTTCGGCCGGTAGCCCCGCCGTCCGCAGCACGAACTTCACGCAATTTCACGCCAGACGCGAATCCGCAGCTGCGTGGCGGGCCAGCGCGGGTCCCGCTCGACGATGGCTTCCACCGTCCGCCGGGTACCCGAGCGCCCATATGCCCGCGCGTGCAGCCACAGCGCACCGCCGCCGGGATTCGACCGGTTCGCGTCGTCTTCGACGGCCGGGGGGCCGCCGTCGCGCAGCGGCTGCGCGTCGTTCTCCGACGGGTCGTCTCCCACCCAGACCACCACGTACGCACGTCCCGCCGCAAGCTCATCGGCGGGCAGCAGCTCCGTCAGCGTGCCCGACGCAAAGACGGTCCATCGCGGGTTGTTGCGGCCCCAGGGGCGCTCCGGCGCCACGCGGTCCATGTCGGCGTCGCCGCACGCAGCGGCCCCGCACAGCATGCGGTTGGTTTCCTCCGCGACGTCGAGCCGGCTCCCGTCCGGCAACGTGACGTCGCCGCCGCCGTCGGCGAAAGATGACGTGACGAGGCCGGCGAGCACGCCGTCCCAGTCGGCCGCCGCCAGGTCGGCGATGGCCTGTTCGAGCGCCGCCTCGGCGGCGTGCAGCGTCTGCACCGCGTCGCGGTGGTTCGCGGCGATGCCCACCTCCACGGTGGTGGTCAGCGCGAGGCTGAGCCCGAGAGCGAGCAGCAGCGACGAGGCGGACATCACGGCGATGAGCGCGACACCGCGTTCGTCGAAGGGATCCCGCACGTCAGGGCGGGCTAAAGCCCGCCCTCTACGTACGAACGGGGCCACGTACCGGGTCATGGTGCCACCGCCAGATTGCGCGGCGTCACGTCGAGCACGATCTGCTGGTCTGGCGCGAAGAGTTCGGGCGACGTGGACGTGCCACCCCTCGCAAACAGCCGGCCCGCCGGACCGCGCATGGCCGCCACCGCCACCTGGACGCGCAGCCGCAGGCGCACGCGGCGGATGCGCAGCAGGTCGGCGTCGAAGCGCACGGCATGGGCCGCGTCCGGGCACCAGGGGCCGTCCTGAAACCGCGCCGGGTCGAGGAGAATCGGCGACGGCCCCGCCGCGATCTGTCCGAGTCGAGGCACCGGACCCTCGGCGTCCGCAAAGAGACAGTTTTCGCCCGCGCCCCACAGGTCGCGGGGATCGTCCACGTCCGGCGAAGGCGGAGCCGGGCCGTACGATGTGGACGGCCGCGGAGGATCCGCGGCGGCCGCGGGTGGTAGCGGCCGTGGTGGCGCGGGATCGCCGAAGTACTCGAAGCGCGCGTCCACGACGTTGTCGATCATCGGGCGATCGGTGCGGAAGCCGTCGTAGCGCACGAGTTGCAGCGCCCCGCCCGCCGCGTCGGGCCTCACGATGTAGGTGGGCGCCATCACCTCCGCCATGACCGCGCCGCCGTCGTAGGTGGACGACAGCCCGCCGTCATGCTGCACGCGCACGCGGTCGCTGGCCACGTCCACCACCGTGGCGAGGTCGAACGCGCCACGCCCGTCGAACAGGACGACCCGCATGCCGGCGGTGAAGCCGCAGACGCGCTCGTGCACGACCACGCCGCAGTTGGGCGCGAGATCGACCAGCAGCTCGCGGCCGAGGTCGAAGGCGTGGACGACGTCGGCCTCCGCCCTCGTGTCGGGCACGTAGACGACGCTCATGGCGCCGGGCCGGTAGAACACGCCCGCGCGCGCGTCGTCGGTCTGCCCGCGCCGATAGGGCGCGATCGGCGGAAAGCGCCGCACGAGGGGGCCGGAGAACGCCGTCGATGCCGGACCGGCACCGGCCATCAGCAGATCGCGGCCCACGGCCGCGGCGGCCACGCGCGCGCGCTGCTGCATGTCGGCCACCTCGGGCTGGGTGCGGAACGTGAGCTGCGCGCGCATCGCCGCGGTGCCGGCAACCGCCGTGACCGCAAGCAACACGCCCGACGCGACGAGCAGCTCCGCCAGGCTCATGGCCGCCGCCGCGCCCGGAGTGTCGTGGCGCTCGCAAGCTCGTCGTCGCGGCCGGCGGCGAGCACGCGTGCTCGCAGGACCAGTACGTCGGGGTTGCCGCCGAACAGCTCCACCGCCCAGCGCCGGCGATAGCGCGTGCCGGGGGGTGGGTGATCACCTCCCCCGAGCGACTGCCCCAGCGCGTCGAGGTAGTCCACATATCCGCCGGTGTCGCGGCTCAACGTGCCGTCCCCCGACGGCGTCAGCCCCGTTCCGCCGGCGGCCCGCTCCGGCTGGACGGCGGTGTCGGTGGCCATGTCGGTGACGGGGAGGCCCGCGTCGTCGAACGCAAACGCCAGCGACCGCAGCTGGTCGATCTTCTGCCACGCGAGCAGCGCGGCCTCGCCCACGCCGCGGGCACCGGCCGTGGAGCTCGTGGCGGCCACGACGAGCTGCGCCACCGAGAGCACCGCGCACGCGAGGATGGCCGACGCCACCATCACCTCTATGAGCGAGAAGCCTGGCGAGGATTCGAAGGACCGCATCGCGCGGTTGTGCGATGCAAGCGGAGGACCGCGTGTGACGGGCCGCCCAGTGGGCCACCTAAAGGTGGCCCCACGTACGAGAGCGCGGAATCAGCCGATCTCGGCGGCGACGACGGTGGCAGTTTCCACGTCGCCGGCGCGCAGCGGGAACACGATCTGGAACGACGCGCCGCCGAGCGGCGAATCGCCCACGCTCACGCGCCCGTTGTGCGTGACGACGAGCTTCTGCACGATGGCCAGGCCCAGGCCCGTCCCGCGTGACCGCGTCGTGAAGAACGGCTGGAAGATCTTGGAGCGGGCCGCGCCGGGCACGCCGGGACCGTTGTCATCCACGGCGATCCGGCACGTGCGCCCGTCGCGCTGCGCCTGGATTTCGATCCGCGGCGCCACGCCGGACGCCTGGCAGGCCTCGGCGGCATTGCGAATGAGGTTGCCGAACACCTGGCGCAGCAGCACCTCGTCGCCTTCGATGGCTCCGAAGTCGCCGCGCACTTCGACGGTCGTCTCCGGCAACTCCATTTTGAGGTCGTCGGCCGCACGCCGCACCACGGCGTCGAGATCGACGGGCGCGAACACCACCTGCTCCGGCCGGGCGAACTTGAGGAAGTTGGTCACCACGTGCCCGAGAGCCTCGGTCTCCTGCCGGATCCCGTCCACGTACGGGCGATAGACCGGCGGCAGATCGTCGGGGCGGATCAGCCGGCTGTAGCCGTGAATCGTGGCAAGCCCGTTGCGGAACTCGTGGGCAATGCCGGCCGTGAGCTCGCCGACGCGGGCCAGCGCCTCCTTCAGCCGCAGCTGCTCTTCCAATTCCGACATCTGCGTCAGGTCGGAGAACAGGCAGATGGCGCCCTGGCTGGAGCCGTCGGCCATGGCGAGCGGCGACACCGTCACGGACAGGTGCGTGACCTCGCCGCGATGCACCGGAATGCGACGCCGGGCCACGGGCGACGCCGTCTCGAGGCATCGCGCGATGAGCGCCTGCAGCTCGGGCGCGTCGTCGAGGAACGCGCGATAGTCGCGCCCGGCCACATCCCCCGGAGCGCCGAGCATGCGATGCCCGGCCGGGTTCAGGATCTCCACGCCACCCTCACGGTCCACCACCAGCAGGCCCGCGGCCAGGCTGTCCACGATCTGTCCGTTCAGCTGTTCGGATGCGATGGCGCGGATGCTCATGGCGTGCTGCTGCGCCTTGAGCTTCGACACGGCGTCCTGGAGCGCCGCCGACAACACGGCCGCTTCCGACCCGGTCTCGCGCAGCCGGCGGCGGGCGCCCTTGGCCGCCGACGACAGCCGCAGCACCGCGAAGATCAGCATCGTCACGCCGACCGCGCTCACCGCCGTGAGCCCGAGCGTGAGGACGCTGTAGTTCGTCATCGATAGAGCGAGACGTACCAGTTGAAGATCTGGTCGCCGGCCACGGCCGCGACGAAAGCGCCCGCCGCAAGGAAGGTGCCGAACGGCAGCGCGGCCTTCATGCCGCCGCGTCCCGTCACCAGCATGGCGGCCCCTGCCAGGGCGCCGGTGAACGACGCAAAGATGAGTGTGACGAGCGTGAGCCGCCAGCCGAGGAAGGCGCCGATCATCGCCAGCATCTTCACGTCGCCCATGCCGAGCCCGTCGATGCCGCGCAGCCGGTAGTACGCCTCGCCGATCGCGAAGAGCACGCCGCCGCCGACCAGCAGGCCGATGAGCGACTCCCTCCAGCCGGGAGGCAGAAACAGGCTCAGCGCGAACCCGATCGGCACACCGGTGACAGTGATGACGTTGGGCAGGATGCGGTGCTGGAGGTCGATGACGAAGAGCACGATCATCGCGCAGCCGAACGCAATCCGCACGAATCCGAGCGGCGTCACGCCGTACAGCAGGTAGCCGCCGACGAACAGGGCGCCGGTCACCAGCTCGACGACGGGATACATCGCGCTGATGGAGGTCTGGCACGTCCGGCAGCGGCCGCCGAGCGCCAGCCACGCCACGACGGGCACGTTCTCGTACCAGTCCAGCTCCCGCTGACAGGTGGTGCAGCGCGACGCCGGCCACACGATGGACTGCTTCAGCGGCAGCCGGTAGATGCACACGTTGAGAAAACTGCCGACGACGAGGCCGAAGGCGGCGAAGAGCACTCCGATGAGGATCGGCGGCACCTCGCTCACGGCTGCTTCTGGCCTTCCCACGGCAGCGGCAGCAGTTTCGACTCCGGATCGAGCGCCACCGTCGAACCCTCGAGGCGATACGGCTTGCCGGTGGGATCGGCCATCGTCCCGCGCACATGACCCGCGCGCGCCAGCTCCGCGAGACTGGCGGGGGCGCGCCCCTGCTTCGCCGTGAACGCCTCGACGACTTTCTGAAGGAGCTCGATCTGATCCATCGCGTCGAGCTGCTTCAGCCGCCGATCGGCTTCACGTTGGAACCAGTCGTCGGTGGCCGTCTGCTGAATCCCCTGCCACAGCAGCCGCGACGACTTGCGGTTGCCCCCTTCGGCCAGCGTCACCGCCGCCAGCGGTTCCATCCAGACGGGCGCCCCGGGCAGGCGCGACGCGCGCGCGAACCAGTCGGCGGCCTTCACATAGTCCCGATAGGACCAGTAGTGCACGAAGCCGGCGGCCTGGTAGAGCCGCCAGTCGTCGGGCTGCGCCTCGATGCCGCGCTCGAGCAGCTTGAGGGCGAGGTCCGGGCGACCCGGCCCTCCTGGCTGTTTCTCGGCGAGAAAGAGCGCACCGAACTGATACGCGACGTCGAAATACGGGTCGAGCGTGGTGGCGAGCTCCAGCAACGGGTACAGCAGGTCGTAGCTGCGGTCGGCCGTGCGACCCAGCCTGGTGTTGCCGTAGACCTGGATGGCGCGAATCCAGTACACGTCCGCGACAATCGAGTCGTACGAGAGCGCCAGCCGCTGCAACGTGGCGGACGATCGGACGTAGAGCAGGCTGTCGGGCCCCACCGGCAGCTCGCCGCCGCGCTCGCGCAGCGCCTGCAGGCCGATGGCCGAGGCCATCAGTAGCACGAGCAGGACGGGCGCGAAGAACCGGCGGCGCATGCTACTTGAAGTCGCGGCGCGAGAAGATGGTCACCGACGCCACGAGGAGGAGCGCAATGTAGACGCCGCCGTAGAGCGCGGTCGTGGCGATGTACCCAGGGGGCAGGGCCTGCGCGTAGACGACCTGCGACTTGATGTCGAAGGCCGAGAAGTTCGGCAGCACGTAGTAGAACCCGCGCGCGGCCCACGCCGCCGCCGGCGATTCCACCACCGACTGGAAGTTCTTCAAGTCGGCGTTGAAATGCCCGATCACCCACAGGCCGAGCGTGAGGCCGGCCGACAGGAACGGGCTCGAGAAGGTCGAGAAGAAGAGCGCGATCGCCGTCACCAGCATCAATTCGACGACGATGAGCCCGACGGCGCGCAGCATGCCGAGATCGGTGGCGGGGGCCGCCCATTCGGCGCGCACCTCCGGCGACACGGTCGTGGCCATATAGGCCAGCACGAGATACCAGGCCACGACCATCACGCCGACGTTGACCACCAGCGTGAGCCCGAGGCCGCAGTACTTCCCGACGATGAACTCGGCGCGGCTCAGCGGCTTCGACAGCAGGCTGTAGATGCTGCGGCGCTCCACCTCTTTCCACACCAGGCCGATGCCGATGAACACGGCAATCATCAGCCCGAACGTGGCAATGGCCGCCAGCCCCAGGTCCTTGATGATCTTGATGTCCTGCCCGGCGGTGAGCTGGCCGATCAGATACGACGCCGCCATCAGGAGCACGGCAAACGCGACCAGGTTGTAGAGCACCTTGTCGCGCACCGACTCGCGGAACACGTTGACGGCCACGGTGGCGACGGTACGCACGGACCTCATTCCAGCCCCCGATCCGCCTTCACGGCGGCCACCTGGCGCACGAAGAAGTCCTCGAGCGTCTCGCGCACCGGATTGAGCGAGACGAGCTGCGCGCCGGCGGCGGTGAGATCGGCCATCAGGCCGTCCGGCGGCGTCGCGAGCGGGAGGTCGAGCGCGTAGCGATCCTGGCCGAGCGGCAGCGCCTTCGACACGCGGCCGTCCTTAAGGGCGCATTCGAGCGCCCCCTGCGGCACGTGGCTCATGACCAGCTCCCACCCGTGCACCTGGAACGCGAGGATCTCCGCGAGCGGCCCCTGGGCCACCAGACGCCCGCGCGCCACGATGGCGACGCGGCTGCACAGCGCCTCGGCGTCGGCGAGCACGTGCGAGCTGAAGAACACGGTGCAGCCCCGGTCGCGCAGCCGCAGGATCAGCTGACGGATTTCACGCCGGCCGAGCGGGTCGAGACCCGACATCGGCTCGTCGAAGAACACCACCTCGGGCTCGTTGAGCAGCGCTTGCGCGATGCCGACGCGCTGCAGCATGCCCTTCGAGAACTTGCGCAGCTGCAGCCGGCGCTCGGCGCCGATGCCGACCTCGTCGAGCAGGCGCGACGCCCGCTGCCGGCGATCGGCGGCGCCGTAGCCGAACAGGCTCGCGAAATACTCGAGCAGCTCCTCGGCGGTCAGGTGGTCGTAGAAGTAGGGATTCTCCGGCAGGTAGCCGATGCGGCGCTTGACGTCCGGAGAGCCGACCGGCATGCCCAGGATGTGGGCCGAACCGGACGTGGGATAGATCAGCTGCATCAGCAGCTTGAGCGTGGTGGTCTTGCCCGCGCCGTTCGGGCCCAGGAACCCGAACACTTCGCCCTGGCCCACCGACAACGTGAGCCCTTCGAGCGCCAGATAAGGTCGGGGGCGCCAGAACCCGACCGAGTAGTGCTTGGTGAGAGCCTCTGTCCGAATGGCGTCCATACACACTCGAGGGGAGGCCGCCGCCCCGCCTCGGCGCTGCCCCGCCCCGTCCTTTAGGTCTTTGCCAGCAGGTAGGCAATCGCGGCGTCGAGATACGCCGGCCGCAAGCTACCCACCCGGATGCCGTTCACGAAAAACGTGGGCGTGCCGTTCACGCCCAGCGACGTTCCGAGCTTCACGTCCGCGCGGATCGCCTCAATGGTTTTCGGGTAGTCGGCGTCAAAACTGTTGACCTGTGCAATTTCGGAAAGGCCGCGCTTGGCCAGGTCGCGCGACAGGCTGTCCTGCCGCTCGAACAGCCAGGTCTCGAGCTCCTTGCCACTCTTCGGGTCCTTGGCCTTGGCCAGCCGCACGGCCACCGCCGCTTCGCACGCGTACTGGTGGATGCCGCCCATGCCGCATTCGGAGTCGAGCGGGAAGTCGCGCGTCTCGTAGCGGAACGCCTCGGGGTTCGACGCCTCGTACTTGGAGAAGATGTCCTTGTAGGCGAAGTAGGTCATGCGGCACGCCGGGCACTGGTAGTCGTTGAACTTCATCACGAATACCTTCACCCCGGGCGGCGTTTGCGCCACCACCTCGGGCACCCGCGGCTGGGCGTCGATCCACCGGTGCCATTCCGCGAGCTGCGCCTGGTCGAGCGTCTCGATCGGCACCGCCGCCGCCGCGGCGGCGGACGCGCCGGGCTCGCGAATGGGCTC
>DASRPM010000208.1:0-4915 GCA_035646375.1 Vicinamibacterales bacterium
GTGACGACCACCACGGCGGTCGCGGTGGTCCATGGCAGCAGCTTCAGCTTGAAGAAGATCAGCCAGACGAAAAACGAGTAGATGCCCAGCAGCAGGACTTCCATGTCAGTGCTCGCCCGGGAGAGAGTTGATAGCGTTGAGGTCGGTCCGGCTCCTCGCCGGCACCGGAGCCCCCAGCGGCAGGTCGCCGCTCACCGCGACCGGGCCGTCGTGGCCAGGGTGCGCCACGACGTCGGTGCCGTAGGCCATCTTGTAGAACACGGGCTTCGAATACGCCCACAGCCAGGCGAGCGGCCACAGCAGGCCGCCGAAGACGAGCGACAGCAGGCACAGCGTCTTGATCGCGTCCGCCTGCGGATGACCACGCTTGTACGCCACCTTCTCGGGAAGGATGTGCACCATCCAGAACAGGCCAATCAGCACCATCGGCACGAAGATGATGACGAACAGCGCCAGGTAGTCCGCGACGACGTCGACCAGCTCTGGAGAAAGATGCATGACTCGCTTTCAGGGCCGGGGAAGTCCGATTGGCGTGCCGATCACTTCGCCGCTGACGACCAGCTCGACGCGACGGTTCTGGCGGCGCCCCTCGGGTGTGTCGTTCGAGGCCACGGGCTGGCTCGCGCCGTATCCGCGCGTGGCCAGACGATCGCGCGGCAGCCCCTGGGCCATCAGGAAATCGCTGACCGCGGCGGCGCGGCGCTGCGACAGCTGCTCGTTGACGGCCACCGTGCCGGTGGAATCGGTGAAACCCTCGGCCTGCACCATCAGGCTCGGATGTCCCAGGACGATGCCGGCAAAGCGCGCCAGCTTCTCGCGCGCCGGCGGGAGCAGCTCGAAGCGGCCGGTTTCGAACAGCACGTCTCCCACGTTGACGATCAGCCCGCGCGCGGTGTCGCGCGTGTCGAGGATGCTGCTGAACTGCTTCAACAGCGTCGCGCGGAGTGCGGCTTTCTCCACCTCCGCGGTGGCCCGCAACGCAAGCGCCTCGCCCGCCTGTGCCTGCGCCTGGGCCCGAAGGGCCTCGGCTTCACGGCGTGCCTGCTCGGCGCGCTCCTGCTCTCGCGCGGCGTCCTTCGCCGCCTGCTGGGCCTGCTCACGCTCCCGCACGGCGTCCCGTGCCGCTGCCTCGGCGCGCTCGCGCTCCCGCACCGCGGCCTCGCGCGCCGCCAGCTCCTGCGCCGCCGCCGCACGCGCCGCCTGTTCCCGCGCGGCCGACGCGGTCCGTGCCGCCTCTTGTGCCTCGGCCAGGCGCCGGCCAACCGACTGGAGCCGCGCCTCCTCGGCCGCCTGCACCGACGCACGCGCCTGCGACTGGATGTCGCGCGTCGATCCGTCGCGCGCCACGAGCTGCTCGACCTGCGCCAGCAGCCGCTGCGCCGTGGCGAAGCCGTCGGGCGCGTAGCGGGCCGCCTGCGCGATCTGCGCGATCGCGACGGCGTTGCGCGCCTGCTGCACGTCGGGCGGCTCGTCGCGGTCGGTCCGCGGCGTCGCGTAGCGAGCGCCCTCGCCGGCGACGTAGGCGCCGCGCGGCACGATCTCGTAGCTCAGTGTCGCGACGGAGGTGCGGCCGCGCGTCTCCTGGCGGACCGCGTTCTCGAGCACCACCACGTCGCTCGGCGTTGTCACCGCGTAGTACGGCTCGGCCGTGACGATGAGCGCGAAGGTCTGCACGTCGGAGGTGGCCTCGATTTCAGCGGCCCCGTCGTCGAGCCGCAGCTCACCCAGGTTCTTGGCCCGTCCCTGCGGCGGCACCGCCCAGAGCACGTAGGTCAGGTACTCGGGCCCGAGCGGCGCCGGCGGCGTGACGTCGCGCACCCTGGCCTTGATCTGGACGGGGCCCGCGGCCTCGGTCTCGATCTCGGCCTCGCCGCGCGCCCGCGGCATCAGCGGCGTGCCGACCAGGTCCACCTCGGTGGTGCGGCGCGCCTCGTAGGTGACCGCGACGGTGCTGCGCGAGGAGATGCTCCCCGCGGCCGGGGCGGGCGCCTGCTGCTGCGCGGCTGTCATCACTGACAGCGGCGCGATCAGGCCGCCGGCCAGGAGCGCGAGGCGGATACGGGTCATGCGGCCTCCATCGGCCACCGCGCTGTGGCATGCTGAAGTGTCCGTGACGGCAGCTCGCCGAAGGCGTGGCGGTACCGGCCCGCGAACTGACCGAGCTCGTAGAATCCGTACTCGGTGGCGATGTCGGTGACCGTCGTCGTCTTCGGATCGGCGGCCAGGAGTGCCGTGCGCGCCGAGCGCAGGCGCTGCGCAATTTCGAACTGCTTCGGGCTGACCCCGATCACGTCGTGGAAGGCGGCGCGGAGGGTGCGATCGCTGACGCCCGCGACGCGGCTCAGCTCGGCGATCCGCACCGGCTCGCCGAGGTGCCGTCGAAGCACCGACACCGCCCGGAGGACGAGTTGTCGGCGTTGGTCGCGATGCGAGCCCTCCGCCAGTCCCGGTTCAACCGGCGAATCCGGCAAGATGCCCTCGGGCGTTGCCGCGTGCTGGAAGTGAATCAGTGGCATGCCGCGACAATACGGCGCGCTTTTTCCGGTTGGAACTCGGCGAACTTAGGGATTCCCTGGGAAAAGGTACTTGAGGTTCACCTGGTACATTGTCTAGGGGCAGGTGCCCCGGAGCGTCAGGGGGCGACCTGAAACCCTTGCCGGTCGAGGGCACGTAGCTTGCCCCGCTGCGCCAGCAGTCGCACCAGCACTTGGTACTCGCCGGCTGGCATCGCCCGGTACTCCACCGTGAAGGATTGCGCGGCCTGCGCGCCATCGAGCGGGATCGCGCTGCTGCGATAGAAGTCGCCCGAGTCCACCACGATCTCGAGCGTCCGGTTGTCGTCCTGCGGCGTCACCCAGACCTGTATGCGTACTTCGGCCGGCGCCTTGGCCACTGCCGGCGTGACGTGGGTGCGCATCTTGGCTTCCACCGCACTGGTAGATGCACTGGCGCCCCGGCCCTGACCACTGGAAACCGCTGCTGCAATCAGCAGCAGTGAACCCAGGACTCGCGCGGTCGTCGGTCGTGACATTGAGGTCCTTCTCTGCCCGGAGGCGGCTGGCCGGCGCGGCGGAAAACCGCAGCGTGGCGTCTGGCGTCGAGGCTGGCTATGTGGAACCGGCGCGCGCTGGTCCGCATTCGCATAGTGGGGGCTCGGTCACCGCGCCATCATCGGTGCAGGCGCTGGTCAAGGTGCTGGCGCAAAGGAGTGCGTCATGACACGGGTGATCCGAATCCTCGGCGTCTCTGTATTGCTCTTGGCCGGCGCGTCGCCGGGGTGGACCCAAAGCCCCGAGATCCGGCCGGCCACCACGACGGTCACGGGAGATACCGGGCTCTGGTTCGTGCCGACCGGCGAAGTGCTCCCATCAAAGGCGTGGTCGGCGTCGGTCCAACGCACCGAAATGGATTTCCGGCAGGGCAACACGAACGTGTCGTTCTGGCCCATCACGGGCGCCTACGGTTTCGGCCGCGCGGAGATCTTCGGCTCGCTCCGGATGGTCACCCGCATCGACCGCGACGCGGATCCGCTGCTGTTCGCGGGGCCCGAGAACGAACCCGGCGGGCTCGTCAACGAATTTCCGACAGTGCACGAGAGCTGGACCGGCAACCGCCTCGGCGATCTGTTCCTCGGCGCGAAGTTCAATCTGACGTCGCAGCGCAGCCGGCGGCCGCTGGCGCTGGCGATCAAGGCCATGGTCAAGGCGCCGACCGGCGATCGCGACTCCGGCGCGGGCACCGGGGAATGGGATGGGTTCTTCGACCTCATCGCCAGCCGCGAGTTCAAGGCCTTGGAGTTGACCGGCTTCGGCGGCGTGTCGATGCGCGGCGACCCTGATGAGATCAGCCTCTCCGACGGGATTCGCTGGGGACTCGGCGCCGGCTTCCCGACGCGGAGCCGCTTCCGCGGCACGGCGGAAGTGTCGGGCGAATGGATGTACGACCATGCGGTCGTCGCGCCCGAGGGGCTGATCGTCGCCACGGACGGATCGCTGTCGCCGGCGACGTCGAGACTGACGGACGAGATCACGACGGCTGTCGGCCTGACGTGGCAGGCCGGCAACGGCCTGCTGTTCGGCATGGGCCTCACCTACCGGCTCGACCTCGAGCCCGCCTCGGACCTGACATACGGCAGCGGCGACGCGCTCGGCATGCAGTTCCGCATCGGGTTCCATCGGGGTGTCAAAGTGTATGTGCCGCCGCCGCCCGCAATCGCGGCCGCGCCGCCCGCCCCGCCGCCGCCCGTCGCGGCAGCGCCGCCCGCCCCACCTGCGCCTGCCAATCGTGGACCCTCGGTACGCGCCCGCTGCGAACCGTGCGCGGTCGAGCCCGGCGGCACGGTCAGGTTGCGCGCCGAGAGCAGCGATCCCGACGGCGACGCCCTGAAGGTCGTGTGGAGCGTGACCGGCGGCACGATCGCCGACGTCAGCGCCGCGAACACCGAGTGGCGCGCCGACATCGCGCCGGGCCTCGTGACGTTTACCGCCTCCGTCGAGGACACGAAGGGCGCCAGGGCGTCCGACACCGTCACGGTCGAGGTGATCGGGAGCGACGAGGGGGCGTTCGGCGACGTGCTGTTCGACTTCGACAGCTACCGGCTCCGGCCGGACGCGATGTCGTCACTCGAAGTGGTGCTCAACGCGCTGACGCTGCGCCCCGAGGTTGGGCTCGTGATCGAAGGGCACACGTGCAACATCGGAACGAACGAGTACAACATCGCCCTGGGCGAGCGGCGCGCGGCCGAGGTCCGCGACTATCTGGTGCGGCGGGGCGTCGCGCCCTCACGCCTCATCACCATCACCTTCGGTGAAGACCGGCCGTCCCACGACAATGCCGAGGAAGCCACCCGGCGGCTGAACCGTCGCGCGGCGTTCGTACTGCGGTCCGATACGGTCAGCCGCCGCTAGCTGGTAGC
>DASRPM010000209.1:0-11439 GCA_035646375.1 Vicinamibacterales bacterium
GGCCGCGGCTTCCGTCGACAGAGTGTTGTCCCGCTCACGGATCAAGGTCTCGAGCGGCCGTGCTTCACGGATGTAGAGGGCGGCATCGACATCGGCCGCAATGACCGGAAGACGCGCGGCCAGCGTGGCCGGATTGCCGCGCACGCGCACGGTCATCACGAGCGGCGACAAGGCGCCCGGCGCCGCGGCGTGAAACACGAACGGCTGTTCGTCGCCGGCGTCGTCGGGGTCCAGCCCCAGGTCGCGCACGACTCCCACGATGTCGTACCACGGCGTCGTAGACGCGCCGGGTTGCGCGGAGGACTCCGGATACCGGAGACGGGCGCCGATCGGCGAGCCGCTTCCGCCGCGGCTTCGAAAGCCGCGCACGAACGCCTCGTTGACGAGCACCGCTCGCGCGTCCGGGCTGTGGTCGCCGGCGTGGAACGCACGCCCGAGGAGGACCGGGAGTTCGTATGTCTCGAAGAACTCCGGCCCCACCGCCGATGTCTGGAAGCCGTAGTCGAACGCCGGCCCGGCGCCGGGCGACAGCTCGACGTCGGCGACCCGGCCTCTCCGCGGCGCTCCTTCGCCCGGAGCGCGGTCGGCGAACGTGACCGCGACCACGCCGGGTTGCTGTGCAAGGCGCCGCTCGAGCGCCGCGAACGTCTGCGCCCGCCGCTGCTCGGACGCGGGCGTCGCCTCCTCGTCGAACGGCCGGTCGAGGTCGATGTGCGCGGCGAGATACCCCTGGCTTGGAAACTCGGCGCGGATGGTCAGCTTGTGGATCGCCTGGCTCGCGCTTTCCATGGCGGCGGGGATCCCCATGGCTGTGAGCGCCACCTGGGCGATCATCGCGCCCGTCCAGACGCGCCCGAAGCGCAGCGTGGCGCCGCCGCCACGGTTCGCGAGCTGCGGCTGCAGGCGCGTCCGCGTGGCTCTCAGCGCCGGCAGCAGCGACAGCATCGCGGCGCTGACGACCGCGAGTCCGCCGGCGTACACGATCGTCGAGACCCTCAGGCCCGGTGTCACCCAGAACGGTGCGTCGCCGATGTTTTCGACGCCCCACGTCACCACCCGGTCCGCGGCAAGCAGGCCCACCGCCGTCGCGACCGACGCGAGCACCAGCGCCTCCACGAAGAGCTGCCCGACGATGCGCGCCCGGCTCGCCCCGAGGGCGGAACGCACGGCGATTTCCCCCTCCCGTGTCGCAGTCCTCGCGTAGACCAGCGTGCCGACGGTCAGGCACGCGATGCTCAGCACCAGCAGGATAGGCAGGTTCCTCGATGCGAATTGGGCCATGCCCTGAGGAATCTCGGAGTCTCCCCCAAGTGGCACGACGCGTGGCCGGAGATGCTGGTGCGTGGCCGGCAGCGCCGCGGCCGTGCGTTCGCCGAAGACGCGCAGTTCGGCGTTCGCCTGCTCCCGCGACGCGCCGGGAGCCAGCCGGCCGATCACGCCGATCGCACCGCCCGAGAGCGACTCGTGCGTGGCGCGGAGCGACAGCGGCGTCCAGGCGTCGTGGTTGACGGGGTACTCGAAACCCTGTGGCATGACGCCGATGACGGTCGTCGCCGTGTTCCCCAGTCGCACCACCGATCCCACGACGTCCGGCCGGCCGGCGGTCACGCGCTGCCACGCGTCGTAGCCGAGCACCACCACGCTGGGCGCTCCAGGCATGTCGTCGGAGTCGAGCAGGGCGCGGCCAAGCAGGGGAGGCACACGAGCCGAACCGAACGCGGCGGCCGTGAGCTGCGCGATCTGGACCGGCTGGGGGGCGCCGTTGCCGACCGCGAGATTGCGAGTGTCCGTGCGGAAGGCCCCCAGGTTCTCGATGGTGTGCAGGCCGCGGCGCCATTCGAGGAAGTCGCGCGCCACCCGGGGCTCGGGCTGGTTGGTCAGGGCATTGTGCGTCGCGATTTCGACCAGGCGGTCGCCTTCGGGGAGCGGGATCGTCGGCGACAGGATCTTGCCCGACACGTCGTACCAGACGGCGCCGATCCCGATCGCGATGGCGAGCGCCAACCCGCCCGCGAGGGTCAAGCCCGGGTATTTCAGGAGCATCCGGAGTCCGAGCTTGTAGTCCTGCAGCATGGAGCCTCGCTGAACACACATTACGCCGGCGGGACCAAACGGTGCACAGCTGACTGCGGCGGTCCCGGTGCTAGACTCCCCGGATGATCAAGAGTCCAAGGGCCGCCGTCGGTGCTGCTGCGCTCGCCTGCGTTCTGCTGGCCGCGTGCAGCGCGCCCGCACCGCGGGAACAGGATGTCGTCGCCGTGATGGAGGCGTTCTACGGCGCGATGAAGACCGGCGACAAGGCCGCGGCCATGCAGAACATCGCACCCGACGCGGTCTTTCTCGAGTCGGGAAAACTCGAAACGCGGGCGGAGTACGAGTCGAGCCACCTGCCCGCCGACATCGAGTTCGAGCGGCAGGTCACGGGCAAGCGGTCGCCCTGGCAGGTGAAGTTCGACGGCGACACCGCCTGGGGGATCGCGACCACCGAGTTCAACGGGACGTTCGATGGCAGCCCGGTGAACTTCGTGAGCGCGCAGCTGGCCGTCCTGACTCGCGTGAACGGCAACTGGCAAATCCGATCGATTCACTGGTCGTCGCGCCGGCTCTGACGCGGTACCGCTAGAGGCGCACGACGATCTTGCCGCGCGCGCGGCCGGATTCCAGGTGCTGCATCGCCGCGGCCACCTCGGCGAAGGGGTAGCACGTGTCGATCACCGTCGTCACGGTTCCGGCCCGCATGAAATCGGCGAGCACCTGAAGATCGTCCTGGTTCGGCTTCGCCACGAAGAGCCTGATCTTCTGGCTGATGAAGAGCGACGTCGCGAGCAGCCGCAGGATGGCGGCGATCGACGCTGGGTCCTCGGGACTCCCACCTCCGTTGGGCAGGTACGTGCCGCCAGGCTTCAGCACACGCCTCACCGCTGAGAGCGATCGGTTCCCCACGTTGTCCAGCACGGCGTCGTAGCGCACGCCGCTCGTCGTGAAATCGTCCTTCGTGTAGTCGATCAGGTGATCGGCGCCGATCGATCGCACCAGCTCGAGGTTGCGCGTGCTCTGCACGCCGGTGACCTCCGCGCCAAGCGCCTTCGCGATCTGCACGGCAAACGTGCCGACGCCGCCCGCGGCGCCGTTGATCAGGACCTTCTGCCCCGGTTGCACCCGCGCCTGGTTCCGCAGCGCCTGCAGTGCCGTCGTCGCCGCCACGGCCACGCCGCCCGCCTGTTCGAAGGTCACGTTCTCGGGCTTCGTCGTGGCCTTCGTGACCGGTACGGTCAGATACTCGGCCAGCGTTCCGGAGCTTCCGCCGAAGACGGCGTCGCCGGCCCTGAACCGCGTGACGCCGCTCCCGACGGCTTCGACGGTGCCTGAATAGTCGAGGCCGAGCCGCAGCATCGACTTCGGCTTCTTGAGCCCGGACCCGAGCCGGATCGGAAGCGGCGAGCCGCGCATCAGGTGCCAGTCCGCCGGGTTCACGGCGGCCGCATGCACCTTGACGAGGATTTCGCCGGTCGCCGGCGTCGGCATGTCCACGTCGACATGCCGGAGCACTTCGGGGCCGCCGTACTCGGAATAGACGACCGCCTTCATGGCGGGCGCATCGTACCCTACTCATCCTCGCGGCCATGATCGCGTCCGACGGTCCGGTATTTGAATTCAGGTCTGGATGACTGCGGATGCGGAAGGAAGGATGACCATGGCGGGACTGAATCTGATGCGGAACGGCGGCGTGCGGGCAGGCTCAGCTTTCGCGCTGGGCGTGGTCACGGGTCTGTTCTTGAAAGAAACGCTGCACCGAATGCAAGAGGTTGTGCAACGCAGGCAGGCACATCGCGAGCACGAGGGCACAGTTGTCTACGACGAGAACCTGCCCGACTCACTCGAACGGCGTGAGCCGGCGCCTCACGAGGGACAGGTGCGCTTCGGCGGCACCGGCGCGCTGGGTGTGGCGCCGGCGGCCGCGGCGACGGCGCGTGAAACGACCTCGCCGGTCGAGGACCCTCACGCGCCTCGAGACCGCCCCTGATACGCGGCGCCGAGGGCGGCACCGAGGATCCGCAGCCCGTTCGCGGCCACGAACCAGAACGGGCCGTACGCGGCGAAGACCGCGGCGACCGTCGTCGGCGGGATCGAGCAGATCGCCAGGTAGATGGCGGTCGCGAGGGCGCCGGTGAGCGCGCCGTGCAGCGCGAACCGTGACGACAGAGGCCGCGCCACCCACACGCCCAGCAGTCCGCCGGCGATAAAGCAGGCCAGCGCGACAGACGCGAAAAAGATCGTGTAGTCGCCCGATCCGCGTTCGGCGCCGGCAACGAAGGGATTGTCGAGGAGCGGTATCAGGGGCACCGCGATCACCAGCAAGACCGCTTCGATCAGGACCGCGCCGATCAGGATGCGCCCCCAGCGAATTCCGTGAGACATGGCGACCGATGATAGCCCTTGTTCCGTTTCTCCTATGCGCCGGGCCGGCGGCAATCTAATGTAGACAGTTCGTGAGCACGACGGATCGTTTGCACGCTCTCGACGGCGTCCGCGGCTTCGCGCTGATCCTCGGGATCTTCTTTCACGGCGCCGCCGGCTACGTCGAGAACTTTCCCGCGGCGTTGTGGCCGATGCGCGAGCCGTCGAGCACGACGCTGGGGCTGCTGTTCTTCGTCAGCCACATGTTCCGGATGTCGCTGTTCATCTTCATCGCCGGCTTCTTCGGACGCATGTTGATCGAGCGGAAGGGCACCGCCGGGTTCGTCCGCGATCGCGCCAAGCGCATTCTGTTGCCGCTGGTCGCCGGACTGCCCGTCGTGCTGCTGGCGTTGGGGCTGTTGGGCGGGCTGGGATTCCTGCTGAGCGGGATGAGCGTGGCGGATCTGCAGCGGCTGCAGACGCCGCCGCCCGGCACGCCAACCCCACGAGGGGCGTTCCCGTGGGCGCATCTCTGGTTTCTCTACTACCTGCTCCTCTTCTATGGCGGCGCGCTCATCGTGCGGGCCATCGGCCGGGCCGTGGATCCCGGCGGCCGGGTTGTCGCCGTGCTCGACGCGGTGGTGCGCTTCTGTCTGAGCGGTGTCTGGGGCGCCGCCGCCATCGGTCTGCCGCTGGCGGCGTACTTCTATTCCCTCGAGGGTTGGTCGAGTTGGACCGGTCTGCCGGCGCCGCTGGTGTTCTTGCCGCATCTGCCGTCCGTCGTCGGGTACGGGACCGCGTTTGCCGCCGGCTGGCTCGCGCACCGGCAGGTGGATCGTGTGTTGGCGCTCGAGAGGCGATGGCTCGCGTTTCTCGTGGCCGCCGTGGCGCTCACCGTGGTGTGCCTCTGGCTCGGCGGCCTGACTCCGCGCTTCGAGGCGTATCTCGAGAACCGCACGCTGCTGTGGTACACCGCCGCGTATCTGGTCGGGACGTGGTGCTGGATCTTCGGCCTGATCGGCTGTGCCGTCCGCTACCTGTCGGCGCCGAGCCCTCGTCGGCGCTACCTCGCCGACTCGTCGTATTTCCTCTACCTGATGCACCTGCCGGTGCTGGCGCTGTTTGCGGCGTGGTGGAATCCGCTGCCGTGGCACTGGACGATCAAGTATCCGCTGCAGATCGTGGCGACGCTCGTCGTGCTGTTGCTCTCGTACAATTATCTCGTGCGCTCGACGTTGATCGGTGCGACGTTGAACGGACGGCGCTACCCGAGGCGCCTCGCCGCCTGATGGCACCCACCAGCGACCGGGGCCTGCTCGCGCGAATTCTGCAGACACCACAACTCGAGCGCGTCGTGCCTCGCCTCGAGGCCCAGGTGGTCCACCGCCTGATCGAGGCCTGTGGGCTCGAGGACAGCGCATCGCTCGTCGCGTTGCTGACGCCGCAGCAGCTGACAGGCGTGTTCGACTTCGATCTGTGGAACGCCGCGCACCCGGGCGCGGACGACCGCTTCGACGCCACGCGTTTCGCCCGCTGGCTCGAGGTCATCGTGGAATCGGGCGTCGCGGCCGGGGCGGCCAAACTGGCGGACATGGACGCGGGGTTGATCACGGCGGCGTTCGCGCAGCACGTGTTCGTGTTCGATCTGGCTGCGCTGCCCGCGACAGGGGGGCGGCCGCGGCCAAATGCCGAGATCGGCGGCTATCTGGTGGTCCCGAAGGGCGGCGACGCATGGGATGCCCTGGTGGAGGTGCTGTCGGCGCTCGACGCAAACCATCAGGCGTGTTTCCATCGGGTGATGCAGGGATGCCGGCGGCTGTCGAATTCCGCGCCGGAGATCGATGGCCTGCACGCTCTGCTCGGCGCCGATGCGCAAACGATGTTCGACCTGGCGGCCAGCCGCGACGAGCGCCGCGAGCAGAGCGGCTATCTATCGGCGCCGCAGGCGCGCGCGTTTCTCACCATGTCGCGGCAGCTGCGGCGGGATGGCGATCCTCCGCCCGG
Source organism: Vicinamibacterales bacterium (assembly GCA_035646375.1). GTDB lineage: Bacteria > Acidobacteriota > Vicinamibacteria > Vicinamibacterales > UBA2999 > DASYRM01. Next base: position 6,403 of record DASRPM010000209.1, read on the forward strand.
TGTCCATGCCATTGCCCGCGCCTATTTCCGGGAGATTGCCACTCCCGCGCCCGCCGCGCCGCAGCCCGCGCCGGGGCAGGCGAGCGTCGAGGCCGGGGCCGCCGCCGTGGTCGAACTGCTCGTCGATGCGGGCGTACTGCCGCGCCCGCCGCGCGCGCTGCTGGAAGCGGCCGACGCGGGATCGTCACGCCTGTCGCACATCCGGGCGCAGCTGACAGGTGCCGCCGCGCGCGGCCCCGAGTCGTTCGCGACGCGCAACGGGGAGCTGGCGTTTCTGGCCAACGCAGTCGTTGCTGGAGGTTCGGTCCAGGGCCGTGCGTTCACGCCGGAGGAGGCGTCGGAGGCCGTCCTCTCGACCTGCAACCTCGGCCTCGAGAACTGGCCGGCGTCGTGGCCGGCGCCCGACGACTACGTCGCCGAGCACGGGCTGATCGGCGTCTTCCAGTTCGGGTGGAGCGTGCTGCATCAGGACGTCAGCCTGTACGCGGCGGAGCAGCTGGTCGCCGTGCTCGCCAAGCTGCGGGTCGGCGACCGTGAAACGCAGGCCGCACTCACCGGCTTGCGTCGCGAGATGGCGAAGCAATGGAAGGCGGGAACGCCCTGGCGCGCGCGACGCTCCCTCGAGGTGATTGCGATGCTCGACATGCCGGCCTGGGCCGCGCTGCTGGCGCTGTGCGACGAGTGTCCGGTGCTCGCCGCGGCGACGGCGGCGTCGCTTGGTTCCGGCGTGCGTCAGGTGAGCGCCACGGCGTTCGAGTTCATCTCGGAGAACCGGCAGATCGCGTCCGTCCGCGCGTTCATGACGGCGCTTCCCGAGACACTGCGCGGCTGACGCTCGCGGGCGCCTGCCACCCGCGGCAATGGAGTGATATGGTTCGCGCATGACCCGGACACACACTCGCGCGCGCGCCGCCGGAGTCGTCCTGGCGCTGTTCGTGGCCGGTGCGACCGCCGCCGAGGGGCAGCGCGCGCCTGCCTTCGACGTGCACGAGGCGACCATCGCCGATATCCAGCGTGCGCTTCAGGGCAAGCGCGTCACGACCGTGGCGATCGTCGAGCAGTACCTGCGGCGCATCAAGGCCTACAACGGCAGGTGCGTCAACGAGCCGCAGGGGATCCTGGGGCCGGTCACGACGATCCCCCGGGCCGGCCAGATCAACGCGCTCTCCACGCTGAACCTCCGGCCGGCGGCCCGCGAGCGATGGGGCTTCGACGCCCGCAAGTCGCGCAGCATGACCGATCGCGCGGACAGTGCCGCTGACATGCCGGACGCACTCGAAACCGCGGCCGCACAGGACCTGGCATTCGCGCGCACCGGACGGCTGGCCGGCCCGCTGCACGGCGCGATGATCGCCATCAAGGATCAGTACGACACGAAGGACATGCGCACGACGTCCGGCGCGGATGCGCAGTATGCCAACGACCGGCCGCCGGACGACGCGACGTTCGTGGCGAAGCTGCGGGCCGCGGGCGCCATCATCCTGGCCAAGGCCAATCTGGCGGAGTACGCGGTGGACGGCGCGCGCAGCTCGTTCGGCGGTACGTTCTGCAATCCGTACGACACCGAGCGCGAGCCGGGCATGTCGAGCGCGGGGTCCGGCACCGCGGTGGCCGCCAACCTGGTGACCTGCGCGATCGGCGAAGAGACAGTGGTCTCCGTCCGCTGGCCGGCGGCCGTCAACAGCATCGTCGGCCTGGCGCCGACGAAGGAGCTCGTGAGCACCGATGGGATGATCGGCGCCGGGCTCAACATGCGCGTGGGACCGATGTGCCGCACCGTGGCCGACACCGCCCGGATTCTCGACGCGATCGCCGGCTACGACCCGAAGGACGAATTCACCGCGCTGAGCGTTGGCCGCACGCCGCGGACGCCGTACCTCGAGGCCACCAACGCCCGCTCGCTGGCGGGCCTGCGCATCGGTGTCGTGCGCGAGTACCTGAATCGCACCCTGCTCACGCAGGCCGACGCCGAGAGCGTCGATCTCGTCGAACGCGCCATTGGCGTGCTGAGGACGCTGGGCGCCACCGTGGTCGATCCCGGGCCCGAAGGGGCGCTCTTTCAAGCGTGCATCGCGCGCGCGGCGCCCGAGCTGTTGTCGTCGGCCTTCGCGCGGCAGTACCGGCCGCTCTTCCCGGTGAACGCGTCGGGGCAGCCGGAGGGCGACCAGATCGCGACGCTCGTCGAGATGCGGACGAACCCATCACGCGTGCCGGAGGCCTTGACACTGCGCACGCTCGGCGGCGGCTTCGGCGAGCCGGGCGAAGACAAGTACCAGATGAACCGCTACCTGCGCGAGCGTGGCGACGCGAACATCAAGACCAACGCCGACCTGATTGCGAAGGGCACCTTCTACGACGATTCGAACTTCCCGAACCGGCGCGCCGCGCGCGAGCAGGCCGAGCGCGCCACGGCGCTGGACACGTCGGCCCGCATGCATACCCGCTTCGCGCTGCAGACAACCCTGATGCACTGCATGGAGGCGCAGAAGCTCGACGCGCTGGTGGCGCCGATGTCCACCGTGCCGCCGAGGAAGCTGCTGTCGCCGCGCGAGCCGGCCAGCAACGGCCGCACGCCGATTGGCTGGTTCATGTTCGGCCAGCAGGGATTCCCCGTCATCGATGTGCCCGCGGGGTTCACGACGTCGGTGTGGGATCGGGAGCGCGTGGGCGGCGAGACCCGGCTCGTCGGGCCGGTCGCGGCGAAACTGCCCGTCGGCGTCGACTTCATCGCGCGGCCGTTCGCGGAGCCGCTGCTGTTCCGGATTGCCGCCGCGTACGAGGCCGCCACGAAGCACCGGCGGCCGCCAGACGGCTTCGGGCCGATCCCGTGATTGCCACAGTCCGCGATAGGCCAGTGCTTTGACCCTTGCGCCGGGGCGGTTGCGGCCGGCCGGCCGGCTGCCGTACTATCCGCCTCGGGCCGGACGGCGGCCTACGGTCCGCGTAAAGGGTCGAACCCACCTCGAACGCTTCGTCAACAGTCAGTGACCCTGACTTCCAAGCCCGTGAGACGCGGACGCCGGGCGACAGTGGAAGGAAGGGGTCTATGTCCAAGGCAACTCTGCCGCCGCGCGCCTCGCTCGAATACCTCCGCAAGCTCGCGAAAGATCGCCTGGCAGTTCTTCGACGCACGAACCCGCACTCCCAGCTCGCGGCCGCGCTCTTGTCGGTGGCGCAGGACTACGGCTTTTCCAGCTGGCGGGCCCTCAAGGCCGAACTCGACGGGCGGCACACGACGCACGCGTCCCGTCTGTTCGAGGCGATCGCGGCCCGCGACGCCGAGGCTGTTCGCGCGTTGCTTCGCGACGAGCCGGCGCTGATTCACGCGCGCCACGCCAGGCACAACGCGAGCCCGCTGCACCACGCCGCCACGTGCGGCGACCTCGCAACCGTCCGCGTGCTCCTCGACGCGGGGGCGGATCCGAACGACGCGGAAGATGACACCCGCTTGGGCGTCATCGGCTGGGCGACATCCATGTGGCAGCTGGGCGAGGTGCCGAAGGATGTCGTGTCGCTGCTCCTCGAGCGAGGCGGTCGCCATCACGTGTTCTCGGCCATCGCCGCGGGAGATCTCGACGTCATCCGCGCGTTCATCGAGCAGCAGCCCGAGGTGCTCGATCAGCGGTTGCCGGCCCGGTATCAGGGGCAGACGCCGCTGCACTTTGCGATCACGCGGAACCGGCCCGACATCCTGGACCTGCTGATCGAGATGGGCGCCGACGTGGACGCGCAGGACGCGAACGGCCAGACCGCGCTGGAGTACGCGCTGCTGCGGAGCGATCGCCCGGCGGCGGAGCGTCTCCGGGCGTCGGGCGCACGGCCGCCCAGGGATGTGGCCGCTCCGGGCCTGCGGGTCGTCGCCAGCGAGTTCGCGGGATCGATCACGGCGGCGACCGTCGTCGTCGGCGCGCGAGACGTGGCCGCCACGCTCGCGTGGTACGCCTCGATTGGCTTCACCGAGGTCGCGAGGTTTCCAACCGACGGCAGCGCCGTCTTCTGGGGACTGGTGAAGATGGGAGGGGCAGAGTTGTCGTTCGACGTGCGGGAAGCTCCGCCGGCGAGCGGCGTCAGCCTGCTCGTTGCCACTGACCGCGTGCGCGAGCTCTACGAGTGCCTGTCGTCGCGGCAGCTCGGAGGGGCGGACATCCAGTTCGTCAAGACACTCCACGAGCCCGAGCACGGCGGCCTGGAGTTCAGCATCCGCGATCCGAACGGCTTCACACTCCGGTTCCTGCAGGACGCGCGCTGAACCTGCACCGGCGCATCGTGCAGCGGCACGAGTAGAATGGGCGCCAACCGGTGGGGGTGGCGATGCAGACATTCAGATTCGCGGTGATGGCAGCGGCGGCGCTGCTGACGGCGACGGCGGCCGGGGCGCAGCCGACGGGGCGTCCGCCGGCCAAGGCCGCGGCCAAACCTGGCGAGACGTTCAAGCAGTGCCGCAATTGTCCTGAGATGGTCGTCATCCCGCCCGGCGCGTTCACTATCGGGTCGCCCGCCGAGGAGCCCGACCGGCGCGAGAACGAGCGGCAAGTACGAGTGACGTTTGCCCGCGCCTACGCTATCGCAAAGACCGAGGTCACGTGGGACCAGTGGGAGGCGTGCGTGCGCGATCGCTGGTGCGATGGCGTCGGCGTCGAGCACTCGCTGCGGACCAACGAAGACGGGAGCCCGAACAAGGCGTTTGCCGACTGGGGGCGCGGGACGCGCCCCGTCGTCGGCGTGAGCTGGTTCGACGCGCAGACGTTCGTCGGCTGGCTCAATTGGAAAACCGGTGGCGACGATACCTACCGTCTCCCGTCTGAAGCCGAGTGGGAGTACGCCGCCCGCGCCGGCACGACCACGGCGTACCCGTGGGGACCGAAGCTCGATCACAACTACGGCAACTTCGGCGGTCCCGGGCCGGGCCTTGGCGGCAAGGCGGAAGGTCGAGATACCTGGGTCGATCGGACGGCGCCGGTGGCGTCGTTTCCGGCCAATGCGTTCGGGCTGCACGACATGCACGGCAATGTCTTCGAGTGGGTAGAAGATTGCTAT
>DASRPM010000210.1:0-3177 GCA_035646375.1 Vicinamibacterales bacterium
ACGTGCGGGTCAAGGTCGGTGACCGGGTCGTCGGCGGAGTGACCGTGGTGGGCCTGTTACGGTGATTCCCCGGCGCCACGCGAAGCGTCCGCGACGCCGACCGTGGCAGGATCTCCGTGAGCGGCGGCGCACGGGGATCTATCTGTTGCCGAGCCTGCTTACCACCGGCAACCTGTTCTGCGGGTTCTTCGCGATGCTGCTGACCGTGGACGGCCGCTACGCGGAAGCGGCGGTGGCCATCTTCGTGGCGATGATCATGGACGCCCTCGACGGCCGGGTGGCCCGGCTCATGAAGGCGACCAGCCAGTTCGGCGTGGAGTACGACTCGCTGGCCGACATCGTGTCGTTCGGCGTGGCGCCGGCCTTTCTCCTCTACGGGTTCGCCTTGCGCGACCTTGGTCGCCCCGCGTGGTTCGCCGCGTTTCTCTTCGTCATCTGCGGCGGCCTGCGCCTCGCGCGCTTCAACGTCTTCACCGGCACCACCGACAAGCGGTTCTTCGTCGGGCTGCCCATCCCGGCCGCGGCGGCCGTCGTGTGCGGCACCGTGATCTTCCTCCACGACGCGGAGCTGACACGCTGGATGCGCGGGGGCATCGCCGTCATGACCTATCTGGTGGCGCTGCTCATGGTGTCGACGTTCCGCTACTGGAGCTTCAAGGAAGTGGACTGGGCGCGGCGGCGGCCCGTGCAGACGCTGCTGATCGTTGTCCTGGCGGTCATGATCGTGGCCACCAAGCACGAGGTGTTCCTGTTCCTGGTGTTCGCCGGCTACGCGCTGTCGGGGCCGATGTGGCGCGTCGTGGGCGGGCGCACCGCGGCCGCGGGCGCCGCCGCCGACGCGCCGGGCCGCGAGCATTCGTAGCGATGTCCTCCGCACTCACCTTCGAGGTCAAGGAGCCATGACGACACACACGATCGCGGTGTTGCCGGGAGATGGCATCGGGCAAGAAGTGACGCCGGAGGCGGTCCGCGTGCTGCGGACGGTGGGGCGGCGGGCAAAGGTCGAGTTCCAGTTCGAGGAGGCGCTGTGCGGCGGCACCGCCATCGACTCCACCGGGTCGCCGTTGCCCGATGCCTCGCTCGCCCTCTGCCGGCGCGCCGATGCGATCCTGTTCGGCTCCGTGGGCGGGCCGAAGTGGGACACGCTGCCGCAGGAGCAGCGGCCGGAGCGCGGCCTCCTGCGACTCCGGAAGGAGCTCGATCTTTTCGCGAACCTCCGCCCGGCGACGTGCTTTCCGATGCTGGTGGATGCCTCGCCGCTGAAGCGCTCGGTGGTCGAGGGCACCGACATCATGGTGATCCGGGAGCTGACCGGCGGCCTCTACTTCGGCGAGCCTCGCGGCCGTGAGGCGCTCCCCGGCGGCGGCGAGCGTGGCGTCAACACCATGGCCTACACGACGCCGGAGATCGAGCGCGTCGCCCGCGTCGGCTTCGAGGTGGCGCGCAAGCGGCGGAAGCGGCTGGCCTCGGTGGACAAGGCCAACGTCCTGGCCGTCTCGCAGCTGTGGCGGGAGACGGTCACGCGCGTGGCGAAAGACTATCCCGACGTCGCCCTCGAGCACGTGCTCGTCGATAACTGCGCGATGGCCCTCGTGCACAAGCCCACGCACTTCGACACCATCGTCACCGAGAACACGTTCGGCGACATCCTGTCGGACGAGGCCGCCATCCTCGCCGGCTCGATGGGCATGCTGCCGTCCGCGTCGCTGGGCCCCGTCGGCGCCGGCGGTCGCCAGTTCGGACTTTACGAGCCGGTGCATGGCACGGCGCCCGACATCGCAGGCAAGGGGATCGCCAATCCGCTGGCCGCGATTTTGTCGGCCGCCCTCCTGCTGCGGTACTCTCTGGACATGGGCGAGGCGGCGGGCTGGATCGAAGCGGCGGTGCTGCGCGTTCTGGAGGCGGGACATCGCACCGGTGACATCGCATCGCCGGGCGAGAAGAAGCTCGGCACGCGCGAGATGGGGGAGCAGGTGGTCAGGGAGCTGGAGGTCGTCTGATGGCCGCGGGAGTCACGATGGCGGTGGTCGGCGCCACGGGGGCGGCGGGGTCGACGACGCTGCAGATCCTCGAGGAGCGAAAGTTCCCCATTCGCGAGCTGCGGGTCTTCGCCTCCGAGCGCTCGGTCGGCAAGACCGTCAGCTTCAAGGGCGACGCGCTGCGGCTCCAGCGTATCGAGGCGACCGCGTTCAAGGGCGTCGACATCGCGATCTGCGCCGCCGGCACCGCACAGTCGAAGGAATTCTCGCCGATGATCGCCAGGGCGGGGGCGGTGGTCGTCGACAAGTCCAACGCCTTCCGGATGGATCCCGCCGTTCCCCTGGTCGTGCCCGAGATCAACGGACACGTGGTGAAGACCCATCGCGGCATCGTCGCCTCGCCGAACTGCACCACCATCGTCACCGTGATGCCGCTGAAGCCGCTGCACGACGCCGCGCGCCTCCGGCGCGTGGTGGCGACGTCGTACCAGTCCGTCTCCGGGGCCGGGGTCAACGGGATCGAGGATCTGCGTCAGCAGACGCTGGCATGGGCGCGCGGGGAGGCCATGGTGCCGCGGCATTTCGCGCACCGGATCGCTTTCAATCTCATTCCCGCTATCGACGCCTTCCGTCCTGATGGCTACACCGGCGAGGAGATGAAGCTCGTCGACGAGATGCGCAAGATCCTCGAGTGTCCGGACCTGCTCATCGCCCCCACCACGGTGCGCGTCCCCGTCTTCACCTGTCACTCCGTGGCCGTGAACGCCGAGACGGACGCGAAGGTGACGGCGGCGCAGGCGCGCGAGCTGTTCGCGCGCTTCCCGGGTCTGAAGGTGTGCGACGACCCCGCGGCGCAGCGGTATCCGATGCCCGTGGCCGTGGAGGGCCAGGACGACTGCTGGGTTGGCCGCGTGCGGGAGGATCTCTCGCATCCCCGCGGTCTCAACTTCTGGGTCGTCGGTGACCAGCTGCGCAAGGGAGCGGCGACCAACGCCGTGCAGATCGCCGAGTTGCTGCTCGACTCGTAGGGCCGCCCGGCCCGAAAGGAGTCGGCCATGTCGCTCCGGCGCGCGTATCACCGGCACTTCGGGCACCACGGACGGTTTCACCTGGCCGTGGTCTTCACGATCTTCGTCGTCGCCTATGTCGTCGTCCCGCGCGTGGCAAGACTGTTCGAGTCGATTGCCGGCTACAACCC
>DASRPM010000211.1:0-10201 GCA_035646375.1 Vicinamibacterales bacterium
GTCGAAGTCCGCCGGATAGCGTACGGCCTCCGCGATCCCCTGCCGGCCGCCCTGCGAGCACCCGTTCCAGATCGAGAGCGAGGGTGCGCGGCCGTAGAAGGCATCGACGATCGCCTTGGCGCGCGCCGTCATCTCGTGCACGGCGCGGTAGGCGAAGTCGGTCAGCTTCTCGGGATGTCCCAGCGCGAAGGCCGCGGTGTTACCGACGTGCCCGGTGTCGGTGGCGGCCGTCGCGTAGCCGGCGGTCAGCGCCTCGGCCAGTCCGGCGTACGGGATGCTGCCGAGCCAGCCGCCGTTGCCGACAGCTTGGAACTTCCCGTTCCATGCAGCGCCGCCAGCCGCGCCTTCGACGCGCGGCGCCGGGAGCCAGACCTCGATCTTGATGTCGGAGTCGCTCGTCGGCGTCAGCGTGGCCGCGACGCGGCAGAAGGCGGGCGCGGCCGCGAGCAGACGGCGGCCGGCCGGCGACAGCGTGTCCGCCGGCACAAAGGCGCCGGCGGCGACCGTCGCGGCCGCCGTCACCGTCGTCTGCGGCAGCGCCAGGCTGGCGAGCGACTCGCACGACGCGGCCCATGCACGCGGCGCGGCCGCAACGAGGACCATTGCAGCCAGCGCGGCAGTGACGTATCGGCGCATCTGCGCGGATTCTACGTCTGGCGCCGCCGGGTTCGCCAGGTCGGTGCGGCTACTGCTTCGGAGCGGTGTAGCTCTTGCGCGCCCGCGCTTTCAGCCCCTTCTGGACGACACGGACCTCGACCTCGTGCACCTTGCCGTCCTTGCGCGGGGGTACGAAGCCGAGGAGATACTGGCTGTGCAGCTCGTCGGCGACGCGCGCGAACGCCGCGCCGAGATCCTGGTTGGGACGAATCTCCAGATAGCCGCCGCCGGTATGCTCGGCGACCAGCGCCAGGCCGGCGTCGGGCAATTCCGCCTCGAGGGCCGCCTGCAGGCCGCCGGGACCCAGCCCCGGAGGTGGACGGCGGCCCCGGCTGCGCATGCCGATGCCGTACACCATCACGTCCTCGCGGCGCGCGCGCTCGATCACCTCGACCTGGCTGACGTAGCGCTGCCGGAAGCTGATGGGACCGCTGTCCTTGCCGTCGCTCAGCACGAGCACCACGGACCGCATGTCCTTCTCGGTGCCCAAGGCCGTGATGGCTTCGTCGACCGCCTTCCAGAGCGGCGTGGGCGCGTCGGGCGCAATCGACCGCGGCAACGCCGCGCGCAGCTCGCGAATGTCGCGGGTGAAGCCGGCCCCCACGTCCACGTCGTGACCGAAGCTCCCCACGCGCGCCACGTCGTCGGGTCGCAGGCGCGTGAAGAGTTCGTCCGCGGCGCCGCGCAGCAGTTGCAGGTTGCCCTCCATGCTGCCCGAGACGTCGAGCATGACGACGAGCCGGATGGGCTGCGGCGAGTTGTCGAACTGCGTGATGGGCTGCGGCTTGCCCTCGTCGCGCACCTCGAAGTCGTCGCGTCCGAGCGTGGGGACGAGCCGGCCGTCGCGGTCGGTCACGGTGCTGAACACGCGCACGACGTCGCCCGAGCCGCGGAACACGGGCTGCTGCGCCGCTACGGCGGCGCCGAAGAAGCACACGGCGACGGCCAGACCCGCGCGGAACCTTGTCATGGTGAACTACTCGCTGTCGTCATCTGGCAAACCGGCTCAACGCCGATTCGCTCTCCAGGCAGGCGGCCCTTCAGATCTAACACGGAATCGATCGGCTATGATGCGCCGCGGAGGACGAGCCGTGATCCGCATCCGAACTCTCGTGCTGGCTGCGCTGGCAGCCATGGCTGTGACGGGCCTCGAGGCGAAGACCGACTGCAATCGCGCCTGCCTCACCGGGTTCGTGGACACCTATTTCAAGGCGCTGGCCGCCAACACGCCGGGCGCGGTGCCGCTGGCCCCCAACGCCAAGGTGACGTTCAACGGGCGGGCCGTGCCGCTCGCGCAGGCGTTCTGGGATGGCGCCGAGCGCGCCGTCTACCGGTTCGACATCGTCAACGAGCAGCTCGGCGACACCGGCACCGAAGCGGTCGTGCTGAATGCCGACGGCAGCAAGTCGATGTTCATGGTCCGGCTCAAGGTGCTCGACGGGAAGGTCACCGAGGTCGAGACCATCAGGGCGAACAAGGGCGAGGCCGACCGGCTGTGGGATCCGGACGGCATGAAGGAGGTCTCGCCGGCGCTGCAGCTGACGATTCGCGAGGCCGACCAGGACTCCTACTACGGCTTGATTGCCGCCGCCGAGGGCTACTGGCGCGCGTTCCAGACCAACGGCACGCCGCTATACCATCGCGCCGCGCTGCTGGCCGATACGAAGCGCTACGAGAACGGCCTGCAGACCACCGGCATGGTGCGCGACGGCGCCTACGTCTCGGCCGCCGCCGGCTTCGATCAGGGCCGGTTCGTCGGGCGCAACCTGTGGGACCGCCGCTATCCGGTGGTGGACACCGAACGCGGCATCGTGCTGTCCATCGTCCGCTTCGGCCTGAAGGACGGCATGAAGAGCCAGAGCGTCGCCACGTCCAACGACCGGCTGGTGGCGGAGTTCTTCGCGGTGAAGAACGGCATGATCCAGGAGATTCATGCCGTCCTGTTCAACCTGCCCGACGCGCAGCCGACCGGGTGGGAGCCGCAGTTCGGACCCGGCCGCGGGGGCCTCTAGCCTCTAGCCTTTGGCCGTTGGCAAGAACTTCCCGGCAAACAGAAGTAGTACCTAGAGGCTAAAGGCGGAAGGCTAAAGGCTCTTCTACTCCACTTCCACCGACACGCCTTCGAGAATCAGCGCGTCGGCTGGCACTTCGTTCCCGTCGCCGTCCACGGCCACGAGCTTCAACGCCACCTTGCCGTCCTGCGGTTTGCGGGCGCGCAGCGCGGCCGTGATGTTCAGCTCCAGATCGAACCGCTCCTTGATGCCGCGCGGCGGCGCGGGCCTCGGCTCGCCATGACCGGCATGCCCGGTCGTCGCGGCGGCCGCGGCCGGCTTCTCGCCGTGCGGGTCGGGGCTGCCGTGGCCGAAGAACGCGCCGGCGCCGGCAAACGACGGGTTGCCGATGGTCGCCGTGCGGCCGCCCGCGTCCGGCTGATCGAGAAACGCGCGAATCTCGACCGGCGTCGGCTGCATGTGATGCGCTTTGACCACGACGCGGACCGACTGCGGCACGATGGCCTCGCGGAACGGCCAATCGATGGCCACGACCTCCCACAGCTTGAACGGCGGGAACCGGAAGCAGAAGCGGCGGTAGCGATAGCCCAGCGCGACCGTCGATTCGACGTCGGCGCCGGTCTGCCACTGGTTGTTGAACGGCCGCGGGAACGGCTGCAGCTCGAACGCAGCCTCGGCCGCCGGCAGCGGACCGGGATGCGCGGCCTGCCAGTCGGCCCAGAGCCGGTCGATGTTGGCGTGATGGAGGAAGAAAATCGGATCGTAAGCGGCCGTCGGCACGCCGCCCATGTCGCCGCCCGTGCGCACGTGCACGCTGCCGTGGACGCCGTTGATCTGGTTCTGAAACGACGCGAAGTCGGCTTCGGTCATCGCCGCCTGCGCGGAGGTCGCGAGGTCGTCGAACGCCGTGGTGTCGATGTTCGCGCGGCGGCTGGTCTGCCCGCCGCCCGCGCGCGGGCCGCTGTAGAGCGGGTTGGCCACGGTGGCCCCCGCCCGGTTCACGTAGGTCGGCTGCCGGCAGGCGGCCGGCACGCCCGTCGTAGGGCCCGACGACCAGTTCCAGTACGGCAGCGTCACATGGCAGCCCACGCTGCGCAGCGCGCCCTCGAACGCCATGAGGTAGGCGCGGTGCCAGGTGAAGAAACCGGGGGCGCCGTGCGCGCAGTAGGTCATGGGCGGACCACCATGGAAGCTGGCCAGCGTGGCAAAGCTATCGGGGTCGGATGCGGGCAACGCATACATGGCCGCGAGCGCTTCCCGCAGATCGTGGAGTTCGTCGGCCGACAGGCAGTTGATGTTCTTGCGGTAATGCACGGTCTTCCTCCTTGCCCCTGCTTGTAACAACGCGGCGGGACGCGGAGGCGAACGGCAGGTTACAGTGTCAGGATGCCTGCGCGCCCACTGACAGCCGCGGAGAAGCGGCCGCTCAAGACGCTCGAGCGCGTGCTGTCAAAAGCCGGCGTCGGTTCGCGCACCGAGGCGCGCAGCTGGATTCACGCCGGCCGCGTCACCGTCAACGGCCGCGCCACGCAGGACCCCGACCAGTGGGTGGACATCGAGCGCGACCAGGTACGGTTCGACGGCAAGCCGCTCGAATCGCGCGACCGCGTCTACGTGCTGCTCCACAAGCCGGCCGGGTATCTGACCACCTACAAAGATCCCGAGGGGCGGCCCACGGTCTATGACCTGGTGAAGGACGTGGGCACGTTCCTGTCGCAGGTCGGGCGGCTCGACCTCGACACCTCCGGCCTGCTGCTCCTGACCAACGACACGCGCTTCGCCGAGCGCGTCACGAACCCCGATTCGCACGTGCCGAAGACGTACCTCGTCAAGGCGACGCCCCGGCTCACGGACGCGCAGCTGCAGCGGCTGCGCGACGGCCTCGAGCTTGCCGACGGTCCGACGCGGCCCGCGCAGGTGACGCGCGTACGCGACTCCGGGGAGTGCACGCACTTCGAGATCGTCCTCACCGAGGGGCGCAATCGTCAGGTGCGGCGGATGGTGGAAGCGCTCGACGCGACGGTGCTCGAGCTGGTCCGGATCAAGCTCGGCCCGATTGCCATCGGCACGCTGTCGATCGGCACATGGCGGATGCTGACGCACGCCGAGGTCGCCGCACTGCGCTGAACGGCTGCGATACTGGAGCGGTCATGCTGGAGCGGAGTTGCTGACCGAGACGCCCATCGGGCTCTATTGCGAGGCCGGAGACTTCTACGTCGACCCGTGGGGCTCCACGCCGCGCGCGCTCATCACTCACGCGCACGGAGACCATGCGCGCGCCGGCAGCCACGCCTACCTGTGCGCCGCACCGTGCGAGCCACTGCTGCGGCGCCGCCTCGATCCGGCTCCAATCCAGACGCTCGCCTATGGGGCGCGGCTGACGCTCGGCCAGGTCACGGTGAGCTTTCATCCGGCTGGCCACATCCTTGGCTCGGCCCAGATCCGAATCGAGGGGCCGGGCGGCGTGTGGGTGGTCTCGGGGGACTACAAGCGGGCCGCCGACCGGACGTGCGCTCCGTTCGAGCCGCAGGGCTGCGACGTGTTCGTCACCGAAAGCACGTTCGCGCTTCCGATCTACCACTGGGACCGCACCGCCGCCGTGATCGATGACATGCTTGCGTGGTGGCAGAACAACGGCGAGCGCGCGCTCACGTCGATTGTCTTCTGCTACACGATTGGCAAGGCACAGCGCCTGCTGGCGGAGCTCGCGACCGTCACGGATCGGCCGGTGCTCGTCCACGGCATGCTGCTGCCGGCGATCGACGCCTATCGCGAGGCCGGCGTCCGCATGCTCGTCACGCAGCCGCTGCTCGAGCGGCCGCGCGGCACGTCGTTGGCCGGCGAGCTGGTGCTGGCGCCTCTCTCGGCGCGCGGCACGCCGTGGATGCGGCGGCTGGGACCGCTGTCCGATGCATTCGCATCCGGGCTGATGCGGGTGCGCGGGGTGCGGCGGCAGCGGGCCTACGATCGGGGCTTCGCGCTGTCGGACCATGCCGACTGGCCGGCCCTGCTCGACACCATCGCCGAGACAGGGGCGCCGCGCGTGCTCGCCACTCACGGCCACGCCGCGACACTGGCGCGCTACCTCCGCGGCCTGGGCCGCGACGCCGGAGTGCTGCGCACCGCCTGGGAGGGCGAGGCGGGCGTGGACGAGCGCGAATGATCCACTTCGCTCGCCTGTACGCGGCGCTCGACGGCACCAACGCCACGAGCGCCAAGGTCGATGCGATGGCTCGCTACTTCGCGGAGACCCCGGCGGCCGACGCGGCGTGGGCCGCCTACTTCCTCACCGGACGCCGCCTCACGAGGCTCGTGCCGCATCGTGCGATTGGCCGCTGGACCCTGGCGATCACCGGCCTCGAGGAGTGGCTGCTCGGCGAGTGCTACGCAGTGGTCGGCGACGGCGCCGAGACCGCGGCCCTCGTCCTCGACGCCATTCCGTCGCAGCCGGCGGCGCCGCTCAGCCTCGCCGAGTGGCTCGAGCAGCGCATCCTGCCGCTGCGCCACGCCGTGCCGGAGCGTCAGCAGCAGGAGGTACTCGGATGGACTCGCGAGCTCGATCGGTGGGAGCGGTTCACGCTGTTCAAGGTGCTCAGCGGCGAGTTCCGCACCGGCGTGTCGCAGACGCTCGTCGTCCGCGCGCTCGCGCAAGCCGCGTCGCTGCCGCCGGAGGTCGTGGCGGCCCGCCTCACCGGCGACTGGACGCCCAGTGCCGCGTGGTATCGCTCGGTCGTGACGACGGACGTGACCGACGCCGATCGGTCGCGTCCCTACCCGTTCTTCCTTGCCTCACCGCTGGACGAGGCCGTCAGAGGTGCTGCCGCTCTGGAGCAGTCGGTCGGCGACCGACAGGAGTGGCAGGTCGAGTGGAAGTGGGACGGCATCCGCGCCCAGCTGATCGTCCGTGAAGGTCACGTCTTCTTGTGGTCGCGCGGCGAAGACGCGATCACCGAGCGCTTTCCTGAAGTGGCAACCGCCGCCCGCGATCTCGCTGACGGAACCGTCCTCGACGGCGAGATTCTGGCGTTCCGCGATGGCGCCCCACTTTCCTTCGCCGCCCTGCAGCAGCGGATCGGCCGCCGGCTGCACGTTCAGCGCAAGGCGCGGGACGTGCCGGTCGTGTTCATGGCGTATGACCTGCTCGAGCACGGCGGCGCCGACATCCGTATGCTGCCGTTGAGCGAACGGCGCACCCGGCTCGAGACCGTGGTCGGGCGGCTGCCTGCCGCAGGGCCAGTGGCACCGGTCGCGCACGGCCGGCTGCCGTTCGACGACGACGTGCCGCCCGCCTCCGGCGTCGGGGCACACGACGCGCCGATCCAGCTCTCGACGGCGCTCGACGGCACGTGGGCCGAGCTGGCGGCCTTGCGCGACAGCTCGCGCAGCCGCAGCGTCGAGGGGCTGATGATCAAGCGCCTCTCGTCGCCGTACGGCGTCGGGCGGAAGCGGGGCGACTGGTGGAAGTGGAAGATCGCGCCGCACACCGTCGACGCCGTGCTCATCTACGCGCAGCCGGGGTCTGGCAAGCGGGCGAGCCTGCTCACAGACTACACGTTCGGACTGTGGGACCGCGGCGAGCTCGTTCCCGTCGCCAAGGCGTATTCGGGTCTGACCAACGACGAGATTGCGGAAATGGATCGCTGGATCCGCCGCCACACGGTGGAACGGTTCGGCCCGGTGCGCCATGTCGAGCCGGCGCACGTCTTCGAGCTCGGGTTCGAGGCGATCGCGCGCTCGTCGCGCCACCGCTCCGGAATCGCCGTGCGCTTTCCGCGCATGCTGCGCTGGCGGCGAGACAAAACGCCGGCGGAGGCGGATACGCTGGAGACGTTAAGAACGATGATCTACCCGAGCAGCCGCGAGAGAATCCGCTCCAGCTCACGCTGATCGCGGGCGGACAGCCGGCTGATGGCTGGCGGCGGCGTAGACATCCGGACAATGAGCTCGGCGCGGAGTCGCGCACCGGTGGGTGTGAGATCGAGCACCTTCACGCGCCGGTCAACCGTCCCCGGCACGCGGCGGACGAGCCCTCGCGACTCCAGCCGGTCCACGAGCCCCGTCACGTTGGAGGCGTCGCACGACAGCGTGGCGGCCAGCTGTTTCATCGGCACCGGACGGCCAGGCTGGATGAGATGGAGCACATGGCACTGCGCGGGCGACAGCTCGAGCGCGGCCGCCAGCACCGGCAGCTGTCCCCGCTGCGACAGCATCAACTCGAGCAGCAGCTCCCAGGCGCCGCACGCCTCGGCCTTCCCGCGCTTCATGCGCCCTCATTGTAGTTGATATCCACAATCATTGACATCCTCAACTATTGCGCGTAACGTGGGCCCATGGCATCCCTCAAGCTGATCCCGCTCGACGACATCGTGGTGTTTCCCGGCATGGCGGTGCAGCTGCCCATCGACCCCGGCGGCGAGTCGCGCGTGCTGCTCATTCCGCGTCACGGCAACGGCTACGCCAAAGTCGGCGTGGTGGCGGAGGTGTCGCCCTCGAAGCGCCGCAAAGGCGGCGTGGCGTCGATCTCGGCGCTGCACCGCGCGGTGCCCGGCGTCGCGCATGCCGATGGCGACGGCGTGCTGCGCGTAGACGTGGACGAGCGCCCCGACGTCGCGCCGGCGCCGGCGGCGTTCCGCGAGCTCGAACGGGAATACCGCGCCGTAGTCGAGGAGATTCTCGAGCTGCGCGGCGACGACGGCCGCATCAGCGCGTTCGTGCGCTCCATCGGCGAGCCCGGGGCGCTGGCCGACACCGCCGGCTACTCGCCAGACCTCAACTTCACGCAGAAGGTCGAGCTGCTCGAGACGCTCGACATCGTCGAGCGCCTGAAGGTGGCGCTGCGGCTACAGCAGGAGCGCCTGGCGGAGCTGCAGGTGCGCAAGCGCATCCGCGAGGACGTGGAGTCCGGCGCCCAGAAGCAGCAGCGGGACTACTTCCTGCGGCAGCAGATGGACGCCATCCGGAAGGAGCTGGGCGAGAGCGACGGCTCGGTGGCGCAGGAGTACCGCAAGAAGCTCGAGGCCGCGGGCATGCCAGACAACGTCCGCCAGCAGGCGGAGCGCGAGCTCTCACGCTTCGAGCGGCTCGGCGACTCGAACGCCGAGGCGTCGATGATCCGCACGTATCTCGACTGGCTGCTGGCGGTGCCGTGGGCCCACCGGTCCGAGGAGCGGCTCGATCCGCGTCACGCGCGCGAGGTGCTGGACGCGGATCACGCGGGCCTCGACGACGTGAAGAAGCGCATCACCGAATATCTGGCCGTGCGGAAGCTGCGCGCGGAGCGCGGCATGGTGGATGACCGCCGATCGGGCGCCATCCTCACGCTGATCGGACCTCCGGGAACCGGCAAGACCTCGATTGGCGAGTCGATTGCGCGCGCCACCGGGCGCAAGTTCGTGCGCGTGTCGCTCGGCGGCGTGCGCGACGAGGCGGAGATCCGCGGCCATCGGCGCACCTACATCGGCGCGCTGCCGGGACGCCTGGTGCGCGCCCTGCGCGACGCCGGCACGATGAACCCGGTCATCCTCCTCGACGAGGTGGACAAGATCGGCGCCGACTGGCGCGGCGATCCGTCGGCGGCGCTGCTCGAGGTGCTCGACCCGGCGCAGAACCACACGTTCCAGGATCACTACCTGGACGTGCCGCTGGACCTGTCGCACGTGCTCTTCATCGCCACGGCCAACGTGGCGGACACGATTCCGGCGCCGCTGCTCGACCGCATGGAGGTGATCCAGTTCGACGGCTACACGACCGACGAAAAGCTGGCCATCGGGCGCGGCTACTTGTGGCCGCGGCAGGTCGAACGCAACGGGCTGCGCGCCGACGACGTGACGGTGACGGACGACGTCATCCGCCACGTGGTGACGCACTACACGCGTGAAGCCGGAGTCCGCCAGCTCGAACGGCAGCTCGGCACGGTGCTGCGGAAGACGGCGACGATCGTGGCCACCGCCGCTGAGTCTTCCGGCGGCCCCTTCGGGTCCGCGGCGGCGCCGATCGTCGTGGACGTCGCGGCCGTGACGGCGGCGCTCGGCCGCCCGAAGTTCCACCACGAAGCGGCGGCGCGAACCGCGGTGCCAGGTGTGGCCACCGGTCTCGCCGTGACCGGGGTCGGCGGCGACGTGCTGTTCGTCGAAGCGGCGTCCATGGCCGGCAAGGGCGGACTCGTGCTCACGGGCCAGCTCGGCGACGTGATGAAGGAGTCGGCGCGCATCGCACTCACCTACGTCCGGAGCCACGCGGCGGCGCTCGGGATCGAGCGCGCGGCGTTCGACGACCAGGAGTTCCACCTGCACGTGCCGGCGGGCGCCATCCCGAAGGACGGGCCGAGCGCGGGCGTCACGATGGTCACCGCGCTGGCCTCACTCTTCACCCGCCGGCCGGTGCGTCACACCATCGGCATGACCGGCGAGGTGACGCTGCAGGGGCGGGTGCTGCCGATTGGCGGGCTGAAACAGAAGGTGCTGGCGGCGCATGCCGCCGGGCTCACCGACGTCATCCTGCCGATTCGGAACGAGCCGGATCTCGACGACGTG
>DASRPM010000212.1:0-19368 GCA_035646375.1 Vicinamibacterales bacterium
AACGCCTACGGCCTCGCGTATCACCCGGAGAGCGGCGAGCTCTGGGAGTCCGAGATCGGCCCGCTCGGCGGCGACGAGGTGAACATCCTGAAGGCGGGCGCCAACTACGGCTGGCCGCTCGTCTCGACGGGCCGGAACTACACCGGGACGCCGGTGTCGGATGTGCCGTGGCACCGCGAGGGGATGGAAGACGCGCGCATGTCCTGGATCCCGTCGATCAGCCCGTCGGGCCTGATCTTCTACACGGGGGATCGGTTCAAGGGCTGGAAGGGGAGCGCGTTCCTCGGCGCCCTGAACGGGAAGGCGCTGTGGCGCGTGTCGTTCAACAATCCGAAGCCGCAGCAGGCGGAGCAGCGCGAAGTGCTGCTGACCTCGCTCGGTGTTCGCGTGCGCGACGTGCAGCAGGGGCCCGACGGCAACCTCTACATCGCGACCGAGCTCGCATCCGGAGGCGTGGCGCCCACCGGCACGGTGCTGCGGATCGAACCAGCACCCTGAGAGCCTTTAGCCTCTCGCCTCTAGCCTCTGGGTACTACTCTTGTTTGTCGGGAAGCTCTTGCTAGAGGCCAAAGGCTAGAGGCCAGAGGCTAGAGGCTCCCTCATACCCAAACCGAGGTAGCGGCGCGCGGCCGCTCACGCCGGGTCCTACAATTGCGCGGCTCGTATGCGCGATTCTGGAGGCCTCGTGAGATCCCTTGTTGTCGTTTTCCTTGCCGTCGCCGCTGTAGCGGCGCAGAGCCCAGTGCCGGCGGACCGCCTCGATCAGCTCGAGGCCGGCGTGCGTGGCGCCGAGGCGCTCCGCGACGCGCGGCGCATCCAGCACGCCTACGCCCAGTATCTGGAGTTCGCGCTCTGGAACGACCTGGCGGATCTGTTCGCCGAGAACGGCACCGCGACCTACGGCACCGAGACCGTGACGGGCCGCGAGAAGCTGCGGCGCTTCTACATCGACACGCTGGGCAAGGGCCGCGTGGGGCTCGAGCCGGGGCAGTACATGCCGCACTTCGCGATGTCGCCCGTCATCACGATGGATCCCGACGGCCGCACCGTCCGTGGGCGCTGGCGCGTGATGACGATGATCGCCGCGCACGGCGTCTCGGCCACGTGGGAAGGCGGCATCTACGAGAACGAGTTCGTCCGCGAGAACGGCGTCTGGAAGATCGGCCGCCTCCACTACTACCCGGCGTGGAGCGGCAAGTACGAGGACGCCGGCTGGGGTGAAACGCCGGAGGGTGCGCCGTATCACTACGACCCGAACCGTGCCGGCACGCCGCTGCCGGTGAGCGCGCGCGCGGCCTTCGCCTCGGCGCCCGCGCCTGGCGACGCGCGGACGCGCGTCGCCGATCTCGAGCGGCGGCTCGCGCGACTCGGCGACGAAGGCGAGCTGGTCCGCCTGCAGAACGCCTACGGCTTCTACGTGGACAAGAAGCTGTGGGACGACGCTGCCGATCTGTTCGCCGCCGACGCGACGATGGAGATTGACCAGCAGGGTGTCTACGTGGGCCAGGCCCGCATCCGCAAGGCGATGGAGCTGGCCGGCCCGTCCGGCATCAAGACCGGTGAGCTGAACGACCGTGTGCAGCTGCAGCCGGTGGTGGACGTGGCGGCCGACGGCCGCCGCGCGTGGATGCGCGGCTCCGAGCTGCGCATGACCGGCATGAACGGCGGCGCCTCGGAGCTCGGCCAGGGCATCTTCGAGAACGAGTACGTGAAGGACGGCGGCGTGTGGAAGATCGCCGCGATGCGTGTCTTCGGACGGATGCGCACCGACTACGACAAGGGGCCGCAGTTCTCGCTGCCGCTCGACGGGCCGAGCGCCACGCTGGCGCCGGACCGCCCGCCCACGCAGAAGTACCAGGCGCATCCGGTGGTGTTCTATCCGCCCTTCCACTACGGGCACCCGGTGACGGGAAAGCCCACTGCGCTTCCAGCTGGAGGCGCCGCGTCCGCGCCGCGCGCCGCGGGCCGAGCGACCGCGACGCCGACGGCGGCAGTCGCGCAGCCGCTGGACGCCCGCGTGGCGGCGGCCGAGCGCGCGCTCGATGTCGTGCTGGGTCGCGTCGGCGCCGAGAACGTGGCCGACGCCTACGGCTACTACATCGACGACTTCAAGTGGGACAACACGGCCGACCTGTTCTCGACAGAGGGCTGGAAGGAGCTGTCGTATATCGGCGCCTACGTCGGCCGCGAGCGCGTGCGCGCCTCGATGAAGATGCGCTACGCGGACGGCCGCAAGCGCGGCGGCAACTTCCAGGCGCATCAGAAGACACAGCCGGTGATCACGCCGGCAGCCGACGGTCAGAGCGCGCGCATCCGGCTCCGGCTGGTGCAGCTTGGCGGCACGCCGGCCCGGGGTGGGTGGATCGGTGGCATCTATGAAAACGGCGTAGTGAAAGAGAACGGCGTCTGGAAGCTGAGCGCCATGGATCTCGACTACGTCTATTCGGCCGACTACAAGGGCGGCTGGGCCAAGGTGGCGGGCGCCGAGAGCCGGCGCTACGCGCCGGCGCCGAACTCGGTGCCGATCGCCCCGGATCGGCCGCTGCGCGGCGTCGTCTTCGCGCCGTACCCCGAGCGCGTCGAGACCGGCTTCCACTACAAGAACCCTGTCAGCGGCCGGATGCCGCCGGTGATGCTCCCGTGGTGACGACAGCGACGCGTATCGCTCTGACCCTCTGCGCCGTCACGGCATTGGCCGTGGCCTCGGCGCGCGCCCAACTGACGCCGCAGAGCGCGACGAACCACGCGGCCTCTGCCGTCAAGACGATGCCGTCCGCCGGGAAGTACGTGCCCGCGCGCACGCCTGACGGGCAGCCCGACATCGAGGGCAAGTGGGTGAACTTCGACGAGACGCCGTTCGAGGCGAGCGGTCCGGGCCGGCGCCCGTCGGATATCAATCCGCCCGAGCATTGGGCGGATCACGGGAGCCCGGTGAGCGCGCGGCGGCGCTCCATGGTGGTGGATCCGCCGGACGGCCTGGTGCCGATCCTGCCGGCCGCTCTGGCGAAGCGCGACGACAACTTCGCGCGGATCGGCCAGGACTGGATCTACGAGACGCCGTGGGTCCGCTGCATCACGCGCGGGGTACCGGGCGGGATGTTTCCGGCCCAGTACAACAACGGCTACAGCATTCACCAGTCGCCGGGCTACGTGGTGATCGTCTACGAGATGATTCACGACGCCCGCGTCATCCCGCTCGACGGGCGGCCGCACGTGGGCAACAGCCTCCGCACGTGGAACGGCGACGCGCGCGGCCGCTGGGAGGGCAACACGCTCGTCATCGAGACGAAGAACTACAACGGCAAGGGCATGATTGCGACGAGCGCGGCGTCGGGGCGCGCGCGCGGGGTGGCCACGAGCGATCAGATGCAGGTGGTCGAGCGCATCACGCCGCTCGACAAGGACACCCTCAAGTACGAGGTCACCGTCACCGACCCGATGAACTTCGCCCGCTCGTGGTCCGTGATGATGCCGCTCAACCGCGACGAGGGGTACTTGATGATCGAGTACGCCTGCCACGAGGGCAATTACGCGCTGCCCAACGAACTGCGCGGCTGGCGCGCCCTGAACCCGTAAGGCGGCGCAGAAGCAGGAGCCGTCACAATTCGTGGCTACAATCCCGTGACGCGCCAAGGACGACGAAGAGCGTCGTCTATATCAGCGGCGTGGCATCAAGGAGACATCAGATGGCTACGACACGGGCTGTCAATCCCTGGCAATGGCAGGATCAGTTTGGATTCTCACAAGCAATCGAAGTGCGAGGAGCCGAGCGCGTGTTGTATTGCGCCGGTCAAACGTCCGTCGACGCCAACGGCGCTCCCCTGCACGCCGGTGACATGGCGGCGCAGATCAATCAGGCGCTGACCAACCTCGAAACGGTGTTGGGTCACGCCGGCCTCACGCTCGCCAATGTGGTTCGCTTGAACTACTACACGCGGGATGTCGCGGCATTTCTCCAGGCTGGCTCCGCGTATGGTCCCCGCCTTCACGCCGCTGGCTGCCAACCGGCATCAACCTTGCTCGGTGTCGCCAGCCTGGCCTTCCCCGAACTCCTGGTGGAAATCGAAGCAACAGCCGTAGCGTAGGCTACGGCGGCAGATGCTCTACTCTTGGGGCGTGAGACAGGCGCTGGGCGTCCTGACGCTCCTCGTCCACTGCGGTGTCTGTGGCCAGGCTCAGGCGCAGGAACCGCTGCCGACGTTTGAAGTCG
Source organism: Vicinamibacterales bacterium (assembly GCA_035646375.1). Taxonomy (GTDB): domain Bacteria; phylum Acidobacteriota; class Vicinamibacteria; order Vicinamibacterales; family UBA2999; genus DASYRM01. The sequence goes on from DASRPM010000212.1 coordinate 4,211, forward strand.
CGACCGTCAGGGCGAGCGGTCCCACCAGTCCGCCGATCTCGATCCAACGCTTACCCGGCGGCCGCCTCGTCACGTCGAACACACCGCTCCCGATGCTCATCCAGTGGGCGTACCAGCTGGACGAAGGCCGTCTGTTCGGCGTGCCCAAGGGGCTCGACGCCATCCGCTTCGATGTCGTCGCGAAAGCGCCCGAGGAGGAACCGGCCGCCGGTCGAATGGCGTTGATGATGCGCGCGCTTCTGGCCGACCGGTTCAAACTCGTCGTTCATCACGAAACCAGAGAAGTGACCGCGTACACCCTCGTCGCCGATCCGGGCGGCGCGAAGGTGCGATCGTCGAGCCCCGGCGAGCCGGCAGATCCAAATCCATTCAGGATGAGTGAACCTGGAAGCCTCACCGGCAGGCGAGTGACGGCCGACATGCTGGCCACTGTGTTGTCGAACCAGCTTGGCCGGCCGGTGCGGAACACGACCGGCTTCCCGGGCAACTTCGACTTCGCGCTCCGATGGGCCCCGGATACGGCCACCACCACCATTGCCCAGGATCGTCCGTCGCTGTTCACGGCGATTCGGGAGCAGCTCGGATTCCGCCTGGTACTCCAGAAGATGGATCTCGACGTGATCGTGATCGATCACGTCGAGAGAACTCCCACCGACAATTGAGAACGCATCGGACGCATGACGCGCAGGGCCGGCACACAAGAGACTGATTTGGTACTCGAACGAGCGGCCGGACTGGGGCGCGAGTTCGTGGCCGGACTGGCCGATCGGCCCGTGGGTCCGCCCGTCGCCGTCGAGACGCTGCGGCGAGCGCTCGGCGGTCCGCTCCGGGATGCAGGGGAGGATCCCCGCGCCGTTCTCGAGGCGCTCGCCCGCGGCGCCGATCCGGGCCTCGTCGCGTCGGCCGGTCCTCGCTACTTCGGCTTCGTGACCGGTGGCGCACTTCCCGCCGCACTCGGTGCCGACTGGCTGACCTCCGCGTGGGACCAGAACGCGTGGACGTATGTCGCATCGCCGGCCGCTTCGGTGGTCGAGGAGACCGCGGGCCGCTGGATCGTCGAGCTGCTTGGGTTGCCGCCGTCCACCAGTGTGGGCTTCACGACCGGCGCCACCATGGCCCACTTCGCGGCGCTGGCGGCCGCCCGCAGCGCGGTGCTCGCGCGGTGCGGCTACGACGTGGAGGAGCAGGGCCTCGTGGGCGCGCCGGAGATCGCCCTCTTTGCCGGCGAGGCCGCGCACGCCACGATCCTCGCCGCGTTTCAGATGCTCGGTCTCGGCCGGGGTCGTGTCCGTCGCGTCGCCGCGGACGACGCAGGTCGCATGCGCCCCGACAGCCTGCGCCAGGCGCTGGCCGAGGTGCGGGGGCCGGCCATCGTCTGCGCGCAGGCTGGCGAGGTGAACACCGGCTGCTTCGATCCGCTCGACGAGATCGCGCCGCTCTGCCGTGAGCGCGGCGCGTGGCTCCATGTCGATGGCGCATTCGGCCTGTGGGCGGCCGCGTCACCCACCCTCCGCCATCTCGTCCGCGGGGTTGATGGCGCCGACTCCTGGACCGTCGACGGGCACAAATGGCTGAATGTCCCGTACGACTCGGGCTACGTGCTCGTGCGCGACGGCGCGGCCCTTCGCGCCGCGCTCAACGTCGGCGCGCCCTACTATCCGGATCCCGCGGCCGAGCGAGAGAACTTCCACGTTGTGCCCGAGTCGTCGCGCCGGGCGCGGGGCTTTCCGACGTGGGCCGCCCTTCGCTCGCTGGGCCGGCACGGCGTCGCCGAGCTGGTCGAACGCAATTGCGCGTTGGCCCGGCGCATGGCGGATACGCTGCGTGGCGCGGACGGGGTCAACGTTCTCAACGATGTGGTGCTGAATCAGGTGCTCGTGCGCTTCGAGTCGCGTTCGGCGGACGCCGACGCCTTCACCCGCGAGGTGATCCGTCGCATCCAGGCGGACGGCACCTGCTGGCTTGGCGGGACGACCTGGCGCGGCGGCGCCGCCGCGCGAATCTCCATCTCGAACGCGTCGACCACCGAGGCCGACGTCGATCGCTCCGCCGCGGCGATCCTCGCCTGCGTCCGTGCGGCAGCAGGGAAGCGGGCATGAAGAAGACAGGGTCCAAGACCAGCACGTCTCCGTCTCAATTGATCGACGCTCGAATCAAGGAGCTGGGCGACTGGCGGGGCGAGATGCTCGGCCGGCTTCGCGCGCTGGTCAAGGACGCTGATCCCGGCGTCGTCGAGGAGTGGAAGTGGAGCGTTCCGGTGTGGTCGCACGACGGCGTGATCTGCACCGGCGAGACGTACAAGGCGGTCGTCAAGATGACGTTCGCGAAGGGGGCGGCTCTGAAGGATCCGTCGGGCCTTTTCAATTCGAGCCTCGAGGGGAACACGCGGCGGGCCATCGACTTCCGCGAGGGCGACACGATCGACGAGAAGGCGTTGAAGGCTCTGGTTCGCGCCGCCGTGACGCTGAACAGATCCAAAGCCTGAAGCTATTCCCCAGAATGATCAGTCATGCCTGCGGCCGATTCTGCAGAATCCTCGCACTGGGGCTTTGCGCGGCAGGGTGTGGTCAGACGCGCTCGGCGCCTGAGGCCGCTCCTGTTCGCCTGCCGGCCAGCCTTGGGGGCGTTTCAGTCGGGGAGGACCAGGCGAGCGTCGTGCGGCGACTGGGTAAGCCGATTCGCGAGGTCGTCACCGGCGACGCGCTCGATCCACGGTTCGAGTATCCCGGCTTGGAAGTGGCGTTTGGGGAGGGCAGCGGCGTCGAGCACATTCGCAGTGCCGACGCCAAGTACTGCACATCGTCCGGCGTCTGCCCGGGCACATCCTTCGCGAACGCTGCGAGCAGGCTTGGACAGCCGATGTCGTCAATCGATCCGAGCTCGCACGGCGGTCGGTTCGATTACAGGACGAATCAAGATACCTGTTGGCTGGAAGTGAGGGTCGCGTCAAACGAGATCGAGTCGTTGGAAATCAACTGTCAGCCGTGATCACGGCAGCAGCTCCTTCGGCATGCGTCCACTCACCGGGTTCTTGTAGTGGAAGGCGATCTCGCTGATCTCGGGGAAGGTGTACTGTCGCGCGCGGATCGGCCGATCCGGCGGCATCTCCGCCGCGAACCGGTTGGGCGCCGCGCCGCCGAGCCCCTGCGTGATGCCGCCGCCTCGAACCTCCCGGCCCGTTGCCGGACGGTTCGCCGGCGCCGCGGCTGCGGCCGCCGCCCCCACACGCGCCCAGCCGTTGCGGTACGAGGCGTTGAAGGTGTGGTGCAGATCCTGCCGGCCGAACTTCCATTCGCCGTCTTCCTTGAACGCGGTGTTCTCGTAGACGCCGCCGATCCACGAGCCTGACGACCCGTCGGCGTTGCCGCCGCTCTGGAAGAGCCGCGTGCGCGCGTTGGCGCTCGTCCCGTCGGCCGAGATGTGGATCACCGGCTGCGTGAGCTGGTGAATCGTGAAGAAGTTCGCCGAGCGGCCGCCGCGCGGACCGCGCAGGTTGAGGATCTTCTTGATGCGGTCGCGCCCCACGTAGACGCCGGCGCCCGTGATCTCCTTCGAGCCGGTGGCCGTGGCAAACGTGTCGGCCATGTTGTCCCATGCCGACTCGTCGATGTAGTAGCCGTAGGAGCTGTTGAGATTCTCCACCGCGTCCACCGCGATGGCCGCGTCAAGGGCGCGCTCCACGTCGGCAATCGCGGCGGCGCCCGGCACCGCGCGCGCCGCCGCGGTCGAGACGACCGGCACTTTCGACACCGGACCGGCGGGGTAGCGAACCGCGCGGCCAGTGACGGGATGCGTGTAGTGCAGCGCGACGGCGGGCGAGGGCTTCCCATCCTTGGCCCAGCCCAGGTCGTAGTCGGTCGAGAGGCGTGGGAAGTAGCGCACCGCCTTCAGTTTCCAGACGCCGCCCTGCTTCACGAACGCGTTCTCGTAGGTGCCCAGCTCCCAGCGAGCGAACTCGCCGTTGAGACCGATCTGTCCGAGCTGCGTGGATCGGGCTCTCGCCGTGCGGCCATCCGGCGCGATCGTGACTACTGGCGCCATCAGGATGTGGTCGAACAGCTCGCCGTGCCGCAGCGCGGGCGCGCCGTACGACGCCTCGAGCGCCTGGCGGATGCGCGCCCTGCCCGCGGACGCGCCCTGGCTGCCGATCTCCCACGAGCCGTCGTCGGCAAAGAGGTCGGCGGCGTCGTCCCACAGCTTGCGATCCAGGTAGTAGCCGTAGGCGTGCTGCAGGTTCTGCACGTCGGTTTCGTCCTGCAGCCGCTGGACGCGCCGGGCCAGCGTGGCGAGGCGGGCGGCGGGGGCGGCCTTCGACGGCGGCGGCGCCACGCCGAGCGCGCTCTTCGGAATGGTGACGCCCACGTGGAGCGCGTCGAAGTGATACGGCACGCCCCACGTGGCCGGCGCCTTGTGGCCGTAGTCGTCGTAGCCGCCGCGATACTGCTCGAAGTACTGCACGCGGCTGATCTTCCAGACCCCGTTCTCGAGGACGTACTCGTTCTCGTAGATGCCGCCGCGCCACGACGCCGATGTGCCGTAGGCCCCGAGCATCGCCACTTCGTGCCAGGTGCCCTTCGCGGTGCGTCCGGCGGGGCCGAGCGTGATGATCGGCTGCAGGATGATGTGGGTGTTGAGCTGTCCGTCGGCGAGGCCCGGCGCGGTGCGGCCCGCCTGGGCCATGAGGTGCTTCTGCAGGCTCGCGCGGCCCGTGACGGTCTCGCCGCCGAACTGGCCGGCGGCGTTCTCGGTGAGGAGATCGCCGAGGTCGGCCCAGAGCCCCGCGTCGAGATAGTGGCTGTAGCTGTTCTGGAGCCGCTTGACGGCGCGGACGGCTTCCGCGGCCCGCACACCAGTCTCGAGCCGGTCGAGACGCGAGGCATCGGACTCCTCGCCCGCGGTCCGCACCGTGGCGGTTGCCGCGACCAGCAGTACGATCGCCGCCACCACCCCGGCGTACCTGAAGCCGGAAGCCCGAAGCCAGAAGCCTTTCATCCGGCCGATCCTAGCGACCAGATGCAACCCCCGGCATACCTAGACCGAGGTACGTGTTACTTCGTGCCGCGTTCTGCGGCGCGTGCGCCACTCAGGATTGCGGCCAGGCCGTAGTTGCCCTCGTGGCACGCGAACTCGAACATCTCCTCGCCGGTGTTCTTGAGCGGCACCATCAGCGTCCAGGGGCGCGACCACACCGTGGGATCGTCGATTGTCACGACGTACTCGATGGTGTCGGCCGACACGCGCGTGAGCTTCTCGATGAGGTGCAGGCCATCAGTCGATCCGCGGAAGTTGGCGTTGGCCGAGAAATTCCTCGTGTCGACCACGAGCGTGTCGCCTTCCCAGCGCGCCCGGGAGTCGCCGTGATACATCGTGATGGCTTTTGACAGGGCCCGACCGCCGTTGGTCGGGAAGATGCGGGTGTCGTGGTTCATCTCGGTGCGGAGCGCGACCACGCCCGGCCCCTGCGTAATCGCGAAGTAGCTCTGATAGCCGGCACGCAGATTCGGAGTGCCGGCGTGCACGCAGCGTGTGCTGAGCCCCATGTCCTGCGCCGAATCGGCGGGACCGCGCTTCTGCCGCTCCGCGGCCAATGCGCGCGCCCGCTCGGCGGCGCCCGGCGCGGGCGGCGGGACGCGGCCGTCCGGCGGGTCGATGATGAGCGAGGTGCGGTTGTCGAGGATGCGTTCCGACAGCCACGCCTGACCATAGTTGCCGGTCTGCGTGTCGCGCGAGCTGAACTTCGTGCTGCCCTCCACCGCCGCGAGGATCAGCTCGTCGGCAAAGAAGGCGTCGCCGCCGTCCATCATGCTCGAGAGGTTCTTCTTCACCGTGGCGAACTCGGCGTCGGTCATCGTCGCCCGCAGGCCGAACTGCTTCGGACGCTCGAGCGGCGTCATGTTGTTGTTGGCCCACACGCCCTGCAGATCGGGATGACCATCGGGCATCCGCGGCACCGACCACGACGACGGCGTCTTGCCTGACTTCGGCGCTTGCCCGGCGCTGATGACCGCGCCCGACAGGATCACGCCCAGCACGATGCCCGTCACGATTCGCACACGCATGGCTCTCTCCAAGCGGCAAGTGTGGCTGAAACAGCGGCCTGCCGCGCATACCCTTTTCGGGTAGGGGTGTGCGCGTCCGTCGTTGACGCACGCGGGCCGACCCGTCAAGATCCGTCGTCATGATGAAGAAGCTCGTGCGCGCGGGACAGACGGGGATGTGGACGGCTGCGGTGCTGCTCGCCGCCTCGACGGCGGCACGGGCGCAGAGCGTGGAGCCCGGGCGCCAGGTGTTCGGGAGCCGCTGCGCCACCTGTCACGGCACGGAAGGCGGCGGCGGCGAGCTGGGCCCGTCGATCATCGCCCGCGTGCCGCTGCGCAACGACGCCGAGCTCGAGGCGGTCATTCGCGAAGGGCTGCCCGGGGCCGGGATGCCGGCGTTTCCCAATCTCTCGAAGACGGAAGCCGGCGATCTCGTCGCGTTCCTTCGCACGCTCAAGCCGCGCGCCGGCACCGGGCCGCAGCGCACGACCGTCACCCGTGACGACGGCCGCACGATCGCGGGCGTGATTCTCAACCGCGCCGACGGGGAGATGCAGCTGCTCGGCGACGATCGGGCGCTGCACCTGCTGCGCGAGACAACCGGCGGGCGCTACCGCGAGGTGACGTCGCAGACGGGATGGGAGACCTATCACGGCAACCCGAATGGCAACCGCTTCAGCCTGATCAACCAGATCACGCCCGCCAACGCCGGCCGCCTCGCGCCGCGCTGGGTGTTCACGCTGCCGAACGCGGCGCAGCTGCAGGTAACGCCGCTGGTGGTGGACGGCGTCATGTACGTCACGGCCGCCAACGATCTCTACGCGCTCGACGCCGGCAGCGGCCGGCAGATCTGGAACTACCGGCGGCCGCGGACGCGCGGGCTGGGCGGCGTGGCGGCGCGCGGCGTCAATCGCGGCGTCGCCGTGAGCGGCGACCGCCTGTTCATGACGACGGATCACGCCCATCTCATCGCCGTCAACCGCGCCACTGGCCAGCTCCTGTGGGAGACGCCGATGGCCGACTGGCGCCAGAACTACAACGGCACCGGCGCGCCGATGGTGGTGGGCAATCTGGTCATCTCGGGGATCGCCGGCGGCGACGAGGGCGCGCGCGGGTTCCTGGCCGCCTACGACCAGGCCACCGGCAAGGAGGTGTGGCGATTCTGGGCGGTGCCGGCCCGCGGCGAGCCCGGCTCGGAAACGTGGAAGGGCAACGCGATCGATCATCCCGGGTCGGCCACGTGGATGACCGGCAGCTACGACGCCGAGCTCGGCACGCTGTACTGGGCGATCGGCAATCCCGGTCCCGACATGATTGGCGACGATCGCCTCGGCGACAACCTCTACTCGGACTCGGTGGTGGCGCTCGACGTCAAGACCGGACAACGGAAGTGGCACTTCCAGTTCACGCCGCACGACGTGCACGACTACGACGCGCAGCAGCCGATCGTGCTCGTGGACGCCACGTGGAAGGGGACGCCGCGCAAGCTGCTGCTGCAGGCGAACCGCAACGGCTACTTCTACGTGCTCGATCGCGTCACGGGCGAGTACCTGTCTGGCACGCCCTACGTGAAGAACATTACGTGGGCGTCGGGGCTGACGGCGCAGGGGCGTCCCATCGTCGTGCCGAACATGGAGCCGACACGCGAGGGCAAGCGGGTGTGCCCATCGCTCGAGGGCGCGTCGAACTGGTATTCGGCTTCGTTCAGTCCGCGTACCGGGCTCTTCTACGTGCAGACCAACGACAAGTGCGGCATCTTCACCCGCGTCGATCAGACGTGGGAGTCGGGCAAGAGCTTCATGGGTGGCACGTTCGCCGCGGCGCCCGAGCCCGCGCAGCGCGTGCTGCGCGCCATCGATATCCAGACCGGCAAGGTGGCGTGGGAGCTGCCGCAGTTCGGCGCGGTGGACTCGTGGGGCGGCGTGCTCGCCACCGCCAGCGACGTGGTGTTCTTCTGCGACGACAGCGGCGCCTTCGCGGCGGCCGATGCGAAGACCGGCAAGCGGCTGTGGAGTTTTCAAACGAGTCAGGTGTGGAAGTCGTCGCCGATGACGTACGTGTTCGACAAGCGCCAGCTGGTGGCGGTGGCGTCGGGCCCGAGCATCTTCGCGTTCGGGCTTCCGTAGCGGGCTACCCCTAATGGCGTATGTGAAGTCGCGCCCCCGCCGTCTAGGCTTATGCCGCATCCGAGGAGGGCGTGAGATGAACAGTCGAAGAGCGATTGCCACGGCCGGCGCCGTGTTGTTGGGAGCCGCGCTGGTCATGGCGCAGGGCCGGGAGGGAGGCGGTGGCGGCGCCGTCATCCTGCAGCCGGCGCCGAAGGATCGCTCGGTTGCGATCTCCAAAGAGACGCTCGCGGGCTACTTGAAGGACATGGACGCGAAGAAGCTCCAGACCCTTCGTATGCTCGAGGGCGGCAAATACAACGTCAACATCCGGAGGATCACCGCGGCCGAGACGGGCCTGGTGCACCCGATCACCGCGGATCTCTGGGTGGTGCTCGAAGGCGGCGGCACGCTCACGACCGGCGGCGTGCTCGAGAAGGGGAAGATCCTCGGCGGACAGAGCCGGCCGATCAAGGTGGGCGACGTCGTCTATATCCCTTCGGGGCTGCCGCACGGCGTCAGCGGCGTGAACGGCAACATCACATGGCTGAACGTGCGGTGGGACACGGACTGGCCGCCAGGTTCGGCGATGGGTGCGGGCACGCTGGACGGGATTCTTGGCCAGGGACGCGGTTCGCGCGGGCGCGGGCCGGCGTTGCCCGCGGGAAGCCAGCAGGTGCTGCCCTACAGCTACGGCGGCAGCGGCGAGCTGTTCTTCTCGAAAGAGCAGCTCGATCAGATCATGGCGGGCATGCGGCTGAAGAAGTCGGGCAACACCCGGCTCGTCGAGGGTGGGCGCTACAACGTCAACCTGCGCTGGAACGGCACGCCGTCAATGGAAAAGCACGACCAGACCGTCGACACGTGGGTCGTGCTGGCTGGCGGCGCGACGGTCAATACCGGCTTCGACGTCAAGGACGGCCAGCGCGTGCCCAACACCGGCGTCTCGGTGCCGGCCAAGCCGGGCGACATCTTCTTTCACCCGTCGAACTTCTACCACGGCTTCAGCGAGGTCACGCCCGACATCTTCTGGCTGAACATCCGCTGGGATGACAACTATGCGAAATGAGAAGGCCCTGGGCCTTAGACCTTAGGCCTTGGGTAAGACACCCCGATCTTGGCGCGCGGCCGCGCTCGCGGTCGTGGTGGCCCTCACGACAGGTGCCGCCGCTCAGCGCTGGACGCCCCCACGTATGCCGTGGGGCGACCCCGATCTCGAGGGCGTGTGGACCAGCGACAACAACTTTTCGATCCCGCTCGAACGGCCAGCCGCCGTGGCCGACAAGGAGTTCCTCGAGGGCAAGGACCTCGAAGACGCGCTCGCGAACCGCGCGAAGCTGATTGCGGCCGTGGCCGACGGCGGCGCGGTGGGGGCCGGCCCGTCGCACTGGTACGAGAACCTGACGGCGAAGTCGCGCCGCAGCTCGCTCATCATCGACCCGGGAAACGGACGGCTCCCGGCACTGACGGCTGAAGCGCGGGCGCGCGCGGCGGCGGAAGAGGCGTCGCGCCGGGGACGCGGTCCGGCCGACTCGTGGGAGGACCGCAGCCTCTGGGATCGCTGCATCACCGTCGGGCTGCCGGCGGTGATGTTCCCGACCGGCTACAACAACAACGTCCAGATCCTGCAGGCGCCCGGCTACGTCACCGTCACGCACGAGATGATGCACGACACGCGCGTGATTCCACTCGACGGCCGCCCGCACATCTCCTCCCGCATCCGCCAGTACCTGGGTGATTCACGGGCGCGCTGGGAGGGCGACACGCTCGTGATCGACGTGACGAATTTCCATCCCAACACCAGCTATCGCGGCGCCCGCGAGACCCTCCACCTCATCGAGCGCTACACGCGCACGGGACCCGACGCGATGCGCTACGAGGTCACCGTCGACGATCCTCGGACGTTCGAGCGGCCATGGACCGCCGTGCTCGACCTCGCTCCTCAGAAGGACATGTACGAGTACGCCTGCCACGAAGGTAATCGGGGCCTCGAGAACATCCTGCGGGCCGCCCGGCTCGACGACGCCGCCGCCGTGCGCGGCCGCTAGCACGAAAAGCACCCTTAACGAGGTACCTCGTGTTCGGTAGTGCTTGGCCTGAGGGGGCTCGCTAGACTCCACGCGCGCCTGCCCCGCTGTCCGCGGCAGGCATTCACCCCCGCCAGGAGATGGTCCGAGATGACCAAAGCACGCATGCAACAGCTCGCGTTGATTCTGATCCTCATACTCGCTCCGCGCCTCGCCCTGGCGCAGGGTCTCGGCGCGGCCAGCGTTGCCGGCGTCGTGAAGGACGCCTCGGGCGCCGTGCTGCCGGGCGTGACGGTTGAAGCCGCGAGCCCGGTGCTCATCGAGAAGGTCCGGACGACCGTGACCGACACCGAAGGGCGCTACCAGCTGGCCGAGCTGCGAGCCGGCACCTATACCTTGACCTTCACTCTTGCCGGCTTCACCACCTACAAGCGGGAAGGGCTGCAGCTCACGCCAAACTTCGCCGCCACCATCAACGCCGATCTCAAGGTGGGCGAACTGAGCGAGACGATCGTGGTGTCCGGGCAGTCTCCGCTCGTCGACACCCGCAGCGTCTCGAAGGCGCAGGTGATCAGCCAGGAAACGCTGTCGGCACTGCCCACGGCCAAGAGCGTCGGCTCGATGCTGGCGTTCGTGCCCGGCGCCGTGTCACCGGCAAACGGTGTCGACAGCGGCGGGTCCAAGGGTGAGCAGTCGGTCCGCATCTCGGTCTTCGGCGCCCGGCCGAACGACCAGCGTCAGATGACCAACGGGCTGATGTATACCAATCTGAACGGCGACGGCGGCGGCCGTCTCTACTTCGTCAACCCGGTCACCATTCAGGAAAACGTCATCGACCTCGGCGCGGCCGGCTCGGCGTTGTATCAGACGAGCGGCGCGGTGGTGAATACGATTCCCCGGGAAGGTGGCAACCGGTTCTCGGGCACCGGTTTCGCCGCCTACACCAACCACAACCTGCAGGCGAGCAACCTCAGCGACGATCTGAAGGCCTGGGGGCTGACCGTCGTCAACGGCGTCCGCAAGATCTACGACGTGAACGGACTCTTCGGCGGTCCGCTCGTCAAGGACAAGTGGTGGTTCGTCGTGTCGGGCCGCAGAAGCGGTAGCGAACTGCGGGCCGCGAGCCTGTTCCACGACTCGAACCTCAACGATTGGATCTATACGCCCGACACGAGCCGGCCGGTCGATCCGGTCGAATACAACCGCAACTATCAGTTCCGGACGACGTTCCAGATCGGGACCAAGGACAAGTTCGGCGCCTCCACCGATATCCAGCGTCACTATCGTGACCAGGCGTTCGGTCAGCTCGATCAGGGCATCGCGCGCGTCGAAGCCAACGCGGCCATGTGCCACAACGACTCGCTCACCCAGTTCACGTGGAGCCGGCCGCAGTCGAACAGCATCCTGTACGAGGGCGGCGGCTCTGTCAGTCTCAACGCGTTCGGCACTGCGAACTTTGGCACTGCGCTCGACGGCTCGGACTACGAGGAGTGCGGCCAGAGCCAACCGTTCCGCGTCAACATCGCCGACGCGGCGCGCGGCGCCAACTACCACGGCGTGGGCGCGATCGGCATCGGCATCTCGAACCTCTTCGTCGGCCGTTTCGCGACGTCGTACGTCACGGGCGCGCACAACTTTAAGACCGGCCTCTATTTCATTCGCGGCAACGTTACCGGCAATACCATCAACCGGGCCGACGACGTGGGCGGCCTGCCGATCTCCTACACCTTCACCAACGGGGTCGCGACCGCGCTGACGCAGTTCGCGGACCGTGGCACCGACGCGCACATGAGCCACGACATGGCGCTGTACGCGCAGGATTCGTGGACGATGCAGCGGTTGACGCTCAACCTCGGCCTGCGCCTCGACTGGATCAAGCAGCGGGTCGGCGAAGTCGTGCATCCGGCGAACGCGCTGTTTGGCGCCTACACCACGCCAGCCGTGAACGGCACTCCGAACTGGAAAGATCTGAGCCCCCGCGTCGGCGCGGCCTACGATCTGTTCGGCAACGGCAGGACCGCGCTCAAGGGCGGCATCAACCGCTACGTCCAGGGGGCGTCCGTTGGCGTCGCCTCTCTGTATGGTCCGACGGCGACCTCCAGCACGGCCCGCAACTGGACCGACTCCAACGGCAACTTCTTCCCCGACTGCGACCTGAAGAACGGCGCGGCGCAGAATCTGACGGCCACGGGAGGCGACATCTGCGGTGCCTTCAACACGCCGAGCGTCGGCACCTACGTCCCGAGCCAGAGCGTGATCGACGAGAACTTCACCCAGGGGTGGTTCAAGCGCGGCTACAACTGGCGCGCGACGGCCTCGATTGAGCAGCAGCTCAACAACAACCTGGCCGTGGCGGCGACGTACGCCCGTGCGATCGTCGGCAACTTCCAGGTGACCGACAACCTCAACCTGTCGCCGGCGGACTACGATCCGTACTGCATCACGCTGCCGGCGGACCCGCGCCTGTCGCGGAGCGGCCAGCAGCTGTGCGGACTGTACGATCAGCGCGCCAACGTGGCGACCAGCAACCTGATCGGCTTCGCCGACAGCTACGTGGACAAGTACAACGTGGGCAGCATCGCGCAGCACCGTCACACCGAGCACTTCAACGGCTTCGACGTGCAGCTGAATGGGCGGTTCAGCCGCGGGACGGCCGGCGGCGGCTGGAGCACGGGGAACACCATCCAGAACACGGCGATTTCCGCCAACGGCGGCGTGACCAACAACTCGATCAACCAGTGCTACGTGGTGGACAACCCCGAGCAGCTGACGAACCAGGTCACGCCGTGCGAGGTGAACAACCCGTATCAGCATCGCTTCCGCTTCAACGGCTCGTATGAGCTGCCGTGGGGCGGGGTGCAGCTGGCTGCGGTGTACCAGGACCTGCCCGGTCCGCTCATCGCCGCCAACCGCGTCTACACCAGCGCGGAGATCAACGCCCAGGCGACCGGCGCGCTCGGCCGCAACCTGCGTCTGGCCACCCGCACCATCGACATCGCCGAGCCGTTCTCGCTCTTCGGCGATCGCGTGCGGCAGCTGGATATGCGGGTCAGCAAGCTGTTCCGGCTTGGCGGGCAGCGCTTCCAGGCCAACATGGACATATACAATCTCGCCAACGCAAGCACGGCGACCTTCCTCCGGAACACCTACACCGCGCCGGGCGCGGTGACGGCGACACCGTGGCAGCAGCCGACGCAGGTGATGGACGGCCGGTTCCTCAAGTTCAGCGCGCAGTTCGACTTTTAGTACGGGGGGGCCACCTTAAGGTGGCCCGACGGAAGGGCCGCCTGAAGGCGGCCCCTACGAGGAAGAACGGGATGAGACGACACGTGTTCGGCGCGGCGGTGGTGGCAGTGGCCGTGGGCTTGATGCTGCCGTGGACGGATCGCATCGAAGCGCAGTCGTCGCCGCCTTTGCCGAAGGCTACGGCGAGCCAGGTAGTGCCGGCGTTCGAGATCGATGGCGGGTGGCCCCGGCTCCCGAACGGCTGGGTGCTGGGGCAGACGCCGGGTGTGGCCGTCGACCGTCGCGACCACATCTGGGTGCTGCACCGGCCGCGCACCGTCCCCGAGGCGCAGCGCGCCCAGGCGGCGCCGCCGCTGCTCGAATTCGACGCCGACGGAAAATTCCTGCGCGCCTGGGGCGGCCCCGGCGCCGGGTTCGACTGGCCCGACAGCGAGCACGGCGTCTTCGTGGACCACAAGGACAACGTCTGGATCGGCGGCAGCAGCCCCACGTCTACGTCCCTGACGAAGCGGTCCGACGACATGCTGCTGAAGTTCACGAAGGACGGGAAGTTCCTGCTGCAGATCGGCGGGCCCGACAAGAGCGGTGGCAACGCCGACACGAAGAGCGTCAACAAGCCGGCCGACGCGTTCGTCTTCCAGAAGACCAACGAGCTGTACGTCGCCGACGGTTACGGCAACCGCCGCGTCCTCGTGCTGGATCCCGAGACCGGCGCGTTCAAGCGCATGTGGGGCGCCTTTGGCAACGCGCCCGTGGATGCGCAGCCGGCGAGCGGCGGACGCGGCGCGGCGCCGTTCCTGGTCGAGGGGCCCGGGCCGGACCAGTTCGCCAGTCCGACGCATGCCGTGAAGGTGTCGAACGACGAGCTCGTCTACGTGGCCGACCGGCAGAACCGCCGCCTCCAGGTGTTCACACCAGCGGGGAAGTACGTCACGCAGACTTTCATCAACCGCACCGGCCCGGCCAACGGCTCGGTGGCGGGCATCGCGTTCTCGCCCGACGCGGCGCAGCGGTTCATGTATCTCGCCGACTACGGCAACTCGCACATCGTCGTGATGGATCGCAAGAGCCTCACGATCCTCTATCAGTTCGGCACCCGGAGCGCTTCACCGGGCGACTTCCAGGGCATTCACCACCTGGCGGCGAATTCGAAGGGCGATCTTGTCGCGGTGGAAGTGGCGCCAGGCAACCGCGTCCAGCGCTTCCGGTTCAAGGGGCTGGCGGCCACGTTGCCGCCCAACGCGCTGACGCCGGCGCAGCTCGCCGCCACGCCGGTCGCGCCGAATCAAGCGGCACCGGCACCGGCCGCGGCGCCGCGGCCTCAGAGCCCCGGCGCCGTGGCGCCGGCTCAAAGCACTGCTCCGCGCACGTTTCCAGGGCCGGGTTCACCGCAGGGACGCGGCGGCTATCCCACGTGGACCAGCACCATGGCGAGCCCGTACCGAGTGACGCCGAACTGGCCGCAGCTCGGCGACATCAAGCCGGGCGCCGCGATCGGGATCATCCCGGACGGCAAGGGCGGCACCTGGCTGCATCACCGCTCCGAGCCGCCCATTCTGCACATCGACGCCTCGGGCAAGGTCGATCGGCGCTTCGGCAACGGCATGTTCGTGCAGGCGCACGGCTTCTGTCAGGACCGCGACGGCAACTTCTGGGCGGGCGACAGCGGGCCGTTCGCCGACAATCCGTCCACCAAGGGGCGCGGCTTTCAGCTGTTCAAGTTCAGCCCCGACGGCAAGGTG
>DASRPM010000213.1:0-29902 GCA_035646375.1 Vicinamibacterales bacterium
GGGCCGGCCGGCGCATGGAAGGCCCTCCCGAGTCGGTTCAGCCCGGGCTCACCCACGCGCAGTACATGACCGACCCCGGCCGGTATCTGGCCGGGCGCCGCACATCGCTCATCGTCGAACCGAAAGACGGCCGCATTCCCGCGCTGACCGCCGAGGGCAAGGCCCGCGTGGCCAAGCAGCCGAACCGCGGGGCGAGCGGCGCGGTGATTTCGTCGTGGCTCGATCGCGGCAACCAGGAGCGCTGCATCACCTACGGCCTGCCGAACGCCAGCCTGCCGACGCTCTATAACAACAACATCATGATCGTGCAGACGCCCGACACGGCCGTGATCGTGCACGAGATGATTCACGAGGCGCGCATCGTGCCGCTCGACGGCCGGGCGCGTCTCAGCTCGAAGATCGGCCAGTGGATCGGGTCGTCGCGCGGCCGGTGGGAGGGCGACACGCTGGTGGTAGAGACCACCAATTTCTCCGGCCAGCAGAACTATCGCGGCTCCACCACCGGCCTGCAGCTCACCGAGCGATATACGCGCGTGGGCAAGGATCGCCTCGAGATGCGTCTCACGGTGAACGACCCGACCACCTGGGAGAAGCCGTGGACGGTGCTGCTGCCGATGCGGCCCACCGAAGGCGAGCTCATCGAGTACGCGTGCCACGAAGGCAACTACAGCATGTTCAACCTCCTCGAAGTGGCGCGCGACGAGGAGAAGGCGAACGCCGCCAAGGAAAACAAGAAATGAACACCCTCCGCGCCCTCGCCGCCCTGTTCGCGGCCGGACTCGTCGCCACCGCGTCTGTGGCCGCGCACCACTCGTTCGCGGCTGAATTCGACGCCAAGCAGCCGGTGACCCTGAAGGGCACCGTCACCAAGATGGAGTGGATCAACCCGCACGCCTGGATCCATATCTCGGTGAAAAACGCCGACGGGACGACCACCGCGTGGATGATCGAGACCGGCACGCCCAATACGCTCGTGCGCCGCGGGTTTACCAAGGCGTCGTTGCAGCCGGGCACTGAAATCACCGTCGAGGGGTACCGTGCCAAGAACGGCGCCAATCGCGCCAACGGCGCGGACTTGATCCTGCCCGACGGCCGCCGCCTGTTCCTCGGCTCGTCCGGCACCGGCGCACCCAAAGACGACGGACAATAAGACCTTGGGCCTTGGCCTTAGAGCCTGGGCCGCTTTCGTAGGGGCAGGTCTTTAGACCTGCCCGACAGCCTTCAGGAGTTCCCCTCATGTCCAGACCGATGATCCGTTGGGCGTTCGTCGCGCTTGTGTGTGTCGCTGCCGTCCTGCCGCTCTCGAGCGCCGGCCCCACGGCCAGGCCCGAAGAAGTGGGGCTGTCGTCGGAACGGCTGCAGCGGGTCAACGCGCTGGTGAAGCGTCACCTCGACGCCACGAGCTTTGCCGGCGCGGTGACGCTGGTGGCACGCAACGGGCGCATCGCGCATCTCCAGGCGCACGGCATGGCCGACCTGGAAGCGAAGAAGCCGATGCAGACCGACCAGATGTTCCGCATCATGTCGATGACCAAGCCGGTGGTGGGCGCCGCGATCGTCATGATGATGGAGGAAGGCAAGGTCCGTCTCAACGACCCGGTGTCCAAGTTCATCCCGGCGCTCAAGGGTCTGCAGGTGGCGGTGGCGCAGCCCACGCAGGGGCCGCCGCCAGCCGCGGGTACGCAGGCCGAGCCGCGCTTCTACACCGTGCCGGCCGACCACGAGATCACCGTGCGTGAACTGCTGACGCACACGTCGGGGCTGGTGAGCGGTACGAACAGCAACGCCGCCAACCGCAAGGTCGGCCTGAAAGGTGGCGAGTCGCTCTCTGATTACATCCCGCGGCTCGCGCAGACGCCGCTCGAGTTCCAGCCCGGCACGCGCTGGGCCTACAGCGCGCAGGCCGGCTTCGACGTCCTGCTGCACATCGTCGAAATCGCCTCGGGCCAGCCGGCCGACGTGTTCCTCAAGCAGCGCATCTTCGATCCGCTCGGCATGAAGGACACGTTCTTCTACCCGGTAGAGAACCCGCGACTGGCGGGCCGTTACGATCGCCAGACGGACGGCTCGCTGCGCCGCAACACGAGCACGCCGAATTTTCTGACCGGCGGCCGCTACTTCTCCGGCGGCGGCGGGCTGGCCAGCACGGCCGAGGACTATTTCCAGTTCGCGCAGATGCTGCTCAACGGCGGCCAGCTCAATGGCAAGCGGCTGATCTCGCCGCGCGGCGTCGAGATGATGGCGTCGGTGATCGCGCCCGACACGTTGCCGGGACGCCCGGCGGGTGAGGCGTACGGCCTCAGCGTGCGCGTGGTGAACAATCCGGCGGCGCGCAACAGCTTCGTGTCGCAGGGCACATTCGGGTGGAGCGGCGCCTACGGCACGCACTTCTGGATCGACCCCAAGGAGAAGGTGGTCGGCATCCTGATGGCGCAGACGCCGAACCGCGAGATCCGCGACGACTTCGAGAACGCGGTGGCGTTCTCGGTTCTGGGTTCCGTGCCTTCGACCGGAACCCACTGAAGACCTTAGGCCTCAGGCCCTGGGCCTTAGTCATGTTTTGCCTCGAGCCCATAGGTTCAAGGCCCAAGGCCCAAGGCCTGAAAACCTTCTTCCTCTTCGCGGCGCTCCTGCCAGCGACAGTCTGGGCTCAAGCCGCGGACACGGTCCTCATCAACGGCAAGGTCGTTACCGTTGACGAGCGCGAATCGGTCGTCGAGGCGCTGGCGATTCGTGACGGGCGGATCGTCGCCACGGGGACCACAGCCGCCATCCGCAAGCTCGCGGGCTCGGGTACGCGCACGATCGACGTCCAGGGGCGCACGGTCATCCCGGGCCTGATCGACTCGCACCTCCACGCCATCCGAGCGGCGCTGAGCTTCTCGACCGAGGTCAACTGGATCGGCGCGCGCTCGCTCGAAGAGGCGCTCGGACGCATCCGCAAAGCGGCGCAAACGATGCCGCGCGGCGCATGGCTCATCGTGGCCGGCGGCTGGAACGAGCAGCAGTTTGCCGAGCGGCGGCGGCCGACGCAGGCCGAGCTCGAGGCGGCGGCGCCAGAGAATCCCGTGTACGTGCAGCTGGGCTACGGCTGGGCGGTGTTGACCGACGACGGGCTGCGCGCGCTCAAGCTCGCGAGCGACGCCGACGTGCCGAACGGTGGCCGCCTCGAACGCGATGCGAGCGGCAAGCCCACCGGCGCGGTCACCGGCCCCCAGGCGGCCATCATCGCGCTCTTCGACCGGCTGCCGCGGCCGACCTACGCGCAGCAGGTCGAAGGGACGCGTGCGTTCTTCCGCGAGCTGAACCGGTTGGGGCTCACCGGCGTGATGGACCCTGGTGGCAACAACCTCACGCCGCCGGACTACGCGGCGGTGCAGGAGGTGTGGCGCCGCGGCGAGATGACGGTGCGCGTCGCCTACTCGCTGAACGGCCAGACGTCGGGCCGCGAGCTCGAGGACTACAAGTCGCTCTTGTCGCTCGTGCCCATGCGGTTCGGCGACGGCACGCTGCGTTTCGTCGGCCTCGGCGAGCGGCTGACGGAGGCGATGAACAACAACCCGCGCCCGGGCGACGCCGACAAGGAGAAGTACTACGAGATTGCCCGCTGGGCGGCGCAGCGTGGCTACGGGCTCACGATGCACTGGGGCCCCGATGCGACCGTCGACCACCTGCTGGCCATCTTCGAGCGTGTCAACAAGGAGATTCCGATCGCGCCGCTGCGATGGTCGATCGCGCATCTCAACGACGCCTCAGCCAAGACGCTCGAGCGGATGAAGGCGCTCGGCGTCGGCTGGACGGTGCAGGACGCGATGTATTTCGGCGGCGAGGGGTTCGTGAAGCAGGCAGGCCCCGACGCCGCGCGGCGCGTGCCGCCGGTGGTCACCGCGGATCGCCTTGGCGTGCGCATCGGCGGCGGCACCGACGCGCACCGGGTGGCGTCGTACAACCCGTTCACCGCGCTGCAGTGGTTCCTCGACGGCAAGACGGTGAGCGGCCTGGCGATGCGCGGTCCCGAGGAGATCCCCACGCGCCAGCAGGCGCTCCGGTTCTATACGAAGGGCAGCGCCTGGTTTTCGCACGACGACGGCGAACGCGGGTCGCTCGAGGTGGGGAAGCTCGCCGACCTTGCCGTGCTGTCCAAGGACTACCTCACCGTGCCCGTGGCCGAGGTGGGCGACATCGAGTCGGTTCTGACCATGCTCGGCGGCCGAGTGGTGTACGCCGCAGGCACGTTTGCTTCGCTGGAAAGCGCGCGGCGCTAGAGGCACAGTGGGCTGAGTAGGCAGAGTGAGCAGAGTGGGTTAGTTACTCTGCTTACTCCGCCCGCTCCGCCTACTCCGCCTTCCCACTACATCGATCAGCGCCGGCCCCATCAGCAGCGACGCGGGCTCCTTCGACGCCGCGATCCACTCGCGCGTCAGCTGGCGTGCGTCGGCCGCGGTGAAGCCGCCGAGCCCCGCAAGGCGATCGATCACACCGCCCAGAAAGTAGGCCGACAGCCAGTTCCACACCGGCGACCCCGGGTGCCCGCTGCGCACCGTCGGCGTGATGTTCACCAGCTCGAGCCCCGCCTGGGTGAAGAGCACCGGCAGCCGCGCGCCGATGCTGGCGTCGCCGCCCTGGGTTTCGAAGAACGCCCGATCGGCCGCCAGGAAGCGCTCCCACGCGGCGGGCGGTGGAATCATGCGCAGCGTCTCGCGCTGGTAGTCCTCGACGGCGAGCACGCCGCCGGGCCCGAGCGCGCGGACGAGCTGCCGCACGCGCGCCGCCGGATCCGGAAGGAACAGGAACACCCAGCGCGCGAAGATGACGTCGTAGCGGCCGGGCGGCAGGCGAACGGCGGCCAGATTGGCGCGCCAGATCTGGCCGGCCCCGAGACCGTCACGCGCCGCCAGGCGCTCGAGTCCGCGGGCGAACGTTTCGGACGGCTCCACGGCGTCCACTGGCCCGCCGACGCGACGCCGCAGCTCACGATGGAGTGAGCCGGCCCCCGGTCCGATCTCGAGGACGCGTGCGCCGCGCCGGACCTTCAGCCGGTCGAAGAGCGCGTGGGCAGTGGGATCCCAGAGGCGCGCCTGGGCGCGCAGCCGTTCCGCTTCAGTGCGGCTGTCGCCGAGCAGGTAGGTGTAGGAGCGTCGCGAGGAGGCCACAATCCGACGATACTTTAGGCGGATTCACCAGGTGAACACGATGAGCGTTAGCTTTCAATCCCTGCGGCCGATGCTGCGAACCAAGGACTTGCACGGGACTGTGAAGTTCTGGACGGAGTGCCTGGGGTTCAGCTGCCAGGGTGTGAGCGAGGCAGATGGGTGGGCGTCACTTTGCCGCGACCGCGTGAGCGTGATGATCGCCACGCCGAACGCCCATGTCCCATTCGAGACGCCCGCCTTCACAGGGTCTTTCTACTTTGAGGTCGATAACGTGACCGCGCTCTGGGCCGACCTGAAGGACCGCGTGGCGATCGCCTACCCGATGGAGGACTTCGAGTACGGCATGCGCGAGTTTGCGATCTACGACAACAACGGCTACATGCTGCAGTTCGGCACGCCCGTCCGGGACTGACCAGCGGCTTGCGGGAATCAGGACTTCCATGCCATCACGCACGATGCGACGCGCGTTCCTCAACGGCTTGTTCGAGGGGTTGCGGGTGGTATGGCCAATCCTCTCGGGACTCATGGCCGTCATTGCCGCGCTCGGTCTGCTGATCGGGCTGCTTGAAGGCTGGTCAGTCCAAGAGTCGATCTATTTTGCGTTCGTGTCTGGGCTGACGATCGGGTACGGCGACTTTGCTCCCAAGGGCCTCACGCCGCGCGCGCTCGCGATCCTCATCGGTCTCTGCGGCGTGCTCTTGACGGCGGTGGTGGCCGCGGTCGCGGTCCGGGCCTTGACCGGCCTGAATCTGGAAGGGGACGGAAAGGACGACGTCTAACCGAGCCGCAGTTGGCCTAGTCGGCGGCGCCGGCCAGGTACCAGCCGCGCGTGCGGACGACCAGCCCCTTCTTGCGCGTGCGCACTTCCACGTTGCGCCAGCCGTGTTCGCCGGCCGCCTCGAAGGCGAGGACGTACTGGTGCCGCAGCTCCTCGACGAGCTGATTGATGGCCGCGGTGGTGGACGCCGTGTCGTAGGCCACGAAGAACTCGCCGCCGGTGGCGCGAGCCAAAGTCGCCAGCTGTGAGCGGCGCTCGGCCTCGAACGGCTGCTTCTCGCCTTCGCGCGTGCTGGTGTTCATGAGGAACACGTACACCGGCACGTCCACGGCGCTGGCAATGGCCGACACCTGCGCGGGTGGGTAGGCGCTCGCGGTGTCCGCGCCGTCGGTCAGCACGACCAGCGCGCGGCGGTTCGCCGTGCGCTTGGCGACGATGGCGGCAGTGCCGGCAATCGCGTCGAAGAGCGATGTCGAGCCCCACGCATCCACGACGCTCAGGCGATCGGTGACGGTCTGGAGGTCGTGGGTGAATTCCTGGACCGACAGCAGCCGGGTGTCGAACGAGTAGAGCGCCGCGTCGTCGCGCCTCGGGTTGAGACTCGAGAGAATCGCCGTGGAGATCCGCTGCGACAGCTCGTTGGCCGCGCCCAACTTCATGCTGCCTGAGCCGTCCATGAGGAGCGCCACGCTGGCGGGTGCCGCGGATTCGGTGCGGAGGTCGAGGATGGGGCGCGTCCTGCCCGAGTCCAGCACCACGAAGTCCTCGCGGCGCAGCGACTGCACGATTTTGCCCCGGCCGTCGCGCACGATGGCGGCCATCGACACCAGGTCGACGCTCGACTTGAAGACGGCCGCGGGCTCTTCCTGAGCCCAGGCCGGCGTGGCGAGCGCCGCCAGAACCGTCACAACGATCGACCGTCGAACCCAAGGGATCATGCGTACTCCAACCGGTCAGACTCTGCAAAAAGGAGGTTGTTCTCTTTATCGTCGAACCGCGGCGATCCCGCCAGGGGGTAAACCCTGGGATTCGTGACATTTGGCGCGCATTTACGTGCGTTCATGAGCTTAGGGTCGAGCGCCGCACCGCGCAAGTTTGGGACGATCACCACCGCGGATGGTACCATCCGCCCGCGCGCCGGAGCCGAGCCCCTATGACCATTTTCCCCTTCCGAGTTCTTGCCGTAGCCACCGTGGCGGCCATCGCCACGGCGACCGTCGTTCTCGCGCAGCGTCCGCCGTTCGCGCCCGTCACACAGGAGATGCTGCTGAAGCCGAGTCCCGACGACTGGCTCATGTATAGCCGCACCTACGACGCCCAGCGGTTCAGTCCGCTCAAGCAGATCAACCGGCAGAACGTCGGGCAGCTGAAAGAGGTGTTCAAGAAGGAGTTGGGCAACGGTCCTCACGAGGGCATTCCGATCGTCTATCGCGGCGTGATGTACCTGATGCTGCCCGGCGCCGCCATCCAGGCCGTGGACGCCTCGTCGGGAGCCCTCATCTGGGAACACCGCCGTCCGAGCGGCGCCTCGCGCGCCAAGACCATCGCGATCTACGAGGACATGGTCTATTACACGTCGCCCGACGGCTTCATCGTGGCGCTCGACGCGCGCACCGGCGAAGTGCGGTGGGAGACGCGGACCACGGGTGGCATGGTGGCCGGCGTCATCGTCGTGGAAGGCAAAGTGATCTCCGGGCGTTCGTGCGCGCCCAACCGCGACAACTGCTACGTTGCCGCGCACGACGCCAAGACCGGCGCTGAACTGTGGCGGTTCTACACGGCCGCGGCCTCGAACGAGCCCGGTGGTGACAGTTGGGCGGGTGCGCCCGATGCGACGCGTGTCGCTTCTACGTGGGGGCTGCCGGGCAACTACGACCCGGTGAAGCGGCTCGTCTATTGGGGCGTGGCCAATCCGACGCCGAACACGCGAGCCAACCGCCACGGCGGCCGTTACGACGCGGTCGGCTACACAGCGCCCATTGACCTCTACAGCAACTCGACCATTGCCCTGAACCCGGACACGGGCAAGCTGGTCTGGTACTACCAGCACCTGCCCGGCGACGATTGGGACGAGGACTACCCCCACGAGCGGACGCTGCTCCGCACGGCGGTGAGCCCGGACCCGAAGTTCGTGAAGTGGATCAACCCGGACGTAAAGAAGGGCGAGCCGCGCGACGTCGCCGTGATGGTGGGCGAGGGGGGCGGCATCTTCGCGCTCGACCGCGGCACCGGTCAGTTCCTGTGGGCGAACCCGTTCCCGTTCGACACGCCCAACTTCCTCATCTCGAACGTGGACGGCAAGACCGGCCGCGTGACCATCAACAAGGACCTCACCTTCACCGGACCGCAGGACCGCAAGGTCATCTGCTACTGGAACACGCGCAGCTACTGGCCGACGGCCTATCACCCCGGCAGCAACTCGCTCTTCGTGCCGTACGTGGAGAACTGTCTCGACATGACGACGGCCGGTCCCGACAACAACCCGCGCGAGCGGCGGGTGGGCATCCCGCGCGAGGGGAGCGACCCCAGCAAGTGGGCCGGGCTGATGAAGATCAACGCCTCGACGGGGCAGATGACGCCGATCTATCAGGGCCGCGCGCCAGGCAACGGCGCCGTGCTCACGACCGCCGGCGACCTGGTGTTCTGGGGCGACCTCGACCACCGGTTCCGCGCCTTCGATGCCGTGAGCGGCCGGGTGCTCTGGGAGCAGGCGCTCAACGGCCCGATCCAGAACAGCACGGTCACGTATTCGGTGAACGGCAAGCAGTACGTCGCGGTGATGACCGGGAGCGGCCTCATCACCGGCGGTGTGATGGATCAGGCCGGCATCAAGCCGAACCGCGGTTACAACGCACTTTACGTGTACGCGCTCCCGTAACATGGCAGCGCGTCTGGAGGCAGAGTAGGCGGAGTAGGCAGGGTG
The DNA here is from genome assembly GCA_035646375.1 of Vicinamibacterales bacterium. Lineage (GTDB taxonomy): Bacteria > Acidobacteriota > Vicinamibacteria > Vicinamibacterales > UBA2999 > DASYRM01. Next base: position 8,855 of record DASRPM010000213.1, read on the forward strand.
GGCGGGGTAGGGAAAACGATCGCTCAGGTTTGCTTTCGTAGGGGCGGGTCTTCAGACCCGCCCGACAAGAGGTCTTGTTCTCCCTACCCTGCTTACTCTGCTTACCCTGCCCACCCCGCTACCACTATCGCGCCTTCAAGATGTCTCTGATCTCCGTCAGCAGCTTCTGATCCGCCGTGGGCGCGGCGGCGGGCGCCTCGGCCTGCTTCTGCTTCAGCGAGTTGGCCCCCTTCACGATCATGAAGATGGCAAACGCCACGATCAGGAAGCTGACGATCGAGTTGACGAACAGCCCGTAGTTCAGCGTGACGGCTCCAGCGGTCTTGGCGTCGGCGAGCGAGGCGTACGGGCCGGCTGCTTTGGCGCCGTCGCGCAGGACGACGAACATGTTCGTGAAGTCCACGCCGCCGAGCGCCAGCCCGACGGGCGGCATGATGACGTCGTTGACGAGCGAGTTGACGATGGTGCCGAACGCGGCGCCGATGATGATGCCCACGGCCATGTCGAGGACGTTGCCCCGCATGGCGAACTCCTTGAACTCCTTCAGCATCTGGCGGTCCTCCTCATCGGCGTGTGCGGCCGGCGCGCAGTGCTTGTATCACATCGGAAGCGGCGGTGGTACGATCCGCCCCGCCGCGGCGAGCGGCCCTTTCGAACGGAGCAGGCATATGCGGCGAGCGTGGATAGCGGCCTTCGTGGCGGCGGTCGGGATGGGAACCCTGCTCACGGCCGACGACGGCCAGCGGTTACTCACCGTCGATCACTTCGTGCGCGTGACGTCCAGCGTGCCCGCCATCGCCGGTCAGCCGGCGCAGCTGTACGTGCGCGAGCGCGTGCTCGCCGGAGCGGCGCTGCGAGGCCGATCGTTCGAGGGGCGGGTGGTGCTGTTCGTACACGGCGCCGGAACGCCCGCCGAGGTGTCGTTCGACGTGCCCTACAAGGACTACAGCTGGATGGGCTATCTGGCGCAGGCCGGCTACGACGTGTTCTCCGTCGACATGTCGGGCTACGGCCGGTCCACCCGCCCGTTCCCGATGAACGATCCGTGCAACCTCGCACCCGATCGACAGGCCGGCTTCACCGCGCCGTGCAAGGCGAGCTACCCGGGCAACCTGACGACGATCGCGTCGGATTGGGACGACCTGGGCGCCGCGGTGGACTACATCCGCGCGCTGCGCCGAGTGGAGCGCGTGGGCCTGGTGGCGTGGTCGCTGGGCGGCCCGCGCGCCGGCGGCTACGCCGCGCGCCATCCGCAGAAGGTGAGCCGCCTCGTCCTGCTGGCGCCCGGATACAACCGCCAGGCGCCGGCCGCCGCGCCGGCGAAGCTGCCGGTGGAGGGCGTCGTGTTCAACACCCAGTCGCGCGCCGAGTTCGACGCCAACTGGGATCGCCAACTCGGGTGTCCCGGCCAGTTCGATCCGGCCGCGCGCGAGTCGGTGTGGGCCGAGATGCTGGCGTCGGATCCGGTGGGGGCGTCGTGGGGCCCCGGGGTGCGCCGCGCGCCGCAGACCACCACGTGGGGGTGGGATACGGCGACCGTGCAGAAGCAGACCACGCCGACGCTGATCGTGCAGGGCATTCACGACAAACAGGTGGCCCCGGCGCGCGCCCGCGATCTCTACGCGGACCTGGGCGCGTCCGAGAAGGTGCTGGTGGATCTGGGCTGCGCGTCCCACAACGCGATGTGGGAGACGCACCACACGCTGCTCTTCGCCGCGTCGCTCGAGTGGTTCGACAAGGGCACCGTCAACGGCTCGAAGTCGGGCGAGCTCAAGATGGGTTATTGAGCGTGGCCCGCGTCAAGGGCAGCGACGCCCGCACGCCGGACCGCCCCATCGATCCGCTGTTCGTCGACCGCTGGTCGCCGCGCGCGATGTCCGGCGAGCCGGTGTCGCGCGAGGAGCTGTTGCGGCTGTTCGAGGCCGCCCGCTGGGCGCCGTCGTCGGGCAACAGCCAGCCGTGGCGCATGCTCTACGCGCACCGCGAAAGCGAGCACTGGCCGCGCTTCTTCGGTCTCCTCGCCGAGGGCAACAAGACCTGGTGCGTGCACGCGGCCGTGCTCGTGGTCTTCGTTTCCCAGACGCGTCGCGAGGGGAGCGATCGCGTGCTGCCGACGCATTCCTACGACACCGGCTCGGCCTGGATGAGCCTGGCCTATCAGGGCTGGATCAGCGGCTACGTCGTGCACGGCATGGCGGGGTTCGACTACGACCGCGCTCGCAAAGAGCTGGGCGTGCCCGACGATTTTCACGTGAACGCGATGTGCGCGATCGGCCGCCCCGGTCCGATCGAGAATCTGCCCGAACCGCTGCGCCTCCGCGAAACCCCGAGCCCGCGGAAGAAGGTGGAGGAGTTCGTGTTTGAAGGCTTCTGGCTTAAGGCTTAAGGCTTAGGCCGGCTTAAGCCCTAAGCCCTAAGCCGACATCGCAATGACGCGGAGTGTTCAATGCGTCATTGCGTACACAAGCACGTTGATTCCAAACGAATAGCCCGGCAAGGACATCGTCCGGAAGTATTCCGGATCGTCGCCTTCGCGCTCGAAGGAATCGCCGAGGTCGGTGTTGTGCGTGGACAGCACCATGATGCGCCCCTTGTCGTCGAGGATGGCGCGCGTGTGAACTTCGGCGCTGTCGAAGCCGCGCTCGGAGGTGTTGCCGCCGCTCCCGGCCCAGAAGTTGATCGAGGCGATCTGCGGCGTGCGCGGCACCTGGAACTGGCTGTGGAAGAGTGGATGGTCGTTCGAGAGCTCGACGAAGGGATACTCGGTGGCCGGCAGCACGCGCCGCACCTGCGCTTCCCACCATTGCCACGCGTAGGTGCCCCAGAAATCGTCGGCCCACAGGAAGCCGCCCTTCAGCAGGTAGTCCCGGAGCTTGGCGGCCTCCGGCTCGCTGATAACCGCCGAGCCGACCTCGGTCATCATGATGAACGGGCACTGGTACAGCACGTCGTCGGTGAGCCGCAGCAGCAGGTGGTTGGGCTCGCCGTCGCTGGCCTTGCCGACGGTGGTCTTGGTGAGCTCGGACAGCCGGATCGACAGGTTGATGTCGGCGCGCGGCCAGTCGACGTTCCACGACCCCCCCTGGTTGTCGCCGCCGAAGCCGCCGTTGAAGACGATGCGGCAGAACTGGAACGAGCCGTCCACGTCCTCGGGCGTCGAGAGGCGCACGTTGCCGAAGCCGCGGTTGAACCCGCGGCGGAACTGCGCCTCGACCGTGCTCGCCGCGGCCACGAGCACCGCGAGGATCAGCACGCTGGCGACGGGCCGGCGCCGCAGGAACCGCATGGCGCCAGTCTACCCTTGATTCCGGCGTCCCGGTACCGCGCAGCCGAATGGCCGCCGCCGCCGGGCTCGCTGGCGCTCGTGGACGTGCCGCGGATTCGCGCCGCGGCCCCGTGATAATCTGGTTTCGTACCTAGCGAGGGCCGGGAACGTAGCGGGCCCTTTACCTGCGGCCCGTACTCGCCGGGCTCGTGGACGTAGGCATCAGCGAGCACACGCGAAAGGTGTGTGCGATGCCTTACCAGCTCTCGTCCCTCACTCCCAATCTGATCGTGGCCGACGTGGAACGCAGCCTCGCGTTCTATCGCGACGTGCTGGGCTTCACCGTGGAGACGACCGTGCCCGACGCGGCCCCGTACGTGTTTGCCATCCTGCGCTCGGGCCCCGTCGAGGTGTACCTCAACGCGCCCGGCCCGGCGACCGAGGAGTATCCGTCGCTCGGCGGCCGTCCAATCGGCGGCACGTTGACGCTGTTCATCAGGATTGCCGGCATCCGCGCCGCCTACGAGGCGCTGAACGGCCAGCTGAACGTCGTGATGCCGCTCGAGAAGAAGTGGTACGGCGTCACCGAGTTCGCGTGCACGGATCCCGACGGCTACGTGATCACGTTCGCCGAGCAAGAGGCCGCGCTATAGAATCACAGTCGTGAGCGCTCGCGTTCTTGCGATTGCGGCGGTTGTCGCGGCCGTGGCCGTCGGCTTGTTCTTCCTTCTGGGACCGCGCGGTGCGCCGGCGCCAGTGGACGGGCCGTCGGCAGAGGTTGCGACGACCGCCCCCAGCCCCGCGGACGCGCCGTCACCCGCGCCGGGCGCGGACGCGCCCGCGGCCACGGCGTCGCGTCCACGTGCCGCGAGACCGGCCGCCGCTCCCGAGGCCGCAGCCGCCGCGCCGGCCGGCGTGGAGGTCGTGCCCGACGCGGGCACGCTGCGCATCGAGACCGACGTGCCCAACGCGCAGGTGTTCCTCGATCGCCAGTTCATCGGCACCGCGCCCGTCACGGCCGCCAACGTCAAGCCCGGCACGCATCAGCTCAACGTGTCGGCCGAGGGCTTCGAGGGCATTGCCCGGTCGATCGACGTCGAGCCGGGCGCGCGCGATCTGATGATCCGGTTCCGCGAAGTGAAGCTCGACGCGCGCGTCGCGGTGGTGCACAAGCACCGCATGGGGTCGTGTCGCGGCGAGCTCGTGGCCACGGCGCAGGGGCTGCAGTACACGACCGAGGACAAGGATGATCGGTTCACGGTCGCGATGGCGGATCTGGAGCAGTTCCAGGTGGACTACCAGGAGAAGAACCTGCGCGTGAAGGTGCGGCGCGGCAAGCAGTACAACTTCACCGATCCCGACGGCAACGCCGATCGGCTGTTCGTGTTCCATCGCGACGTCGACAAGGCGCGGCAGCGGCTCGCGAGCGGCGAGCGACCGGCGAGCGACTGACCAGCAGCTGGCGTGACCGCGTCATCCGCCAGTCCTATCGGCGTCTTCGACTCCGGCGTCGGCGGCCTCTCGGTGCTGCGTGAGATCCGCCGCGAGCTGCCGCACGAGAGCGTCCTCTACGTCGCCGACTCCGGTTACGCGCCGTACGGCGACCGTCCCGCCGCATTCATCCAGGAACGATCCCTCGCGGTGACGCAGGCGCTCATCGAGCGCGGCGCCAAGGCGATCGTGGTCGCGTGCAACACCGCGACGGGCGCCGCGGTGGAGGTGCTCCGCCAGGCCTTTTCGCTGCCCATCGTCGCGATCGAACCGGCCGTGAAGCCGGCGGCCGCGGCCACGCGGTCGGGCGTCGTGGGCGTGATGGCCACGAGTGTGACGCTGTCGAGCACCAACCTGCTGCGTCTGGTGGGGCAGTATCCCGCGCCCGGCGGGACCGCGATGCAGGCGTGTCCGGGCCTGGTCGAGCAAGTGGAGCAGGGCGACGTGAGCTCGCCCGTCACGCGCGCGCTCGTCGAGCAGTACGTCCGCCCTCTGGTGGACAAGGGCGCCGACACTATCGTGCTCGGGTGCACGCACTATGCGTTTCTGGAGCCGGTGATTCAGGCGGTCGCCGGTCCGGCCGTGACGGTGATCGATCCGGCGCCTGCCGTCGCGCGCGAGCTGCGCCGCCGCTTGACGGGTGCGTCGTTGCTGGCGTCCGAGGACGCCGTCGCGTCCGAACGCTATCTGACGACGGGCGACACCGCGCAGGCGGCGCGCGTCATGAGTCAGCTCCTCGGGCGCGACGTCCCGGTCGCCCGGGTGTGAATGCCTCTCAGTCGGTGAAGACGGTCAGCTTGCGCGACTGAATCAGCCATTTCCCGTTGCGCTTGACGAGCCGGTCTTCCGAGCGGCCCATCGCGGCCGCGCTCATCTTGCCGTCCTTGTCGCGCCGCACGGTCTGCCAGTACGACTGGTGCAACGCCTCGCCGGGCATCGGGAACGTGATGCGCACGTTGCTGATCACGTGGTACAGGTTCGACGCCGGCAGCCCTTTCGCCTTGTTCTCGTCGCGCCGCTGGATGAGCCCGGTGACGATCTTGCGAATCTCCGCGTGTCCCCGGCTGATGCTGCCGTTCGAATCGATGACGGCGTCCTCGGTGAACACGCCCACATATCCGTCCGCGTCCAGCGAGTCCACCGTCCACACGTAGCGGGCCATGACGTCCTCGACCGCGATGCGGTCGTCGGAGGTCCCGAGATTCGCCTGCGCGGATACGAGCGCGGGCACGGCGAGGAACGCGATGAGCGCGGCGAGGTGCAGTCGCATGGCGTGGCTCCTGAACGCTAGAGTGCGGCCGCGGCGGCGGTCACTTCCGCGGCGTGGTCGTCCACCTTGACCTTGTCCCACCGCCTGGCCACCTTGCCCTCGGCGTCGATCAGATAGGTGGTGCGCACGATCCCCATGTACTTGCGGCCGTAGCGCGCCTTCTCCTGCCACACGCCGTATTTCTCGGCCACCGCGTGCTCGGCGTCGGCCAGCAGCGGAAACGAGATGCCGTGCTTCTTGGCGAACTTCGCCTTGCTCTTCTCGTCGAGGATGCTGATGCCCAGCACCACCGCCTTGGACTTCTTGAGCCCGGGCAGCGCGGCCTCGAACTCGCAGGTTTCCTGCGTGCAGCCGGGCGTGTCGTCCTTCGGATAGAAGTAGAGGATCACGGGGCGTCCCAGGTAGGACGACAGTTTGTGGGTCGCGCCGGTCTGGTCGGCGAGCGCGAAGGCCGGCGCCTTCTTGCCAGGTTCGATCAAAGCCATACGTGTCATTATCTACGACCGGATGAGCGAAACCCGGACCGCCATCGTCGCCTGCGATGGCTCTTTCACCTACGACGAGCTCGACGACGCCTCGCGGCGCGTCGCCGGCCGCCTGCTCGGCGACAACGACGACCTGAAACAGACGCGCGTGGCGTTCCTCGTCGCGCCCAGTTTTGTGTATGCCGCGGTGCAGCGTGGCATCTGGCGCGCCGGCGGCGTCGCGGTGCCGCTCGCGGTTTCGCACCCACCCGCCGAACTCGAGTACGTGATCCGGGACTCCGGCGCCTCGCTGGTCGTAGCCGGACCGGGCTTCGAAGAGGTGCTGGCGCCGCTGGCGAAGGCTGCGCGGGCGCGCTTCGTCCGCGCCACGGACGCGATGCAGGCCGCGCCGGCCGCCGCGTTGCCGCAGCTGCCCTCGTCGCGGCGCGCGCTCATCGTCTACACCAGCGGCACCACCGGAAAGCCCAAGGGCGCCGTGACCACGCACGAGAACGTCGGCTCGCAGGTGGCGGCGCTGGTGCAGGCCTGGTCGTGGCGCCCCTCCGATCGGCTGCTGCTCGTGCTGCCGCTGCACCACGTGCACGGCATCATCAACGGGCTGGGCTCGGCGCTGGCGGTCCGCGCCACGTGCGAGATCCTGGCGGCATTCGACGCCGACACGGTGTGGGAGCGCCTGTCCTCCGGCGAGATCACGGTGTTCACCGCGGTGCCGACGGTCTACAGCAAGCTCATCGCGGCATGGGACGCGGCGCCCGCGCTGCAGGCCGCGCGCTCCGCCGGCGTGCGAGGCCTCCGGCTGATGATGTCGGGGTCGGCCGCGCTGCCGGTGCACGTGCTCGAACGGTGGCGCGAGATCAGCGGGCACACGCTGCTCGAGCGCTACGGGATGACCGAGATCGGCATGGCGCTCTCGAACCCGCTCGACGGGGAGCGCCGGCCCGGGTGCGTCGGGCAGCCGCTGCCGGGAGTGGACGTGCACCTGGTGGACGAAGACGGCATCGAGGTGCCGGAGGGAGCGCCGGGGGAACTGGAAGTGCGCGGACCGGCGGTGTTCCACGAGTACTGGCAGCGGCCCGAGGAAACCGCCGCCGCCTTCCGCAACGGCTGGTTCCGTACCGGCGACATGGCGGTGCTCGAGAACGGGTCGTACCGGCTCCTGGGCCGGACCAGCGTGGACATCATCAAGACGGGTGGCTACAAGGTGTCGGCGCTCGAGATCGAGGAGGTTCTGCGCACCCACCCGGCCGTCGCCGAATGCGCGGTGGTGGGCGTGCACGACCCGGAGTGGGGAGAACGGGTGTCAGCGGCCGTCGAGCTGAAGCCGGGCGCGTCGCTCTCGCTCGAGGATCTGCAGCGCTGGGCCAAGGAGATTCTGGCGCCCTATAAGGTTCCCCGGGCCCTCGCCCCGGTGAATGCCCTGCCGCGCAACGCCATGGGCAAAGTGGTGAAGCCACAGGTTGCGAGGCTGTTCGATTAGCGGTACGCTCCCGGCATGAGCCCGCGACGCCGCACGCTGCTGACAAGCGGGCTCCTTGCCGTCCTGTTGCTGGCCGGCGTGGCCGTGTCGGCGCAGCGCTTCGGCGGATTCGGCAGCTTCCGCGAGGGCACGTTCCCCACGCTGTGGGCGCCCTCCCGCATGCCCGAGGCGTCGTTCACGTTCTGCCGTCTCGCGTATCGCAGCGTCCGGTTCGAGCAGTCGGGTATCGGCTGGCAGACCGACTATCCCTACGCCGAGATCAACCTGATGACGCGTCTCTCGGAGCTGACGCGGACGCGGATCGGCCAGGACGACAACCAGAGCCCGCGGCACTACGTCGTGCGCCTGACCGACGATACGCTGTTCAACTGCCCGTTTCTCATGGCGTCGGATGCCGGCACGATCGGGTTCAGCGACACCGAGGCGCTGCGGCTGCGCAACTATCTGCTGAAGGGCGGCTTCTTCTGGGTGGACGACTACTGGGGCGAGGCGGCCTGGAAGCAGTTCGAGTCGCAGATCGCCAAGGCGCTGCCGCCGTCTGAGTACCCGATCGAAGACGTGGCGCTCGACGATCCGCTGCTGCACTCCGTGTACTCGCTCAACCACATTCCGCAGATCTCGAACTTCCAGTTCTGGCGGCGCTCGGGCGGGCGCACGTCAGAGCGCGGCGCCGACAGCGACGTCGTGCACCTGCGCGTCATCCGCGACGCGAAGCGGCAGGTGATGGTGGTGATGACGCACAACACCGACATCGCCGACTCGTGGGAACGCGAGGGCGAGGACCCGGACTACTTCCACCAGTTCTCACCCGACGGCTACGCTCTTGGCGTGAACGTGCTCGTCCACGCGATGACGCACTAGGCCCTGAGCCGTTCGGGCGCCAGTTCGTCCGCCGGCTCCGTCGCCGACGCGCGCAGCAGCATCGCCGCGGTGTAGACGACGACCACCACGACCAGCCACCGCACCGCGACGAGCGGAAGCGCCTTCACGATGTAGAACGCGATCAGCACCCCCGGGATTCCGCCGAGCGTCAGGCCGAGCCCGGCGCGCAGGTCGTACTTCTGCTTGCGGATGAATTGCGCGCTGGCGGTCGGCATCAGGAACGCGCAGGCGCCCATCATGATCGGAAACGCCGCCGTCGGATCCATCCCGAGCAGACTCACCATGATCATGATGGGGGCGTAGGCGCCGATTCCGAGCGTCATCAGCGCGCCGAGGCCGAACGTGATCGCGCAGGCGACGACCAGTTTCGTGCCGGTGAGTGCCAGCGCCTCGCCGCCGCCCGGCATCCGGTTGAGCGCGGTGAGAGCCATCAGTACGGCGGCAACGACGAGCGCGATTCCCATCCCGCGCTGGATGCTTCGTTTGGGCAGGCCGGCGACGATCGACGCGCCGATCCACGAGCCGCCCACCGCGGACACGATGAGGAGCGTGAGCGTCTCGAACCCCACCGCGACGGCGGTGATAAACAGCAGGGCCTGTACGACGGTGGGGAGTGCATGGCCCACATTGAGCGTGCCCGGGATCTGCTGATCGGGCACCATCCGCCACAGCCGGTAGATCGTCGTTGTCAGCGCGAACGATCCAATGCCGAGCGTGTCGAGGAAGTCGGTGACGAATCCAACGAGCGCGTGCCGGCCGCTCAAGAGCCGCCCCGGCTGGGGCCGCGCCCGTTCCTGTGCGATCCAGAAGAGTACGAACGCCGCCGTGAGCGCCAGCAGCAGCGCCAGCAGCAGAAGTTTCGGATCGGGCATCTCGGCTCGCGTCGCCCCGATCAGCCGGCGGCGACGTACGGAATGGTTTGCGGCCCTTGCGGCAACACGCACAGCGTGGCCGCCCGGCCCGCGGCGGACAACGCGTCGCGCACGGCGCCCGACACGTCGTCCACCGGCGTGAAGTGCGCGGCGCGCACCTCGTCGGCCGGCAGGCCGCTCGTCTTCACGAGCACGCGCGCCTTGAGCTGAATCTGCGCCTGCACCTGCACCTGCCACTGATCGGGACGCGAGTAGCCGCGCGCGCAGATCATCCGCAGCAGCGCCGCCGGGTCCGGCTGCGATCTGAGCACCTCGCCGTACGACCCGTGCGAGGGCAGGCCGTCGCGGCATTCGGCGGCGCACACGATCACGCCGCCCGGCTTGACGATCTGCGCCGCCGCCGACATCCCCTTCACCGCCTGGTACAGGTTCTGGTCCAGCGGGTAGCCCGAGTTGGTGGTGAGCACCACGTCGAACGGCGCCGGCACGGCGCGCATCGCCGTGGTTTTGACGTGGGCGCAGGCCCGCGCGTGCTCGGCAAACAGGTTGCCCGCAAAGGCGGCGGTGATCTTCTGCTCGCGGTTCAGCGCCACGTCGATCGAAAACGTCGGCGGCGCCATGGCCGCAATCGCCCGCACGTCGTCGTGGATGGGATTGCCTTCGGTAATGCCCCAGGTCGCGTTGGGATGGCCGATGCGCGCGGCGTCGTGCAGCGTCATTACGGTGGCCAGGCCGGCCAGGCCCGGCGCCACCATCTTGGGCCCGCCGCTGAACCCGGCAAAGAAGTGCGGCTCGACGAAGCCGGTGGTGATGCGTACGTCGGCGGCCAGCCATTCCCGGTTGAGGCGCACGTCCACGCCGGTGGACGTAAGGCCGATCCGCTCGAGCGAGGCGTCGTCGCGGCTGTCGTGATTGAGCACCCGGCAGCGATCGAGGATCTCGCGACCGAGCATGCGTTCGAGCTCGGCTTCGGTGTTGATCCGGTGGGTCCCGGTGGCGATGAGGATGGTGATGTCGCGGCCGGGAATGTCGGGGATTTCCTCGAAGATGGCCCGCAGCATTTCCCGGCGCGGCTGCGCGCGGGTGACGTCGCACACCGAGATGACCACCTTCTGGCCCGGCTTCACGAGCGACCGGAGCGGCGGACTGTCGATGGGCGCCCGGATCGCCGCCAGCAGCGCGCCGTGCGGGTCGGGATCCGCAGCGCGGAACACCGGCTCGATGACAGTCACGGGAGACTGTGGCAGATCGACCTCGAGGCCGTCGTTGCCGTAGTCGAGACGCACGCGCACCGCCCGAGAGTGTACCATCTGGCGGATGCCGGATACCGGCGGAAGCAGGATGGGAACCAGGGACATCGCGCGGCTCGCCGAGGAACTGCGCGGCATGTGCGGCGCGAGCGCGGTGCTGACCGAGCCGGTGCAGCTGCTCACCTACGAGTGCGACGCGCTGCCGCACTTGCGCGAGTCGCCGGCCATCGTGGTGCTGCCGGCCTCGGCGGCCCAGGTGCAGGCCGTGGTGCGGCTCTGCGCGCGCGACGGCGTGCCGTTCGTCGCGCGCGGGCACGGCACCGGGCTGTCGGGCGGCGCGTTGCCCGTGCCCGGCGGTGTCGTCATCAGCCTTGCCCGTCTGAATCGGGTGCTCGACATCGACATTCCGAACCGGCTCGTCACCGTGGAGCCGGGGGTGACCAACCTCGAGATCACCCGCCAGGTGGCGCCCTTCGGCTACTACTACGCGCCCGATCCCTCCAGTCAGCAGGTGTGCTCGATCGGGGGCAACGTGGCCGAGAACTCGGGCGGCGCCCACTGTCTGAAATACGGCTTCACCGTGCATCACGTGGTGGAAGTGGAGGCCGTCCTGCCGGACGGCAGCCTGACGCGCATCGGCAGCCGGCTCGCCGACGAGCCCGGTCCCGACGTCCTCGGCCTGCTGGTCGGCAGCGAGGGCACGCTCGCCGTCGTGACGAAGGTGGTGGTGCGGATCCTGCGGCGGCCCGAGACGGTGCAGACGCTGCTCGCGGCCTACGATACGATCAGCGCCGCCGGCACCGCGGTGTCCGAGATCATCGCGGCCGGCATCATTCCGGCGGCCGTGGAGATGATGGACGCGCTCGCGATCAAGGCGGCCGAGGCCGCGGTGCACCCGAACTTTCCCCCCTCAGACACGATTCTGATCGTCGAGCTCGACGGACCGGCGACCGAGGTGCGCGAGCTCTTCGCGATGGTCGAGGCGATCTGCCGGCGCACCGGCGCGACGACGGTCGAAGTGGCCGCCGACGAGGCGCACCGGCTGCGCATCTGGAAAGGGCGCAAGGCGGCGTTTGCGGCGATGGGCCGCGTATCGCCGAACTACTACGTGCAGGACGGCGTGGTGCCGCGCACGAAGCTGCCCGAGGTGCTCGGCCGCATACGCGCCCTGTCGGAACGCAGCGGCCTTGGCATCGGCAACGTCTTCCATGCCGGCGACGGCAATCTGCACCCGCTCATCTGCTACGACGAGTCGGTGCCTGGACAGGCGGAGCTGGCGGAACAGGTCGCCGGCGAGATCCTGACCTACTGCGTAGAAGCGGGTGGCTCGATCACCGGCGAGCACGGCGTGGGCGCGGACAAGAAGGACTACATGCCGCGCATGTTCTCCGAGCACGACCTCGACGCGTTTCAGCAGGTGCGCGACGCCCTCGATCCGCAGCGCCTGTGCAATCCCGGTAAAGTGCTGCCGACGCCACGCCTGTGCGGAGAGGTGCCCGGGCCGTATCGCGAACACCCCGTGGAACGCGCCGGGCTGGCCGAACGCTTCTGATGGCCGTCGTTCCGCAAGGCAGATCTGGAACGCCCGGCGAGGCGATCGACGGCCTGACGCCGCGGCTGGTCGCTGAACCCGCTTCGGGCGACGCCTGCGCCGCCGTGCTGGCCGCGGCGGCGGCCAACAGCCTGTCCACCGTCGTTCGAGGCGGCGGCACCAAGAGCGGCTGGGGACGGCCGATCGATGCCGTCGATCTCGTCGTGTCCACGCGGTCGCTCGCCGATCTGCTCGTGCATCGCGACGGCGATCTCACCGTCACGGTGGGGGCGGGTGTGCCGCTGGCGCGGCTGAATACCAGGCTGTCGGCGCGCGGGCAGTGGCTGCCGGTCGATTCGGCCTTCGCGGGGGCCACCATCGGCGGCGTGCTCGCCACCAACGACAGCGGCCCGCTGCGTCACCGGTTCGGCACGCCGCGCGATCTGCTCATCGGCATCACGCTGGCGCTCACCGATGGCCGGGTGATCAAAGCGGGCGGCACGGTAGTCAAGAACGTCGCCGGCTACGATCTCGGGAAGCTCGTCACCGGCTCCTACGGCGCGCTCGCCGCCATCGTCGACGCCACGTTCAAGCTGCTGCCGCTGCCGCACGCGTCGGCCACGCTGCGCGCCGTCTACGCCGATCCCGAACCGCTCGCCGCCGATGCGGCGGCCATCGCCGGCGGGCAGCTCGAGCCGCTCGCCTTCGACGTCCGCGCCGGCGACACGCCGGAAGGTCCGCGGTGGACACTGCTGGCGCGCTTCGCGTCGAGCCCCGCCGCCGTCGCATCGCAGATCGAGGCCGCGCGCGCGCTCGTGCACGGTGAGACCACCGCGCTTCGCGAGGGGCTCGAGACACGTGCCTGGTCCGAGCAGACCGGGCTGGTCTGGGAGGGCGACGGGGCGGTGGTTCGGTGCAGCTGGCTGCCAGCCCGGCTCGGCGAGGTGCTGGCCATGGTTCGCGCGATGCGCGCCGACTGCGGCGTGACGTTCACGGGCCGCGCGGGTACCGGCAGCGGGCTGCTGCGTCTCACCGGGCCAGACGCCGCGGTGGGAGCGGCCGTCGTCCGCGCGCGGCACGACGCGTCGCCCGTCGGCCACGTCGTCCTGCTTCGGGGCAGCCGGGAGCTGCGGTCGCAGGTGGACGTGTGGGGCACGGCCCCGTCGGCGCCGGCCGCGGCGCTCAAACGCGCGCTCGATCCAACCGGCATCCTCAACGCCGGCCGAGGACCTCTCTGATGGGTGTGCTGTCCGGACCCGACGCGCCGCCCACGGCGCTCATCGACACCTGCGTGCACTGCGGGTTCTGCCTGCCCACGTGCCCGACGTATCTGCTGTGGGGCGAGGAGATGGACTCGCCGCGCGGCCGCATCTATCTGATGAAGGCCGGTGTCGAGGGGCGCGCCGATCTCACGCCCACGTTCGTGCAGCACTTCGACAACTGTCTCGGCTGCCTGGCCTGCGTCACGGCCTGTCCGTCGGGCGTGCAGTATGGACCGCTCATCGAGCGGACCCGCGCGCAGATCGAGCAGAAGTATCCGCGCCCGGCCGCCGATCGGTGGTTCCGGCGCGCCCTGATGGCGGTGGTGCCCTATCCCTGGCGCATGCGTCTCGCGATGCTGCCGCTGGCGCTGATGGGCGGCCTGCTGCGCGGCCTGCTGGGCGCCGATCGGCCCGCAGGCGCCCGTCACGGCCTGCTGGCCCGCCTGCGCTCGTCGCTGAGCGTGGCACCGCCGGTCACGCTGGCGGGCCTGTTTGCCAGCACGCCAGCGGTGACGCCCGCGCAGGGGAAGCAGCGCATGAAGGTGGCCATGCTGACCGGCTGCGTGCAGCGCCTGGCCTTCGGGCATGTCAACGACGCCACGGTGCGCGTGCTCGCGGCCGAAGGCTGCGAGGTGACGGCGCCTCCGGCGCAGGGCTGCTGCGGCGCGCTGCCGCTGCATGCGGGGAACATCGAGCAGGCGCGGGCGCTGGCGCGGCGCACGATCGAGGTGTTCGAGCAGTCCGGCGCGGATCGCATCGTGGTGAACGCCGCCGGCTGCGGATCCGCCATGAAGGACTACGGGGAGCTTTTTGCCGGCGACACGGAGTGGGCCGCTCGCGCCCACGCGTTCAGCGCCAAGGTGCGCGACGTCTCGCAGGTCCTCACCGAGCTCCCGCCGCGCGCGGCGCGGCATCCGCTGCGTGCCCGCGTTGCGTATCACGACGCCTGCCACCTGGCCCACGGACAGGGCGTCCGCGCCGAACCGAGGGCGCTCCTGCAGGCGGTGCCCGGCCTCGAGCTCGTGTCGCCCGCCGAACCCGAGATCTGCTGCGGCAGCGCCGGCATCTACAACCTGGTGCAGCCGGGGCCGGCCGCCGACCTCGGCGATCGCAAAGCGCGCCACCTTGCCGCCCTGTCTGCGGATATGATCGCCACCGCCAATCCGGGCTGCACGCTGCAGATCGCCGCGGCCGGGCGGCGTCTCGGGCATAATTGGCCGGTTTTTCATCCAGTCGAACTGATCGACGCGTCGATTCGAGGCGTCGATCCGCGCAAGCCCGCCGACTGACGTTCGGCGGCCTGTCTCGCCGTAGCCACGTTGGCTCGCGAAGCGAGCGGATGTGGCAAAGGCGGAGGACTTATGTGGCAGCACAACTATGAGCCGATCGCGGGCAGCCTGGGTGTGTCCGCGCTCGTGGCCGCGATTCCGATCTTCGTGCTCTTCACGATGCTGGGCGCGTTGCGGAAGCCGGCCTGGATGTCGGCCGCGGCGGCGCTCGGGTCCGCGCTGCTCGTCGCGCTCTTCGCCTACGGCATGCCGGTGCAGCTCGCGCTGCTGTCCACGCTGTACGGCGCCGCGTACGGGATCTTCCCGATTGCCTGGATCGTGTTCGCCTCGATCATGCTGTACCGACTGGCGGTCGATACCGGCAAGTTCGAGATCATCAAGGACTCCGTCGGCAGTCTGACCGACGACCGCCGCCTGCAGGCGATGTTCATCGCCTTCTCGTTCGGCGCGTTCATCGAGGGCGCGGCGGGCTTCGGCGCGCCGGTGGCGGTGTCCGGCGCCATGCTCGCCGGCCTCGGGTTCAACCCGTTCTACGCCGCCGGCATCTGCCTGCTGGCCAATACGGCGCCGGTGGCGTTCGGGTCGATCGGCATCCCGGTGATCACGCTGGCCAACGTAACGGGCCTGCCGGTGCTCCCCCTGAGCGGCATGGTCGGCAAGCTGTGCGCGATGATCTCGATCATCATCCCCGGCTACCTCATCGTGGTGATGGCTGGCGGGCGGCGCGCGCTCGAGGTCTGGCCGGCGATCGTGGCGTGCGGCGTGTCGTTCGCGGGCGTGCAGTACTACGTCTCGAACTACATCGGCCCCGAGCTCACGGACATCCTGAGCTCGCTCACGTGCATCATCGTGATGGTCGCGGTCCTGAAGCTGTGGAAGCCGAAGACCATCATGCGGCTCGAAGGCGACAAGCCGGTGTCGCTGACGATGAACCGCCACAGCGGCGGCGAGCTCTTCATGGCGTGGTCGCCGTACCTGCTGCTCGTGGTGTTCGTGCTCGTGTGGGGGGAGCGCGAGATCAAGCCCTACATCAACATGGTCGGCGACTACCTGGTGCCCGACTCGCTCCCGATCGCGCCGTCCACCGGACTCCTCGCCGAACGCCTGATGGTACCCGGCCTCCACAACCTGATCGAGCGCGTGCCGCCGGTGGTGGCGAAAGCGTCGCCGTACAACGCGTTCTACGAGCTGAACTGGCTGAGCGCCTCCGGAACGGCGTGCCTGCTGGCGATTTTCGCCTCCGCCCTCGTCCTGCGGGTCCGGCCGGCGCGCCTCGCAAAGGTCTACGTCGATACGTTCAAGCAGCTGAAGCTGGCGCTCCTGACCATCGCGTGCATGCTCGGTCTTGCGTATTTGATGAATTACTCGGGCATGACGTCGACGCTCGGTCTGGTCATGGCCGGAACAGGCACCGCGTTCCCGTTCTTCAGCGCGATGGTCGGCTGGCTCGGTGTCTTCCTGACCGGCAGCGACACGTCGGCGAACGCGCTGTTCGGGAACCTGCAGGTGGTGACCGCCAACGCGCTGGGCCTGAACCCGATTCTGACCGCGTC
Organism: Vicinamibacterales bacterium; assembly: GCA_035646375.1. Classification (GTDB taxonomy): domain Bacteria; phylum Acidobacteriota; class Vicinamibacteria; order Vicinamibacterales; family UBA2999; genus DASYRM01. Next base: position 25,482 of record DASRPM010000213.1, read on the forward strand.
GGTGAACTCGGCCGCCGGCGTGATGGGCAAGATGATCTCGGTGCAGAGCATCGCGGTGGCCGTGGCCGCCACCGGCATGTCGCGCGACGACGAGAGCAGGTTGTTCCGTTTCACCATCAAGCACAGCGTGCTGCTGATGATTGTGATGGGCATCATCTCGCTGCTCTACGCCTACGTCTTCCCTCAGTACGTCCCGATGGTTACACCTGAATAGGGGTCGCGCGGAGCCGCGCCTTCGCGGCATTCTTGAGCCACGGCCTCGGCCCACGCCTTGCAGCCAATCCGGCTGTTGAGGCGCGGGCCCTCCTGCCCCCGCGAAGCGGCGACAACTTTGCTTGGCTTTTGAGCAGTTGCGGACACGCTTGTTCTGAAACGGGCCTGTACGGGGCGGCGTAATGAACGAAAGCGGAAAGTCCGCACGTCGTTGGGAAACATGAACGAGTCCGAGACGGGTACCCAGGCAACCGACGTCCGCGGCCGGCGCCGGTTTCTCGGCGGCATCATTGCCGCTATACAGGCCGCCATCGGCGGCACGCTTGGCGTGGTCATGGGCGGCGCGGTGCTGTCGCCTGGGCTGGCGCGCCGCGACGCGTCGTGGTTGCCGGCCGGGCGGCTGACCGACCTGGCCATCAACCAGCCCACGCCGGTGATGCTGCGCCTCGAACGGCAGGACGGCTACCAGCGCGTGGTCGATCGCCGCGCGGTGTTCCTGGTGCGCAACGGCGATGCGGTCACGGCGCTCGATTCCACGTGCACGCATCTGGGCTGCCGCGTGAGCTGGAGCTCCGAGACGCAGGAGCTGAAGTGCCCCTGCCACGGCGGCACGTACGACCGTGATGGCCGCGTGACCTCCGGGCCGCCGCCCGAGCCGCTCGCGCGGTTTGCCACACGCGTGGAGCCGGACGGCCGCGTGATGGTGCAGCTCTGATGCTGCGGGCGCTGATCGACTGGTTCGATTCCCGTACCGGCATCCGCGCCGCCCGCGCCCACCTGCTCGACGAGCCGATTCCCGCCGGCACCGGCTGGTCGTTCGTCACCGGCAGCGTGGTGCTGTTCCTGATCCTCGTGCAGCTGGCGACCGGCGTCGTGCTCACGATGTACTACGTGCCGGCGCCGGACCACGCCTACGCCAGCATCCGCTTCATCATGGACCGGCTGCCGTTCGGCAGCGTGCTGCGCGGCCTGCACTTCTTCGGTGCGAGTTTCATCGTCGTCGCCGCGCTCGTGCACATGCTGCGCGTGGTGGCGCTCGGCTCCTACAAGAAGCCGCGCGAGGTGACGTGGCTCACGGGCGTCATCCTGCTGCTGCTCATCCTGGGCTTCGCCTTGAGCGGCTACCTGCTGCCGTGGGACCAGAAGGCGTACTGGGCGACCACCGTCACGATCAACGTGGCGCGCAGCGGGCCGATGGGCGAGTACGTGGCCGGCCTGCTCCGCGGCGGCAGCGGCCTGGGTCCGCTCACGCTGCTGCGCTGGTACTCGGCGCATGTGTTCCTGCTGCCGGCGTGTCTGATCGGCTTCATCGTCGCGCACATTTACCTGATGCGGCGCCACGGGATTTCCGGGCCGGTGGACCCGGTGGCTGGCCACGCCAAGCCGTTCTATCCCTACCACGCGCTCAAGGACACGCTGGCGATTGCACTCGTGTTCGCGGCGCTCATCGCCTGTGCCGTCACCTTCCGTGCGCCGCTCGACGCGGTGGCCGATCCCACCGACGCCACCTACGTACCGCGGCCCGAGTGGTATTTCCTCAGCCTCTTTCAGCTCCTCAAATACTTCCCCGGGCCGCTCGAGCCCGTCGCTACTCAGGGCCTCCCGGGCCTGGTGGTGCTCTTCCTGTTTCTGCTGCCGTTTCTGGGCAAGGGCACGAGCCGCCGGCTGCGCGACCGGCCGGCCGTGGCCGCAGTGTTCCTGCTGATTGGGCTTGTCGTGACCGGCCTCACGGTGATGGGGCTGCGTGACACGCCCGGTCACTCCGCGTCGGAAGGGTGGAGCCCGCTGGCCGTCGCGGGCAGCGAGTTCGTGAAGGACGCGCGGTGCACGACCTGCCATCGACCCGGCGGCGCCGCCAGCGAGATCACGACGCTGGCCATGCTCAAGGATCCCGACTGGCTGCTGTCGCACGTGCGCGACCCGCAGATCATCGCGCCGGGGCTGCGAGAGCCGCCGTCAGGAGGGATGAGCGTCGGGCAGGCGCAATCGGTGCTGAGCTACACCCGCCGCGTACGGGCGGGGAAGCCGCTCCCGCCGGCCATGGATGCCGACACGCGCACCGCCTCCTTCGTCCTCGGCCGCTACTGTGCGTCGTGCCACATGATCGACGGCGAGGGCAGCCCCGGCGCGCCCGATCTGACGCACGTCGGCAAGGCCCACGACGCCAAGTGGCTGCACGACTGGATCTCGGCGCCCGACGAGATCGACGCCGGGGCGAACATGCCCGGATTCCGCGACTTCCTCACCGAGGCGCAGATGTCCGCGCTGGTGAAGTACCTGGCCGCACGGAAGTAGTCGCTGCCTAGCCCCGCGGGGTCCTCCGTCGCCGGACGAGCCAGGCGCTGCCACCGGTCAACATCAGCAGGAGCGCCGCCGGCTCCGGCACGTCGACGACATCGATCTCGAGGTCGGCGAACCCCCGGTGATCGGCGGCCAGGCGGACACTCGACGAGGGATCGCCGGTGATGTCTTCGAGCCCGAAATCGATCGAGCCTCCGAGCGTCTGTTCCTGAATGCGAAGAAGCGCCGCCAGGGCCGGGTCGAACAGGCCGAGGCCCAGCTGAATCTCGAAGTCGTCGGCGTTGCTTCCGCCGAACAGCGTGTCGCAGCCCTCGCAGACGGTGAAGGCGAAAGGCTGCGTTGCGAACACTGCGGTGCCGGCGGCGGTGGGTCCGTCGTCACGGTGAGCCGAGATGTCGAGCGTCAGCGTGCCGGCGCCGTACTGGTAGGTGGTCAACCCATTCACGGCGTCCACATCCAAATCCACGAGCGGCCCGCTGACCAGCGTGGCGAAAACGGAGTCGAAGAAGACGAAAACCGAGTCGAAGACGGGAAACGCTTCGCCCTCGGCGCTCTCCGCGAGCTGAAACGGCTGGAGGCCGAACTCGACGAGCAGCTCGCCCCCAGTGACCCGGAAGAACAACGTGTCGGCGGTCGAGGGCGCCGGCGCGACGAGTATGGTGACGGCGGCGACGAACACGACGGAGCGCAGGATGGACATGGGGGCCTCCGCGTCTCTGGCCAGCGGGTTGCCGGGCGGTCAGACTATCAGAGGTGCGTCCATGTGGCGGGCACGAATTTGCGCCGACACAGGCGTTCGTGTATATTTCCTAGGTTCTCCTGACGGCTAGGACACCCTATCTAGCCGGCAGCCGCACGGAAGAGGCGGTTCGAAAGCGTCTTCCTCCAGGCGAGCGTCCTGCCATGCGCGATAGATGGCGAGGCGTAAGCCATAGCGAATCAAAGAGATAGGGTTATCCGTCCGGGGTGCCAGGCGCGACCACGTTCGATGTGGACGAAGCCTCCAGGCCCTGGACAACGCGCCGCAAAGGCATCAGCGGATGGGCCGCTGCTGTCCTGACGCGTAAGTTTTCATCGACGGCACCAGCCGGCCGGGCGCAGCTTTTCCCGGTGTGTCTGGCGCTGTCTTCTGTATTTCGACGCGTAGAGACTGATATGCCGACCATCAGCCAGCTGGTTCGCCAAGGGCGCGAGAAGATCGTCACCAAGACGAAGAGCCCGGCGCTCCAAGTCAGCCCGCAGAAGCGCGGTGTGTGCGTCCGCGTGTTCACGCAGACGCCGAAGAAGCCGAACTCGGCCCTCCGCAAGGTGGCCCGCGTCCGCCTGACCAACGGCATCGAGGTCACGACCTACATCCCCGGCGTCGGCCACAACCTGCAGGAGCACTCGCTGGTGCTCATTCGCGGCGGCCGTGTGAAGGACCTGCCGGGTGTTCGCTATCACGTGGTGCGCGGCACGCTCGACGCCGTGGGCGTCCAGGGCCGCAAGCAGGGTCGGTCGAAGTACGGCGCCAAGCGCCCGAAGTCGTAGGACAGCAGATATGCCTCGCAGACGAGAAATTCCGAAGCGCGAACTCGCAGCCGACCCGCTGTACAACAGCACGCTGGTCAGCAAGTTCATCAACACCATCATGAACGATGGCAAGCGCAGCACCGCGGAGCGGATCCTCTATAAGAGCTTCGACATCATCAAGGAGCGCACCGGCGACGACCCGCTCAAGGTGTTCAAGAAGGCGCTCGACAACGTGAAGCCGAGCCTCGAGGTCAAGTCGCGCCGGGTCGGCGGCAGCAACTATCAGGTGCCGGTCGAAGTGAACCCGAACCGGCGGCTCTCCCTCAGCATCCGCTGGCTGGTCAGCTACGCCCGCTCGCGCGGCGACGGCAAGACCATGCAGGAGAAGTTCGCCA
>DASRPM010000214.1:0-10896 GCA_035646375.1 Vicinamibacterales bacterium
GTTCCGCCGCGGCTTCAAGTTCTCGACCTACGCCACCTGGTGGATCCGCCAGTCGGTCGGGCGCGCCGTCGCCGACTACGGGCGCACCATCCGCCTGCCCGTGCATGCGATCGAGGCGCTCAACAAGGTCACCGCCGCCCGGCGCGATCTCGCCGCCCGCCTCGGGCGCGACCCGCGCCCGGAGGAGCTCGCGGTCCGGCTCGGGATGGCCGTGGGCAAGCTGCAGATGCTGCTCGATGCCGCGCGCATCCCCACCTCGCTCGACTCGCCGATTGGCGAAGACGAGGAGAGCACGCTGCGCACGGTGCTGAAGGACGCCAACGCACGCTCGCCGGAGGACGAGGCGATCCGCTCGCAGATGGCCACCGAGGTCGAGCGCGCCATGGCGCCGCTCAGCGAGCGCGAGCGCGAAGTGCTGCGACTGCGCTATGGCCTGGGGACCGAACGGGAGATGACGCTGGAGGAGATCGGCCGCCGGCTGTCGGTGACGCGCGAGCGCGTGCGGCAGATCGAGCAGGCCGCGGTGCGAAAGATGCGCGCAGCGCGCAGCGCCGCGTAAGAAAGGACTATTTTTTCAGCAGCGACTCGATCAACGCCGCCGTTTCCGGGAACCCCTCGCCCGCCGCCTGGCGCACGCCGGGCACACCCACGCCCTTGGCGAGGTCGAGTGCCGTGCGGCCCGCCGCGTCCTTGGCCTGCAGGTCGGCGCCGTGCTCCACCAGGAATTTCACGAACGCCGTGTAGCCGCGCTGGGCCGCGCCATGGAGCGCGGTCTGGTCCGGCACCGCGTTGGCGGTCGGCACCTGGCTCGGACGGTTGCGCAGAACGAGCGCGTACGACGCGGCCTGCGACGTGCCGTCGGGCACCGCGTTCCGCCGCTCGGTCAGCATCCGGGCGTGGATGTCGGCCCCCGCATCGAGGAGGAGCTGCATCGTGGCCAGCACACCCTCGTTGGTGCGGTTGCGCCCGCGCGTCACGCGCGTGCCGAAGTCGACGCCCGCCGCCGCCATCAGCGGCGTCACGCCTTCCTTGCTCGGCAGGTCCACGAGCGCCTTGTGCTCGAGCAGCAGCTTCACGAACGGGGCGTCGCCGCCGCGGGCGGCGCGCAGGAGCGGCGTCGCGCCCTGTGCCAGAATCGCGTCGCCGCCCCGGTCCTGCGGCACGTCGCGATACGGTGGCCGCCGCTTCAACTGCAGGTTCGGGTTGGCGCCCTTCTCGAGGAGCATCTTCGCGACATCGAGCGCGGTGATCGAGTCCTCGCTCGGGATGACGGCCATCGCCCCGTTGCCCTTGAGCGGCAGCGTGCTGACGTCGGCGGCCATGTAGAGCGGCGACCGGCCGTAGAGGTCCCACCGGTCGAGGTCCGCGCCGCCGCGAATCAGCTCGGCGGCGGCCTCGAAATGCAGGTTCATGATGGCCATCACGAGCGGTGCAATCCGCTCCGGGTCCTCGAGATCCGGGTCGGCGCCGGCCGCAATCAGGTGGCGGATGCAGTCCACGCACCCCTCGCGGGCGGCGTAGAGGAGCGGGGTGAACCCGCCCTTGTTCATGTCTTTCGGCCGCGGCTCGGTGATGACCTTGCGCTCCCACTGCCGGATCACGCCGCGAGCGTTCAGGTCGGCGCCCTTGGACGCCAGCAGCTTGACCATCTCGCCCTGACCCTGCGCCGCGGCCCACATCAACGCCGACTGCCCGCCGAACGACTCCGTCGCGTTGACGTCGGCGCCCGCCTCGAGCAGCCGCTTCGCCGCCTCGATTTTGCCGCTGCGCGCCGCGGCCATGAGCGGCGTCTCCCCTTCCGGGTTCCGGGTGTTGGGATCGGCGCCGGCCCTGAGCAGCGCGTCGACGACGCGGGCCGAGCCGATGATGGCCGCTTCGGTCATCGCGGTGGTGCCGAACTGGTTCTTCAGCCGGACGTTGGCCTTGGCGGCGATGAGCGCGCGCACCAGGTCGAGGTCGTCGTTGGCGGCCGCCCACATGACGGCCGTGGTGCCGTCGGCACCCGGCGTGTTCGGATCGGCCCCCTTGGCCAGCAGCGCCAGCGCCGCGGCGCGATCGCCGCGCTCGGCCGCCGCCACGAGCGGCGAGTCGGCCGCAAATGCGATCGAACAGGCCGCGAGGAAGGTGCCTACCGCGAGAAGCCCAGCGCGACGCATGTCAGATCTCCGAGAGGATGCCGCCGCTGTCGCCCAGTTTCTCCACCGGGATGTTGTTGCGGTCGAACAGCGTCACCAGCAGGTCCGAGAAGCGCGAATCCTGCGGATACTTCACGTGCTGTCCGCCTTTGATCTTGCCGTTGGCGTGGCCGACGATGGCGACCGGCAACGGATCGTTGTTGTGCTTGTCGCTGTTGCTCATGTTGCTGCCGAAGAGGATCGTCGAATGATCCAGCACGGTGCCGGTGCCTTCTTTCGACTTCGCCAGCCGGTCGATGAACTTCGCGAACACGTCGGTGTGGTACGTCTGGATCTGCACCAGTTTGTTCAGCTTCTCCGCCGCGTTGCCGTGGTGCGACAGCGGGTGGAACGCTTCGGCGATGCTGAGGTTGGTGTAGGTCCGCATGCTGGCTTCGCGGTCCATCGAGAACGTGATGACGCGGGTGATGTCGGCCTGGAAGGCCAGCGCCATCAGGTCGAACATCAGCTTGAAGTGGTCGGTGATGTCGTTCGGCACGCCCACCGGCGCGTCCGGAATATCGAGCCGCGACATGTCCGCCTTTTCCGCCATCTGGACGCGCCGCTCGATCTCGCGGACCGAGTCGAGGTAGTCGCTCACCACCACGCGATCCTGGATGCCCAGGCTGGCCTGCAGCCGCGCCGCCTGCCCCTTCACGCGGTCGAGAATGCTGCCGGTCTCGGCCAGGATGGCGGCGCGCTCCTTTTCGGTGTCGCCCTGGCCGAACAGCTTCTGGAACACCGCGCGCGGGTTGCCTTCCTGCGGCAGCGACTGCGTGGGCGTGCGCCAGGCGACGCGCGCGCCGCCCATTGCCGTCGTGAGCTCGAGCGACGGCAGCCGCGTGTCCTGACCGATGTGGCGCGCCGCGAGCTGGTCGGCGCTGACGCCCCAGTCCGGTCCCGCCGTGCCGTGGTCCCACGGCCTCACGCACGTGAGCCATGTCATCTCGATGTAGCCGTGCGGCTCCGGCGTTTCGCCCGGCTTGTTGCGCAGCCCGGACACGATGGTCAGGTGCTGGCGGAGCGGCTCGAGCGGCCCCAGGATGGGCGACATCTCGAACCCGGCGCCGGTCTGCGGCGGCGACCAGCGGTCCATGACGGCGCCGTGCGGGAAGCCCACGAAGGCAAACCGCTTCGGCGTGGAACCCGCCGGGGTCTGCGCCCACGCCCTCGCGGCGGGGTTCATCGCGTCGAGGAGCGGCAGCGCGATGGACGCGCCCACACCCTTGAGCACCGTGCGCCGGGAGATGTGCTTCTGCGACAGATACATCGTTGGTCTCCATCAGGCGGGTCTAAAGACCCGCCTCTACGTGCTTCAATGAGCCGCTGCGAGCTTTGCGGTCTGAGTCGCCGCCGGCGGCGGCACCCGCCGCCGCGTGAACTGATCGCTGCGCACGACCGCCTGCACCAGCGCCGAGAGCCGGTAGCCGCCGGCCGCGGCGCCGCGCACGATGCGGCGCACCGCCGGCATGTCGTGCGCCTCCAGTTTGCGCCCGGTGGCGTAGGTCAGCAACCCTTCCGTGAAGGTCTGCACGAACTGCCCGGGTGTGCGCAGCAGCGCCTGCCGCAGGTCGTCCGGCCCCTTGATCGGCGTGCCGTCGGGCAGCTCACCGCTCGAATCGATGGCCACGCCGGCATAGCGGTCGCGGTCGCGCCACATGCCCGTGGCGTCGAAGTTCTCGAGCGCCAGCCCCAGCGGATCCATCACCGCGTGGCACGAGGCGCACGTCGGGTTGGAGCGGTGCTTGGCCATCATCTGGCGCACGGTGAGGGCCTTCGTGGTGCCGATGTCCTTCTCGTCGAGCGTCGGCACGTTCGGCGGCGGCAGCGCCGGCGGCACGCCCTGGATGTGCTTCAGGATGAAGGCGCCGCGCAACACCGGCGAAGTCCGGTTCGGATAGGCGGCCGCCATCAGCACGGCGCCCTTGCCGAGCAGGCCCCACCGCGCGGACTGCCCCAGCTCCACGCGCCGGAAGCGGTCGCCCTTCACGTCGGTGATGCCGTAGTGCAGCGCCACGCGCTCGTTGAGGAAGCTGTGCTTCGCGCTCAGCAGGTCCACCACGCTGCGGTCTTCCTTGAACACGCTGTCGGCAAAGAGCGTCAGCTCGGTCCGGAAGTCGTCGCGCGGATCCGAGCGGCCCGAGGCGTAGGGAAACACCGCCGAGTCCGGCACGATCTCGTCGAGCCGCTTCATGTCGAGCCACTGGTGGACGAAATTACTCGCCAGTGTGACCGACCGCGGATCGGCGAGCATCCGCGCGACCTGCCGCTCGAGGACGGCGGGCTGCTTCAACTTGCCGTCGATGGCCAGCTGCAGCAGCTGGTCGTCGGGAATCGTGTTCCAGAGGAAGAACGACAGGTTCGACGCCAGCTCCAGATCGCTGATCGAGTAGGTGGCGCCCGGCTTCAGCCCCTTGGGCACGCGCTCGGCGCGGTACAGAAAGAAGGGGCTGGCCAGCACGCCGGTGACGGCGCTGCGGACGCCGCCCTCGAAGCCGCCGTCCTTCGCGGCGTCCTGGTAGTACGCCAGGAGCTCGTCCACGTCCTCGGTGGTCGCGGGCCGGCGATAGGCGCGGCGCGCCAGCGTGCCGATGATCCGCTTCGCGCAGGCGGTCTCCACCGCGGGCGTAGCGCCCGCGGGCGGGGTGCACACGAAGATGCGATCGCGGCTCGGCGTGGCGCTCAGCCCGTTGGCATTGAACGGCCCGCGCACCTGGAACGACTGCACGCGATACAGCCGGTCCTGCCCGCCGCCCTTCGAGAACATCTGCAGCTGGTCGTCCGACTCGGCGAAGGTGCGGCGGCGGAAGGTCACGCCGATCTTGTGCGGCCCGGCGGTGGCGTTGAAGCGGATGTTCTTCAGGCGCGCGTTCACGCGGTCCAGGGCGCCGTTCTGCACCTGATCGTACGCCTTCATGTCCTCTTCGCCGCCGATCACCGTCTCGTAAACCACCTTGTTGTCGAGGAGGACCACGAGCGGGTTCTCGAACTCCATGCCGTTGCCCCAGATGTGGGTGGCCATGTCGGCAACGTCCACGACGTACTCGCCATCGGAGGGCAGGTCGATGTCGGCGACGATGCCGCCCCGGGTGCCGAGCGGCAGCCCGGGCACGTGCGTCAGCTGCGACCCCGAGCCGGCGCGGAAGGTCCAGCCGCCGGGACGCGCGTCGTGCCGCCCCATCGCCTTCACGGCCACCGCGCGCGCCGCGATGACGTACTGCTCGATGAAGGACGGCGACACCTGCAGCGCCGCCGCGATGTTGTCGAAGCCTTCGGCCACGTCGTCGGCCGGCAGCACCTCGGTGGCGTCGAAGTCCACCGCCAGCAGATCGCGCACGGCGTGGCGGTATTCCTTGCGGTTCAACCGGTGCAGCACGAACGAGTCGGTCACGTGCGCCGGGCTCTCGGCCTTGTCGAGCGTCGTCTCCAGCCAGGCGACCAGCGCGTCAGCCGCCGGCGCGCTCGGCTGCCGCGCGTTCGGCGGCGGCATCACGCGTCCGCGCACCTTGCGCACCGCCTTCTCGAAGACGTCCGCCTGCTGGCCGATGTGTTCCACCGTCAGATTGTCGAAGCTGACGCCGGCTGTCTTCACGCGGTCGTTGTGACAGGTGGCGCAGTACTGCTTCACGGTGGCGAGCTGGGCCGCGTCCGCCTCCGCGCCGCTCGCGCTTGCCACGGCGCTACGGCGAGACCCGCCTGCGGCGGGTCCCTGCGCGTTCACGGACACGATCCACGCGGCGCCAAAGGCCGCCGCCACGAAGAGAGATGTCAGTCGCATCGCGTCACGCATCCGGCGACAGATAAGCCCAGAGGCTCTCGAAGGCGCGGCGGACGAACTCGTCCGGATTCCCCATCTGCGCATCGAACTCCTTGGTCGGTTTGGCCGCCACGGCCTCGCTCGGCCCGCGGCCGCGGTTGAGGAGCGTGGCCAGCCGCTCGTAGATCGTCGCGTACATGCCGGCCTGCGCCTTCAGGTCGGCGTACGAGAGCACCGGTCCGCGAGCCGGCACGATACGCGTCTGCTCGTTCGCGATCGCGAGCAGCCGCTGCGTGGCCCCGACCATGCCGCCGATCCATCCACCGGAGACGTAGTCCACCGTCGGCCAGCCCTGCAGCGACACCACGTCGCCCACCACCAGCACGTTCTGCGGCTCGAAGAACACGTAGAGGTCGCCGTCGGTGTGTGCGGCGTCGGGCAGATGGCCGTAGCGAATGCCGGGCTCCAGGATGGCGCTCGTATAAAAGGGCTTGGTCGGCTGCGCCACCTTCGGGAGCCGCTTGAACGTCTGGCCGTTCCACGGCCACTTGACGTCGGTGGTGAGCCAGAGCCGGGTGTTCTCGTGCGCGATGATCGGAACGCCGGCCGCGCCGAGCGTCTGGTTCGATCCGGTCTGCTCGGGATGCCAGTGGGTGTTGAAGAGCGTGCGAACCGGGCCGGCGCCAGGCAGCGCGGCAACGGCCTTCAACAGGGCGTCCGACGCCGCCGCGGAGGCGCCGTCCACGAGCACCACGCCGCCTGCCCCGGTTCGCGCCACGACGTTTGCGGCGCCCGGGACGGTGACCACATATAGATCGTCGGCCAGCCGCAGGGTGGCGGGCGCCGCGGCGGCTGCCTGTCCAGCGGCCAGAAGCTGCCCGGGGGCCACCAACGCCAGACCGACCGCGCCGCCGAGGGCGGCCTTCAGAAGCACACGACGGGTGTAGCGGCCCTGATTCTCCACGGTCCCGACGTAAGTGTAGGGCTTCCCAAACCCCGAATCCACCCCCAGAAGCGGGGCGAAGAAAACGCGAGACAGCCGGCTCACGGCCGCGCTAGGCTCTTTGGAATGCAAGACCTCACCACCGGATCCATCTCCAAACACCTGCTCACCACCGCCAGCTTCATGCTCGTGACGATGGTCTTCCAGACGCTCTACTTCCTGGTGGACCTCTACTGGGTCGGATCGCTCGGCAAGGAAGCCGTAGCCGGAGTGGGCGTCGCCGGCAACCTGACGTTCATCGTGCTCGCCGTGTCGCAGATGCTCGGCGTCGGCACGACGACGCTGGTGTCGCACGCGGCCGGTCAGAAGAACGCGGCGCGCGCGCTGCTCGTGTTCAACCAGTCGCAGGTGCTCTCCTGCCTCGTGGGGCTGCTGTTTCTCGTGGTCTCGATGATCTTCCGCACCGCCTACGCCCGCGCGATGAGCGCCGACGAGGCGACGGCCGTGCAGGCGGCGGACTACCTGCTGTACTTCCTGCCGGCGATGGGGCTGCAGTTCGGCATGGTGGCGATGGCCTCGGCGCTGCGAGGCGTCGGGAACTTCCGCCCCGGCATGGTGGTGCAGACGGTCACCGTCATCATCAACATGATCCTGGCCCCGTTCCTCATCTTCGGCTGGCTCGGCATGCCGCGGATGGGCGTGGCGGGCGCGGCGGTCGCGTCGTTGATTGCCGTCGTCGTCGGCGTCGTGTGGCTCGCGACGTTCTTCTTCGGCAGCGAGGGCTACCTGCGCTTTTCGCGCGAGGATCTGCGGCCCAACCTGCAGCTCTGGAAGGAGATGCTGAAGATCGGGCTGCCGGCCGGGGCCGAGTTCGGGATGATGGCCGCCTACATGATGCTCGTCACCGTGCTGGCGCGCCCGTTCGGGGCCGCGGCGCAGGCGGGTTTCGTCATCGGCATGCGCGTTGTACAGGCGCTCTTCATGCCGGTGGTGGCACTCGGCTTCGCGGTGGCGCCGGTGGCGGGTCAGAACGTCGGCGCGCGGCTCGGCGAGCGCGTCAAGGCGGTGTTCAAGGACGCCGGCCTGATGGGGGCGGGCTGGATGCTGCTGATGGCCGTGCTCTGCAACATCGCCCCGGCCGCGCTCATCCGCCTCTTCTCGGACGATCCGGCGGTCATCACCGTGGGCGACGAGTACCTGCGCATCGTGTCGTGGACGTTCCCCCTGTCGGGGCTCATCTTCGTGTGCTCCAGCATGTTCCAGGCGATGGGCAACACGATGCCGTCGCTCATCGCATCGGTGACGCGCGTCGTCGTGATTGCGGTGCCGGCGATCCTGCTGTCCGCGACGCCTGGCTTCCGTCTCGTCTGGATCTGGTATCTGTCGGCGGGCGCCGTCGTGCTGCAGCTCGCGATGGTGCTTCTTTACCTGCGGCGTGAGTTCCGGGTGCGCCTCGACGCGATGGCCACGCCTCCCGTCGCCGCTCCGGTCGCGGACTCGGTGTCAGCGTAGGCTGCTCAGACTCCTCCGCTGCTGCCCGCTCGCGTCGAAATTCTCCGGCGCGAGCCACGCCTCGAACGCCGCGGACAGCCGTGGCCACTCACTGTCGATCGCCGCATACCACGCCGTGTCGCGGTTGCGCCCTTTGGTCACGACGGCCTGGCGGAAGATGCCTTCGTACGAGAAGCCGAGCCGTTCGGCCGCGGCGCGCGACGGCGCGTTGAGCGCGTCGGACTTCCACTCGTAGCGCCGGTAGCCGGTCTCGAAGGCGCGCCGCATCATCACGTACATCGACTCCGTCGCCACTCGCGTGCGCTGGGCGGGCGGCGAGAAATAGATGTGGCCGACTTCGATCGAACCCTGCGCCGGCTTGATGTTCAGGTACGACGCCTGCCCCACGGCCCGTTCGGTTGCGAGATCGACGATCGCGAAGAACAACGGATCGTCGCCAAGGCAGCTGCTCACCAGCCAGCGGCGATAGTCCTCCTCGCTCGTCAACGGACCGTACGGGAGGTAGGTCCAGCTGCGGCCGTCGCGGTCGTGCGCGGCCGCCGCGTACAGATCCGGCACGAAGCGCTCGTCGATCGGCTCGAGCCGGCAATACCGGCCCGTCATCGCGGCGCGGGCCGGAGCCGGCGGCGGCGTCCAGTCCGGAAGGGGGAAGCCGATCGGTTGTCCCAGGGCATTGAAAGGAGACATCTCGAGCGTATGGTGACGCGATCGCCACCCCTCGAGCCAGCGCCACTTCGCTGCGATACGATACGGCCACCTGAGGAGACGCCCCTGTGCCGACGCCGTATCCAAAAGAACAGATGCACCGCATCAAGTACACGAAGCTCACGCCGGAGCAGATTGCCGGCAAGCTCGCGGCGGTGAACGGCCCGACCAGCGCCTCGCCGCTGTCGGACGCGCTCGCCGGCAAGACGCTGCGCATCGTCCTCGACGGCGCCCCGGCGCTCACTTACCGCTTTGCCGATCGCACCCGCCTGTCGGTCACCGAAGGCGACGGCGCCGCGGTGCAGGCCGGCTACGGCGCGCTGGCGCTCGATCGTGTCGTGCTCTTCTCGCATCTCGGGCCCCGCACGCAGCGCGGCTACACGGTCATCGTCGACCAGGAGTCGAACCTCGCCACGGTGTTCGAGACGTGGTTCAGCGGCTACGAGGACAACCGCGAGGTGCAGCGGCACATCTCGTACGGCTACGTCGAGCAGGCCGGCACGGCGGCCCCGGCGGAGCGGCACGCCATCACGAACCGCATCGAGGGCAAGGGCTTCTACTGGAAGCAGGACACCGGCGTCGAAACGCTCGAGCACTATCCCACCGTGCTCTACTCGAACTTCGTCGAGCTGTCGCGGTTCGGGGGCGAGCTGAGCTTCTGCGCGCCGTCCGACTACATCAAGATCAGCGACGACAAGTACGTCTACTCGCGCGTGGAAGCCGAGTTCTCCGGCACCATGACGACCTACGTGCTGGACCCGAACAAGGCCGAGCAGGTGGGCATGCGCCTCGGGTTCACCGGGGCCGATGCGCTCGAGTACTACCTGTTCCGCGGCCGCGGCGAGTGGCTCGGCCAGATCGCGCAGTTCGAACCGTTTGGCGACGTGGGCACGAAGGTGCCGCTCGGCAACCGCGACCTCACCGCCAAGGGTGCACGCGCCGTCTATCGCCCGCTCAAGACCAACCCGATCATGACGCGCGCGCAGGTCGACACCGCCGTCGCCCAGACGAAGACGGTGTTCGCACCGAACAACGCGATGGCCGGCAACAAGGGGCCGATCAGCACCTTCCTCTCGGGCAAGGAGCTGACGCTGCGCTACGACAGCGGAATGGCCGTCCAGTATCGCTTCGCGAGCGCCGACACCTTGCGCTGGCGGCGTGAGGGGGCCGCCGAAGGCGCGTGGCGCGAGGAGAAGTACGAGTCGTGGGAATCGGCGCCCGGCGTGATCATGTTCGGTCACCTGCTGACCGGTGCGCCCGATCACGACGCGTTCTCGATCGTCGTGGACTTCGACCATGCCCTTGCCACCTGTCTGCACGGGACGATGGGCACGCCGTACATCGGCAACGAGGCGGCCGTGAAGACGCTCTTCGGCGTCGTCGAGATGCCGGGGCTGACGCCGCCGCGCTATCGGCGGCACCAGTACACGGACGAGCTCGTCGGCCGCGCCGTGTCGTGGAACTACCGGCCGGGGCTCACGTCGATGCACCTCTACTCCACGCCGCACTCGCTGTCGTGGATCATCTTCCTGGAGAACGGCGCCGGCGGCCTGGAGTGGAGCGGACCGGCGTCCTACGTGAAGATCCGGGACGAGCTGTATCTCGCCTACTGGCTCGAGGAAGCGTGCAACGGCACGCTCGGCACCATCCTCGTGAACCTGCGCACCATGCGGAACTGCGGCGTGGATTACGCGGCCGGTCCGAAAGGGCTGCGGCTGAACGCCGTGGGCGCGCACGCGCGCCACGCGGGACGGTTCGACTCGGCGAAGTACTTCACGCCGCAGGCACGGGAGACGCGGTCGTGA
>DASRPM010000215.1:0-7155 GCA_035646375.1 Vicinamibacterales bacterium
CACCTTGCCGTCGGGGCTGAACTTGAACAGCTGAAAGCCGCGCCCCTTGGTGGACGGATTGTCGGCGAACGGCCCGCTGTCGCCCGCCCAGAAGTTGCCGTCGCGGTCCTGACAGAAGCCGTGCGCCTGCACGAACATGCCCTGACCGAACTGTCTCGTGACGTTGCCAGCCGGATCGATGTAGAGGATCGGCGGCTCGGATCGGTGGTGCAGCCAGGTGCCGCCCTTGCCGTCCGGGATGATGCCGATCGCCGCGCCCGGCTTGATGGGCCCCAGGTTCGGCCACTTCGGCGTGATCTGATACGGGCTGGCCATGGCGCTGGCCCATGTGGGATAGCCACCACGCGCCCCTGCTGAACCGGGGGCCGGGAACGTGCGCGCGCCACCGGCCTGCGCCCCGGCGCCGCCACTCTGGGCCGGTGCGGCCGTGCTCGCCGGCGTGTTCGGGTTGCTGAGCTGTGCGGGTGTCAGCGCGTTCGCCGGCAGCGTGTTCGACACGCCCCTGAAGACGAACCGCTGCGCGCGATTGCCCGGCAGCACTTCGACCACGTAGAGATTCCCCTTCGAGTCGGCGGTGAGGTGATGCGGGCAGCGGAACTGGCCCGGGGCGCTGCCGAATTCGCCGAACTGATAGAGGACCTGGAGCGACTTCCGATCCAGCACGAGCACGCGTGAATTGCCGTAGTCGGCCACGTACACGAACTGCTGCGCAGCGTCGGGCGACAGCGTGATGCCCGCGGCCGATCCGGTGGCCGGACCAGCGCCGTTGATGAACGCCTGTGTCTGATACTTGCCGTCGAGCGAGAACACCTGCACACGGCGGTTCGCGCGGTCGGCCACATAGACGAGGCCGTCGTTCGACACCTTCACGCTGTGGACCGGGCCGCCGAACGCCTCCGGAGCCGGCGTCTCACGCGCGAGCACCGGCCCGCACGGGCGCGCCGGTGTCGCCGCCGGACCGGTCGCCGGAGCGGCGGCAGGACCGGTGCCGCGCGCGGCGGGCGCCGGCGCATCCTGAGGCGCGAAGCCGGAGCCGCCCCACATGCGCTTGAAGGTGCCCTTGTCCGCGTCGAACACGATGATGCGCCGGTTGCCGTAGCCGTCCGCGACGAACACCTCGTTCGTCTTGGAGAAGACGAACGCGTCCGCGGGCTTGTTGACCGAGCTGGTGTCGGCGTTGCCTTTGTTCTTGTCGGGCCCGCCGATCTGCAGCAGGAACTTGCCCTGCCGGTTGAACTTCAGCAGCATGTCGTCCGAGCGCCGCGTCAGCGACTGCGACGTCGGGCTGCTGCCGCCGATCCACACGTTGTCCTTGCTGTCCACGAAGATGCCGTGCTCGCTGTCGGGCCAGTCGAACCCGGTGCCGGGCCCGCCCCAGCCCGCCACGAAGGCGCCCTTCTCGTCGAACTCGAGCACCGCCGGCGCGGCACGGCTGCGCAGCTCGTCTGGCACCGTGCGCGGCCGGTGCAGCAGGTACACGTGATCGCGGCGATCGACCGCGATGCCCGGTGTCTGGCCGAGCACCCAGTTGTTCGGCAACTTCGGCCATGTGGCGTCCACTTCGAACGCGGGAACCGATCTCGCCGCCGGCGCCTGCGCGCCGATGTTCGAGAACGTCGCCAACGCCGCCACGGCGACGCCGCTTGCCACGATGCTCAGATACCGCCAAGTTTTCGTCATAAGCCTTAAGCCCTAAGCCCTGAGCCGGTTTAATTCACCTTGTAGTTGTCGTCCCAGCGGATGTTCAGCCAGAAGATGTCGGGCGTCGTCTCGCTGAAGCCGTGCGAGAAGTTCGACGGGTGAAAGAACACGTCGCCCGGCTTCGTGGCCACCGAGACGCCGGTGTTGGGCACGCGCGCGCCGTCTTTCCGTTCAAAGCCGGTATTGACGGTGGCCCCGCCCGCCAGCACCACCCACGTGTCGATGGTCTGCTCGTGCACCTCCGCGGTGGGCGTGCCGTTCCACCGCAGGTTCACGTTGTAGCGGCCGCCTTCGATGAGCCGCGTGTTGGTGGACTTCTTCAGGCGCATGCCCGCCATGATCTGATCGAGCTGCTCCTTCGCGAAGAACAGCTCGCCGCTGCCGCCATAGCTGTACGGCAGCGCCTGCTGGCTGCCAGCCGGCAGCGCGGGACGCTGCTGGTTTGCGGCCGGCTGCGCCGGACCGCGGCCCGCGGCGGCAGCACCGGCCCGACCGAGGATGCCGTTCAGCGTGCCCGCGCCCATGGGCGAATCGGGCGGCCAGTCCGTGTCCCACCGCACGTTGAGCCACGTGATGTTGCTGTTCACGCCGCTCACGCCGTGCGGCAGACCCGAGGGGATGTAGACGACGTCGCCCACCTTGATCGGCCGGCTCTGTCCGCCCAGGATCTTCCCCTTCTCGAGCACGCCGCCGGTGGTGAGCGTGCCGCCGCCTTCGAGCACCACCCACAGGTCTGCGGTGATCGGATGCACCAGCCCCGTCTCGGCGGCGGTGATGCGCCGGATGTTCACGTTGTACTTGCCGCCCTCGATCATGCGAAGCGTCTGGAGCTTCTTCGCATCCATGTCCTTCAGGTGCTGAGCCAGCGTTTCCCGGGGAATGGAAATCGAGTGGTCCTTGGGCGCCTGCTCCAGGATGACGGCCCGGGCTTCACCGCCCTGCCGGCCACCTCCGCCGGCGGGCGGCTGGGCGCCGCCCTGCGCGAACCCGATCGACCCGCACGCCGCGATTAATGCCGCCCAGATTGCCGTTTTCCGCATGGCCGCGCATTATGCGTGGCGCCGCGCGGGCCGCAGCCGCCGCATTTGTCATCAATTGTCATTACCCCGGGGACGCGCCCTGACCGTTCCCGTATAATCCGGCTTCGCTCGCGGGAAGAAAGGCTCCGTGAATACAACCAAGGGCATTGCCGCGTCGCTGCTGGTCCTGCTGTGCGCCGCCGGCTGCTCGTCCGGGGCGGCGGCCCCGCGGCCGCAGCAGCTCACGCTCTGGTCCGGCATCGCGGCGGGGTTCACCGCCGATCTGATCAAGCGCTTCAACAGCGCGATCCCCCAGACGCACATCGACCTGCAGGCGACGGCGGGCGGAGTCGTCGTCGTGTCGGCCGTGGACAGCGGGCAGGGGCAGCTGGGGCTCGCCCAGTCCGACGTCGTGTACCTGGCCTACCGCCGCGGCATCGAGAAGAACCTGTATCCGCACAAGAACCTGCGCGCCATCGCGGTGCTCTGGGTCAACAATTTCTACGTGCTCGTGCGGCGCGACAGCCGCTTCCGGTCGATCGACGATCTGAAGGGGCAACGCGTCGGCGTCATCCGGCCCGGAACGTCGGGCGAGTTCTCCACGCGAATCGTGCTCGGCGCCCACGGCATGAGCTACGACGACGTCAAGCCGATCTTCGAGCCCACCGACGACCTGGTGCCGAAGCTCGGAACGGGCGAGCTCGACGCCGTGTTCAGCGCCAACCCGCTGCCGCTGGCCGCGGCCCGCACGCTCAGCGAGACCGTCCCGCTGCGCCTGCTGCCGATCGGCCCCGCGGTGACCAAGCAGCTGCGCGGCAGCTATCCGTTTCTCCGGCCGGTCACCGTGGCGGCCAACCAACTCCACGGGCAGGACCAGCCGATCGAGACGCTCGGCGCCGAATGGCTGCTCGTGTGCCGCAGCGATCTCTCCGAGGATCTCGTCTACCAGTTGACGCGCACGTTCTTCGCGCAGTTGCCGGCGATGGCGCGCACGCACGGAGAAGCCGCGCTCATCGATCCCGAGCAGGCGCCCGCCACGCCGATCCCGCTGCACGCCGGCGCGGCCCGCTACTACCGCGAGCGCGAGATCCTGCGATGACCCGTGGGCTGCCGTTCGGGGGGCGCCGCGCGAGCGACGGCGCCGTTCGCCTGCCGATTGTGATGACGTTCGTCGTGGCGATGTTCGCCGCCACCATGGCGCTGGTGTGGTTCGGCTACGTGGCCACGCGCGAGTGGCGCAGCGGCACCACCCTGCTCCTCGAGCGGCGCGCCAACGAGGCGCTGGCCCTCGTGCGCGCAGCGCTCAGCGCCGACATGAAAGGCGCCTGGATCACCGCCATCGTCCCGTTCAACACCACCAACCTCGACGAAGATCCGCCGTACGGCATGTTCCAGGTGTCCGCGCGCACCTTCGCGCGGTTCCCGTATCCCGAATCGCTCGTGCTGTGGAAGCACATCGGGGGAGAGAACGGGACCACCTACGCGTTCAACCGCGCCGATCGCCCGCCGCCGTGGGACACGCGCCCCTCGTCCGACGATCCGTTTCCGGTGGTGCTGGTGCGCGACCCCGCCCCGCTGGCCGGGCTCGTCGCGGCCGTCCGCATCCAGGCCACCGCGGCATCGCCGTTCATCATGCTCGAGCGGCCGATCGACGGGACGCCGTATCAGATCGTCGCGCACGCGCTCTTCGAGTCCAGCCCGCCGCACGCACTGCTGGGATTCATGGCCTTCACGGTCAATGAAGACTGGCTGCACGCACAGTATTTCGATCCGCTCGTGGAACAGGTCGAGAAGATCGCCGGCAGCCTCGGCGGACTCTCGATTACCGTGTCCGACGACAAAGGGCGCACCGTGACCAAGGCGGCGCACGTGGAGCCCGACGGCGGCGGCGACCTGCACACCCCCTTTTCGCTGCTCTTCATCGATCCGGCGCTCGTGAAGTCGATCCCCTCGCGACCGACGCGGGTGCGCGAGTGGACCGTGCACGTGCAGTCGGTGCCCGATCAGACGCTGCTCGCCACGCTCCAGGGCTCGCGGCGGATGTTCATCCTGATTTCGATCGCGGCCGGTGCCAGCCTGCTGGCGCTCGTCCTCACCGTGCGCGCCGACCGCGCGAGCGCCGCGCTGGCCTCGATGAAATCCGACTTCGTGGCCGCGGTGACGCACGAGCTGAAGACGCCCGTGGCCTCCATCCGCCTCGTGGGCGACACCCTCTCGAATGGCCGCTACACGTCGCCCAAGACCGTGCAGGAATACGCGGGGCTGCTGTCGGTGGAAGCGTCCCGTCTCGGGGCCTCGATCGACAACCTGCTGACCTACGCGCGCTACAGCAGCTCCCAGGCGGCGGCCACGACCGAGCGCGCCGACGTGGAGCCGGCCGACCTGGTGGAGGACGCGCTGCAGGGCATGCGGCCCATGCTGGCCAACCTGGACTTCGATCTCATCGTGGACGTGCCGCCGGATCTGCCGGAGATCTGCGTCGATCGGCCCGCGATGATTCAAGCGCTCGACAACATCGTGGACAACGCCATCAAGTATTCGACCACCGAGAAGCACCTGACCGTCAGGGGCACCGCCAACGGCAAGACCGTCACGCTGAGCGTCCGCGATCGCGGTCCCGGCATCGCCAGCAAAGATCTCTCGCGCGTCTTCGAGCGCTTCTACCGGGGCGCCAACGCCACCGTGAGCGGCAGCGGTCTCGGCCTGCCGATCGCCAAGCGCATCGTGGAGGGCCATGGCGGCCGGATCGAGGTGCGGAGTACCGTGGGATCGGGAACCGAAGTGGATCTGACGCTGCCGATCGGCCGCCGGAGAAGCGCATGAGCGGGCCCGAACGAGGTGTGCACATGCCCAAGCGCGTCTTGATCATCGAGGACGACAAGGCGATTGCGCGGCTGCTCCGCGACAACCTGGAGTACGAGGGGTTCGTCGTGGAAACGTGCGACAACGGCCACGACGCCATCCCGTCGGTGAAGCGGTTCACGCCGGACCTGCTGCTCCTCGACCTGATGCTGCCGCACGGCGCCGACGGCTTCGACATCTGCCGGGCGCTCAACGAGAGCCCCACGCGCGTGCCGGTGATCATCCTGTCGGCCCGCGGGCAGAAAGAGGACCGCATCAAGGGGCTCACGCTCGGCGCAGACGACTACGTGACCAAGCCCTTCGCCCTCGACGAGCTGCTGGCGCGCGTGCACGCCGTGCTGCGCCGCACCACGCCGCCCATCGAGCAGCTGCGGCTCGGCAAGACCGTCATCGACTTCAAGCGGCTGAAGGCGTACTGCGGCACCAAGAAGGTGGAGCTGACCGACCGGGAGTTCGAGATCCTGCAGTGCCTGGCCGAACGGGCCGGCCAGGTGGTGACGCGGGATGAGCTCCTCCACCGGGTGTGGGGCTACTCGGACACGCCGCTCACGCGAACCGTGGACAACTTCATCTTCCGGCTGCGCCACAAGCTGGAGCCGGATCCGCGCCATCCCATCTACATCCGCAAGGCGTACGGCGACGGCTACCGGCTGATTACCGAATAGCGGCTATTTCGGCTTCTGGGCGTCGGCGCTCGACGTATAACCCGCCGCGAGCCACGGCTTCCACTTCTCCACCGCCCTGGCGCTGCCGTCACAGCCGCCGTCGGACGGGTTCAGGAACGTGCCGTTGGCCAGCCGCACCCATCCGAGCCCTCCAGCCGGACGGCCGTCCTTCATCGGGCAGTAGTGAACGGTGATAGTCGCGCCCGGCTCGAAGGAGCTGCCGTTGACGCCTCGCTGCAGCAGCGACGGCGGCGCCGAGCCTTCGAAGCTCATGAGGGTCTCGGTGCCGTCCGCATTCTTCACGTTCATGTAGAGCCACGAATGCGGGGAATTGAACGCCCAGCGCACCACCGTGCCGGTGATCACCTTCTCGACGGTCCGGTCGAACATCGCGAACGAATGGTGGGCAATCGCCACGGCCGACGTCAGCAGCGACGCGACCACGGTGACAAGCAGCACGCGCAACGCGGTCTTCATTTCTTCTCTCCTGGGAGCGTGGTGTTGTAGATCGGATCGCGCGACTGGCCGGGCAGTTCGGGAAAGAGCGTGGTTCCCCGCGCGTCCTTGAAGCCCTGCTCGCCGGGCAGCCTCGACGTGGTGGTGCCGCCCTTGTCGATGACGTCGTTGTTGCTCGTCTCGCACTCCCAGTGCTGCACGCGGTGGCCGGCCTTCTCCAGATCCGTGCCGCGACGGAAGGCGTAGACGGCGCTGACCGGCTTCACGAAGGCGTGGCGATCGTAGAACGTCACCTGCACCTCGATCCGCTCGACGCCGCCGGGATACGGCTTGAGCTCCCACGTTTCCACCGACTCGAACTGATTGCTCGTCATCGGCGACCAGCGCGTGAAGTCCGCCGGCAGCAGGTACTTCGTGTGCGTGACGAGTTTCTTGCCGTCCCAGAATCCGAT
>DASRPM010000216.1:0-39413 GCA_035646375.1 Vicinamibacterales bacterium
CCGTGATGCCGCAGCCGGCCACGACGGCCGCAAACGGCACCGCGGTGCCGTTGCCGAACGCACTGACCAGGCCGCCGGCGGCGGCGCCGAGCACGAACTGCAGCGTGCCCATGAGCGCGGACGCGGACCCCGCCACCGCTCCGTACGGGCTCATGGCCAGCGCCGTCGTGTTCGGGGCCACAAAGCCGTGGCATGCGATGAAGCAGAAGAGCGGCACGAGAATGCCCGGGAAGCCGCCGAACCCCGTGTAGGCGTCCACGAGCAGCGTCACCCCGGCGATCACCGCGATCGGCAGCACCGTGCGAACGATCACCTCGGGCCGCACGCGTGACGCGAGATACCGGTTGACCTGCGACGCGATCATCAGGCCGATGGCGTTGGCGCCGAAGTAGAACCCGAAGCGTTCCGGCGACACGTCGAACAGCTCGATGAACACGAACGACGACCCCGAGATGTAGGCCAGCAGCCCCGAGAACACGAGCCCGCCCGACAGCACCCAGCCGAGATATTCGCGATCGCGCAGAATGCCCAGGTAGGTCGTCGCGATCGCCGTCACCGACTGGCGCCGCCGCAATTCGGGCCGCAGGCTTTCGGGCAGCAGCCATGCCACCAGCCCGAACAAGGCGAGCCCATAGCCCGCCAGCACGAGGAAGACGGATCGCCATCCGAAATGCACCAGGAGCTGGCCGCCGACGAACGGCGCCACGATCGGGGCGATTCCCATCACGAGGATCAGCATCGAGAGCATTCGCACCGACTCGCGCCCGTCGAAGTAGTCGCGCACGACGGCCCGCGGCACCACCAGCGGCGCACAGCCGCCGAGCGCCTGGAGGAAGCGGAAGACCACGAGCTGCGTGACGTTGGTGGTGAAGGCGCAGCCAAGCGACGCGCCGACGAAGATCGCGAGCCCGACATAGAGCGCCGGCTTGCGCCCCAGTCGATCGGACAGCGGACCGTAGAGAGCCTGCCCGAGCGCGATGCCGATGAAATAGCTGGCCAGGCTCGCCTGTACCGCGGCGATGGGCACGTCAAGCTCTCGCGCGATCTCCGGGAGCGCCGGCAGATACATGTCGATGGCGAGCGGGCCGATGGCGGTGAGGGCGCCCAGGATCACCGCGAGGCGATGACGGTAGTGGTGTCCGTCGGGCCCGGCGCCGGTCATGCCTTGCGTTGGTAGTGACCGCCGCGGCCGCCGGATTTCTCGAGCAGGCAGATGCCGGAGATGACCATCGCCTTGTCCACGGCCTTCACCATGTCGTAGATCGTCAGCGCCGCCACCGACACCGCCGTGAGCGCTTCCATCTCGACGCCCGTCGGACCGGTCGTGCGCACGCGCGACTCGATACGGTAGCCGCGCCGCGTTGGCGTGAGGTCCACGCTCACGTGCGTCAGCGCCAGCGGGTGGCACAGCGGGATGAGCGCGGCCGTCTGCTTGGCGGCCATGATGCCCGCCAGGCGCGCGGTCTGCAACGGGTCGCCCTTGGCCACGCGGCCGGCGCGGATGAGACGGAGCGCCGCCGCCGACATCGTGATCTCGCCCGTGGCGCGCGCCTCGCGCGCGGTCGCGGGCTTGTCGCCCACGTCCACCATGCGCGCCTTGCCGGTGGCGTCGAGATGCGACAGCGTCTTCTTAGCCACCGCTCGCCTCGCCCTGCGCCAGATAGAAGGACAGGCTTTCGAGCGACACGGTCAGGTCCACGCTCTTGAGCTTCACGTTGGGCGGTACGGTGAGCGCGCCCGGCGAGAAGTTGAGGATCGCCTTGATGCCGGCCGCCACCACCTGATCCACGACCGGCTGCGCGCGCGGCGCCGGCACCGCGATGACGGCGATGTCGAGACGATCCTTCCGCGCAACCCGGCGCAGCTCTTTGATGTCGTGGATGGGCACGCCGCTCCGCGACTCGTGGCCGATCTTCTCGTCGGCGGCGTCGAAGAGCGCGGCGATCTCGAAACCTTCCTGCCGGAACCCGGGATAGTCGGCGAGCGCCAGGCCGAGGTTGCCCGCGCCCATGATCGCCACGCGAAGCTGGCGATCGAGTCCGAGGATCTTGCGCAAGTGCCGGCGCAGTTCCTTGACGTAGTAGCCGACGCCGCGGACGCCGAATTCGCCGAAGTACGCGAGGTCCTTGCGAATCTGCGCCGCGTTCAGATGAAACCGCTCGGCGAGCGCCTGCGACGAGATGGTCTGCACCCCCGTCTCGTCGAGTGTGTTCAGGCACCGCAGGTAGACGGAGAGCCGATTGGTGGTCAGCTCGGACACCTGGTCGGGCACCTGCCTGCGCTTGTTCGCCTCCTTCACAAGGTTCAATGCTACCATCTCGCGCCTATGCCGAGGCTCACGGCGGAACGGCCCGCGGACACGCCCGAAACCACATTCAAACCCTACGTTCCCGCGTCGCAGTCCCCCCCGGAATTCACCAGCAAGGCCATCATCCTCGGCGCCCTCTTCGGCCTCCTCTTCGGCGCCTCCACCGTGTATCTCGGGCTGCGCGCGGGCCTCA
The DNA here is from genome assembly GCA_035646375.1 of Vicinamibacterales bacterium. Lineage (GTDB taxonomy): Bacteria > Acidobacteriota > Vicinamibacteria > Vicinamibacterales > UBA2999 > DASYRM01. The sequence continues at coordinate 2,502 of DASRPM010000216.1, forward strand.
CCGTGAGCGCGTCGATCCCGATTGCGGTGCTCGGGATCTCGGTGTTCAAACGGCTCGGGGGATCCACCATCCTCGAGAACAACATCGTGCAGACCATCGGCTCGGCGGGCGAATCGCTCGCCGCCGGCGTGGTGTTCACACTCCCGTCGCTCATCTTCCTGCTGCCCCTCGGTCCCCAGTACTTCAACTACACGCAGATCACCATGCTCGCCGTGGCCGGCGGCATCCTCGGCGTGCTGATGATGATCCCGCTCCGGCGCGCGCTCATCGTGAAGGAGCACGGGGTGCTGCCCTATCCCGAGGGCACCGCGTGCGCCGATGTGCTCGTCGCCGGCGAGCGCGGCGGCGCGTTGGCCAAGACCGTGTTCATGGGCCTGGCGGTTGGCGCCGCCTGGAAGTCCGTCTCCTGGATCGTCCAGATTTTCCGGACCGCGGTCGGCTATTCGTTCGCCCGCACGAGCTTCTTCCCCAACGCCACGCTCAACCTCGACCTCTCGCCGGAGTATCTTGGCGTCGGCTACGTCATCGGCCCCCGTATCGCCGGCGTGATGTTCGCGGGCGGCGTCCTGTCCTGGCTCGTCCTGCTGCCGCTGCTGTCGTATCTCGGCAACTTCATGACGGTGCCGCTGCCGCCGGTACCGGCGAGCGGCCTGCGCATCGACGAGATGGGCGCCGGGCAGCTGTGGAGCGCCTACATCCGTTACACCGGCGCCGGGGCCGTGCTGGCGTCCGGGCTGATCACGCTCGCTCGCACGATTCCGACAATCGTCACGTCGTTCCGCGACAGCATGAAAGACTTCGGCGCCGGCGCCGGCCAGACGGGGCAGGCGCGCACCGAGCGCGACCTCCCGCTCAGCGTCGTGCTGGTGGGTTCGCTCCTGCTGGCGATCTTCCTGGTGATCGCGCCGGGCACGCCCACGCAGGGCAGCATTCTGTCGGCGGTCCTGATCGTCGTGTTCGGCTTCTTCTTCGTCACCGTGTCGTCGCGCATCACCGGGCTCGTCGGCAATTCGTCGAACCCGATCTCCGGCATGACGATCGCGACGCTCATCCTGACCTGCACCATCTTCGTGGCGCTCGGGCGCGTCGGCAACGACTACGCTCCGATCGCGCTCGGCGTCGGCGCCGTGGTCTGCATCGCGGCGGCGATTGCCGGCGCCACGTCGCAGGATCTCAAAACCGGCTACATCGTGGGCGCCACGCCGTCCTCACAGCAGATCGGCCTGATGGTGGGCGTCGTCGTTTCGGCGTTCGTGATCGGCCTCACCACGCTGTACCTGCACGACGTGATGACGATCGGATCGGCGTCGCTGCCCGCGCCGCAGGCGACGCTGATGTCCACCATCATCCGGGGGCTGCTGGCCCAGAACCTGCCGTGGGGTCTGGTGCTGGTCGGCGTGTTCATCTCGGTCACGCTCGAGCTCTGCGGCGTGCGGTCGCTGTCGTTTGCCGTCGGCTCCTACCTCCCCATCGCCACGACCGCGCCGATCTTCGCCGGCGGCGTCGTCCGCTGGTGGGTGGAGCGGCGCACCGGCAAACGCGACGAGTCGGACATCAGCAGCGGCACGCTCTTCAGTTCGGGGCTCATCGCAGGTGGCTCGCTGGCAGGCATCCTCTACGCGGGCCTCTACGGCCGCAACCTGCTCGGAGCGGCCGACGACGACGCCACGACGGGACTGATTCCCTTCCTGCACGAAGGGGTGGTCGGGAATCTCGCCGGCGGCCTGCTCTTCCTGGCGCTCGCCGTCATCGTGGCCCGCATCGGCATGCGGAAGGTGGAATAGACCGGCGAGGCGTAGAATAGAGGTGTGAAACCGACCAGAGCGCTGGCAGTTGCAGCCATCCTGGTCGTGCTCTGCGGCGCCGTCCCCGGCGCGCAGGGCACACAGCGCCGGCTCACGACCGTGGACGCGCTGCGACAGTTCCCGGGCTTCTTCCACCTGCAGAACGTGCTCGTGCACGGTGAATTCGCGGAGAACGGACGCCGCGTCTCGCTGCGCGCGGCCGACACGGAAATCCGCGTCCAGCTCTCGTCGAACGTCACGACGTCGAGTGGGCCGGTCGAAGTGCGCGGCCAGCTCATCGACGTCGGCCGGCTCGAAGCGGGCGATCCGCGGGCCGGCGCTGCGATCGAAGGCCGCGAGTCGTCCGCGTGGCCGCGGCCTGGCGAAGAACTCCTGCTGCAAGTCACTGCCGTCGCGCAGTCGCAGCCGATGGTCACGCCGACCGTGCGCGCGCTCGCGCTCGAACCGTGGAAGTTCGCCGGCCAGACCGTCACGGTCACGGGCAATTTCCGTGGCCGCAACCTCTTCGGCGATCTGCCCGATGCTCCCGGCAAGGGCCGCTACGATTTCATCGTGCGGGGTGGCGAAGGCTCGGTGTGGGTCACCGGCATCCGCCCGCGCGGCTCGGGCTTCGACTTCGACGTCGATCGCCGCATCGACAGCAACCGGTGGCTCGAGGTGACCGGGCCGCTCGTGCACGACCGCGGGCTGGTGCGGATCGAGGCGATGAAGATCGCGCTCGCCAAGGCGCCAGCCAGCAGCGAGCCGGACCGCGACGACGGCGCGCCGGTGTCCGCGGTGCCGCCCCCGCCGGCGGAGGTCGTGTTCAACTCGCCCACCGAGGGCGAGACGGACGTCAGCGCGTCCACGAGCGTCCGCGTTCAGTTCTCGAAGGGGCTCCTGGAGGCGTCGCTTGCGGGCCGCGTGCGCGCAAGCTACGCGGGCGCGCCGGCCGGCGCCGACGGCCCGCCGCTCAAGGCGACCTACGACGCCGCCAACCGCGCGATCGAGATCAAGTTCGACAAGCCGCTGGAGCCGTTCCGCACGGTGAAGATCGAGATCCTCGACGGCGTCACCGCGTTCGACACCGCCCCGTTCGCGCCCTGGAGCCTCACGTTCACCGTCGGCGGATAGGCTGCGCCCGTCAGCGCGGACTCACTGTCGGCGCGGGCACGACGGTCATGCCGGCCAGCCGCTTGGGGTCGCGTTCGCGCGCGTTGACCACGTCGCGGATGACGATCTCCAGGACTCGGCCGCCGAACCGCGACGCGATCGCCTGGTACACCTCGGGGTCCTGCTCGCCCGAATCGCCAATCAGGACGAACGTGCGCCCCGGAAAGCGCTCCATGAGCGTGGTGATGGCCGACACCTTGTGCTCGAACGTGCCGCCGGCCATCACGAACTGCGAGAGCGCTTCGAGCGACGTCACCGGCCGGGTGATGCTCCCGCCAATCCGGCGCATATGGAACGAGCCCTCGGGGAACCGGCCCTCGCCCGCGAGGAACGCCGACACTGGGCGATAAATCTGCCAGGGCCCACCCGACACGTAGTGAAACGCGGCAGCGCCGGCGTAGCGGCCGGCGAGCTCCGTCGTGGCCACGAAGGGGCGATAGAAGGTGTTCACCGCCACCGTGCTCGCCCCGGCGGGAATCTCGGTCACTTTCACCGTGTCGTCGACGTCCGAGACGACCGACACGCCGGCCGGCTCGATCAGGCGCACTCGGCCGGTGCCTCGATGCTCGCTCGACGTCGCGCGGAACGATAACCAGCCATCGGACGACGCCTGCCGTTCGAGCAGTCGCCGCGCCGCCTCGTCGGCGAGCGTGATCACCCCTTCGACGACGCCGTCACCATCCGTCTCTGGAAATCCGCCGCGTCCGTCGGTCATCCGGTGCTCGACGTTGTCCGGATCGCGCTCGAACCGCAGACGGACCGACTCGCCCGACTCGTCGTCCGCCAGGAAGTCGGCGATGCGGGCCCTGAACCGGGCCGTGTCGTCGGTCCCGCGGGCCGGCAGCCCGGCAAAGAGCGCCGTGAACACGGCCTTCACGTCGCGCGGCTCCTGCACCTTGGCCCGGAGTGGAATCACCCACGAGGCGCCCTGCCGGAAACCATACGTGGGATAGAAGATCACCTCCTCGCCGTCGATCTGCGCCGCGCGCGGCAGCGCAGACACGACCACGGCAAGGACGATCGCGAAACCGGCCAAGCGAACGATCGCGCTGAGAGCATGCATGCGATCGATCAACGACGGGGAGCCCGGAAACTCACGGCACGAGCGTGAGCTCGAACCTCTGGCGGAGCGACCCGAGCGTGACATCGATGGCGTACTGCCCGGGGGCCAGCGGCGCCAGCACCGCGTCGGCCACGATCCAGCGGAACTGACCGGACTCGTCGGGCCTGGCGCTCACCTGCACCGGCACCTGCAGCGGCTGCCCCGCCCGATCGAGCAACCGCGCGACGGCCGTGCCGGGCACCGTGGTGGCGAGCTCGAGACGGATGCGCTCGCTGCGCGAGAACCGCGCATCCGCCGTCTGCACATGCCGCGGGCCGGTCGAGGGGCCACGGCGCCACACAACCGGGGTGCCCAGGTCGTCGCCTCGCGGCGCGGGCATCACCACGCGAGCCGTGTCAGTGAGCACCACGCTGTCGTTGGCGTCCGGACGCAGTTGCACCTGCACCGCGTACTCGCCCGGTTGCACCGCCCCCCGTTCGGGCACGCGCACGGCGAACGACCCGTCTGACGGCTTCACCGTGAGCGTCTGCGACAGCAGCTCGGTGCCGTCGGCGGCAAGCACCACCACGTCCGCCGTGGCGCCCGCGGTCCACTCGAGCTCCTGACGCGTGCGGTAATCCAGCTCGCCGACAATCCAGAACGTGCCGCCGTCGGGAGCCGTCCACGACGAGGTGCGAATGCGGAAGGGGCGGCGCGCATCCGGCGCGGCCGCCGGAATCGCCGACACGGCACGGGCCGCTCCAAGTGGCCGGCGCGCGCTGAGCAGCTCGTCGGTCGTGAGCCCGCGATAACCGCGCCGCGTGCGGATCTTCACGCCTGGACGGGTGGTGCGCGCGCTCAGTGTCCGGAAGCGTCCATCCAGCTTGGTGTTGAGCGACCGATAGGTGACCAAATAGTACGAAGATTCATCGGCGACGATGCGCGGCAGCGCCTCGTCGACCGCCGTGCGCTTCAGCACCGCGAGCCCGTCGGTGCCGTCGGCGAGCAGGCGCAGGCTGTCGGCACGCGCGGCGGCGTGGTCGATCTCCGGCACCGCCCGTGACATGCCCTGCGGCGGCACCGTCGCCTCGGGGGCGAACAGCGTATAGAACGACACGTTGGCGCGATTGGCCCCCTCGGTCAGGTCGCGCAGGTGCTGGCTGTTGTCCACCAGCGCCAGCCGGCGGCGGTCCGCTTCACACTCCACCCGCATCACCGGCGTCGCCGGCGAGCCCTGCACCGATCCGCGATCCCCGGACCGGCGCAGCCGATTCGACCGCGAGCTCTTGTCGTCGTCGGGCGCGCCGAGCGTGCGGCTGGCGGTGAACAGCTGCCACCCGTCGCTGATCGTCAGCACCGCTTTGCGCTCCTCGCGGACGGCGGCGAGATGGCCGACCAGATCGTCGAGGGCGGCCAGCGTCGTCTCCTCGCGCCACCGTGCCTTCATCTCTGCGCCGCGTGCGCGATCCGCGGCGCGCGTGGAATCGAAACACTGGTCGTAGAGGGCTTCCTTGGAGCCCGGCGCGCGGCGGCGTCCCCGGCGCGCCCAGGCCCAGTCGGCCTGCATCAGGTCCGAGATCACGTCGCCCTTGCGCCGGAATGCGAGGTCGGCCGCCGCCAGCTCGGGGCTCGCCAGCGCGACGAGATCGTCGCGGTCGAGCAGGCGGTCGAGCAGCCGCACGAGCGGCACGCGGGCCGACGGCTCGTCCTCGATGGTGGTGTGGTAGGTGTCCACGAACACGACGAACACCCGCGAGCGAGGGCTGCCGGGCGCCACGACGACGCGCTCGAACGAATCGATGGTCTGGGGAACGCCGTCCTCGAGCAGTTGCAGCTCGTCCTGACGCAGATCGTCAACCACGGCACCGTCGCGGACCGCGAACAGGTCCACGCGGAGCGTGCTGGCAGGCGGCGATTGCGCGGCACCGGCGGCCGCGAACGTCATGGCAACGACGCCGGCGAGGAAGCCGAACCTCACTGGGGCGGGCATGCACCCTCGAACGTGCAGAACGCTTGGCCCACTGAGTGTAGCCCAAGCGACCGGGCCTCACTACGTCGAACCGGCAGGCCCTGGCACGCGCCGAGGCGGCTAGGACGGATGCGCCGCGGGCATCGGGCGGCGCGCGGAAAATCGCCGGCGCACCGCTCGCAGGATGGCGGCGGCAAACACGACAATGAGCCCCACGAGCACAGCCGTAATCACCAGCGCCGTCACGGGATAGGTGAGGGCCAGGATCCCGAGGCCGACGACGAGTCCGTCCTCGGCAAGGCTGAGTGCCCAATTCGAGAACGGTTCTGGGCTGGTGTTGGCCACGGCGCGAGTGCCGGCCTTGGTCAGGTGACTTCCGGCCGCGAGCGTGCCGCCGACGAGCGCCGCCAAGCCCTGCGCCGCGGGCGACACATCTCCGATGCTGGCCACCGCGACGAACGCACCACCGAGCGGCCGGATGGCGGTATGCACGATGTCCCACACGGTATCGACGTAGGGCACTTTGTCGGCGAAGAACTCGATGAGATACAGCACGAGCGCGACGCCGATGACGAGATTACTGTCGAAGATCCCGAACTGTGGCGGCAGCGTCACCCAGTCGAACCGTGACGCCAGGCCGATCACGGCCACGGTGGCGTAAAGGTTGACGCCGGCGGCAAACGAGAACGCCGCGGTGCGACCGAGGAGGGCGATCAGTTCCAAGCCGACCCCTGTTCGAGCAGCCCCTGGAGCGCCGTGCGGACCCGCTCGATCAGCACGTCGCGGTCGTCGATGGTCAGCCCCGCGGTCGGAATCGGCTGGCCGATGCGCACCGTCACGCGTACCGGCCGTACGATGGCGCTGCCCTTGCGCATTGACGAGCGGCCGCCGCTCACCGCGACGGGCACGACGGGCACCTGCGCCTGCAGCGCCATGATGAACCCGCCCTTCTTGAACGGCAGCAGCTCGCCCGTGCGGCTCCGCGTGCCCTCGGGGAAGACCAGAAACGAATTGCCCTGCCGCAACGACGCGGCTGCGGCGTCTACCGACGCGAACGCCCTGTGGCGGTCGGAGCGCTCCACGGCCACGAACCCGCCAAGGTCGAAGGCCGTCCCCATCAACGGCACTTTGTGGAGCTCGGCCTTGTAGAAGACGTGCAGCATCGGATGCAGCCCCAGGAACAGCACCGCCGCGTCCACGTTGCTTTCGTGGTTAGAGCAATAGACGACCGCCCCGTGGGGAACGTTCTCGCGTCCAATGATCTTGTACCGGATGCCGGTCAGCCCGAGGGCGAGACCGACGCCCCCGTGGCCGAGTCGGTACAGGATGCGCTTCCAGCGGAACATCCAGCTGAAAAGAAGCCCCGGCGGGCCCACGATCAGGATGTAGAAAACGATAGCGACGTAGGCGAGAGCAGAGCGGAACGCGGCAAGCGCGGAGGATGGGGACACGAAAAAGGGCCCGGACATCGCTGTCCGGGCCCAGAGCATAACAAACGGCGCTGAAGCTCGCTATGTAGCGGCGCCTGAGGCGCCAGCTACGACGCGCGCGCCGCGGCGCGGCGGTTGGCCACGAGCGGCGGAACCGCCGCCTTCATGGGCTTGGCGCTCATGACGGTCTTTGCCGTCACCACCGGCTTGGCGGCTGTGGCCACCACCGGCTTGGCAGCAGTAGTCACCATCGGCTTGGCAGCAGTAGCCACCATCGGCTTCGCAGCCGACGCCACGACCGTCTTTGCAGCAGTCGCCACAATGGGCTTGGCGACTGGCGCCGCTACCGGCTTCGCGGCCATCACCGGCTTGGGCGTCACTTTCGCGCGGGCCTGCGTGCGGTTGATGTTGCGGACCTTCGTGGTGAAGCACTTCTCGAGCGCGCGATCGACCTGCTCCTCGACCTCGAGCGCCTTTTGCCGCATCACTTCCGAAACCTCGGAGATGATGAGCGCCTTGGCGCGATCGAGCATCCGCTTCTCGCGGAACGACAGGCTCTTCGACTTGCTGAGGAAGGTGAGACTCTTGAGGACGTCGGCCATGTCGTAGATCGACCCGGTCCGCATCTTGTCGGAGTTGTCCTTGAACCGGCCCTTCCAGTTCTGGTGGTTGTCGATCTTGCCGTCGCCGAGCAACGTGAAGAGACGCTCCACTTCGGCATCGTCGATGGCCTTGCGCAGGCCAACGCCGTCTACGTTCGCAACCGGCACTAGTACGGTGGTGTCGTTTGCGACGATCCGCAGGTGAAAAAACCCGCAGGTCGTGCCGAGAATCGTCTTTTCTTCAATTCGTTCAACGATACCGAGCCCATGGTTCGGGTAAATGACCTTGTCTCCGACCTGGAATGTCACGTGTGCCTCGTTCCGGTAGGTTGTGGTTGGCCGGTTTGTGCTCTGGAGCAGCCCACTGAGTATAGCGCATTCCTGGCGGCTCGACAACGTGAAATCATCGAAAATGGCAGTGTTTTGGCCGGTTTTTGTCAGCTCTTCCGGATGCCCGAAACCGCCCAGACACTCCCTCGGATGGACCTCCGGCTGAGGCCTTAACTATCACGCGCGTCACGACTTGAAAGTCTCGCTGGAGGTAGATTGGCGAGCCGCTCCGGAGGGCGACTGTTGTCTTCCCCGGCGGCTCTCAGGCGCGGGTCATGGCCAGCTCGACAATCTCCTCGACGAGCTGCGGGTAGGTGCGTCCGGCTTTCCGGGCGGCCATGGCGAACTCAGCCTTTGAGCTGAGCCAGGGGTTTGGATTGGCCTCGATGACGTGAACCCGCCCGTCGGGCTGGAGCCGCATGTCCACGCGGCCGTAGTCCCGCAGCTCGAGCGCCTGATAGGCGGCCACCGCCGTCTGCTGCAGCGCCTTTGTGATCTCTTCCGAGAGGTCCGTGGCCACGGCGGACTTGGTGTCGCGGTACGCCTTCGTGCCTTTGCCCCACTTCACCTCCGCGGCGGCAATCCGCGGCGTGCCGTCCGGCAGCTTCGACAGATCGAGCTCGATGACCGGCAGCGCCTCGGGCTTGTCGTTGCCGAGGACACCCACATACATCTCGCGCCCCTCGATGTACTCCTCGATGAGAACCGGCGAGTCGAAGTTGGCGTGCAGCCAGTCCATGCGCTCCATCAGCTCGCGGATGGAACTGACCACTGCGCTGAACTCGATGCCGATCGAGCCGTCCTCGCGCGCAGGCTTCACGATGACTGGAAACTGCAAGTCGTGCGAGAAATCGAGACGGCCGCGGAACGACTTGGCGAAGACGGGCGTGTGAATGCCGTGAAACGCGAAGATCTTCTTGGCGATCGCCTTGTCCTGCGCCAGCATCAGGCCGTGCGTACCCGACCCGGTGTAGGGCTTGCCAATCAGCTCGAGGAAGCCGGCAATCTTGAAGTCGGCGGTGTCGTCATCGGCAAACGACTCGGTGAGGTTGAACACCAGGTCGCATTCGATGCGGGCCAGCGCGAGCAGGCTCTTGGGGGTGCCGTCGAGCTCGTGCTTGATGGCCTCGTGACCAAGCTTGACGAGCGCCTCGGCCACTTCGTCCTCGACCTCCTTCTTGTCGAGGGTGCGTGTCACCGGCGACTTGTCGGTGGAGGCGGCCTGCTCGGCGTCCTCGTCCACCAGGACGCGATCGTAGAGAACGACGATACTCAGTTTGCCCATCGAGTCGAACTGTCCTCCTAGTCGAACTGCCCTCGCGTGAGAAAGTTCATGGCGAGCGTGGTGGCCAGCGCCGTCACCTCCACCAGGTAGCGGGGCTCCTCCCCGACCTCGCCCCACAACCGCATGCGCTCGCAGGTCCGGCACACCGAATCGATCAGCCCCTTCACCACCGGCCGTCGCACGCCGGTCCAGTACGTGATCTTCTCCACGAGCTCGTGGGTGTATCTCTTGACGATATCGGCCGCAGGTTTGGATTCCTTTCGCCTCCGGGCCAGGAAGATCTGCCCCAGATGCGCGTCGAGGGCGATGTCGATGCGCGCCTGGCGCTCCTGGTCGGCCTGTTCGTAGAACTGTTCCACCGTGACGCTGATGTCGTCGGGGGTGATGTCCACCTCGCCGGTCTTCACGATCGGCTCCACGGTGGCCAGCGTCTTGGCCATGCGCTCGACGTAGCGAAGCTTCCTCATGGCCGGCCAGCCTTTGTACTGGCGCCGCCACGGGCTGCGCGGCGTGAGCCACACGGCAAACGTCTCCGCGAAGTCCTCGTCCGGGTGCTTCTGCGCGTACCACCCCTCGATGTGCCGGACGTACTTCTTGCTGAACGGCACCGGACGGTATTCGTCACGATAGGGGCGGAAGAACGACCCGAACAGCTCGCGCCACTGCGGCGTCGTGTAGAGGCGATACGCGTAGTTGAACACGTGTCCGGCCTCGTGCCGCATGTACATCATGATCTGCCGCTCGCTCTCGAGGGCGTCGGCCGCCTTCTCGATCGTCCGCAGCTTCGGGTCGGCCAGGTAGAACGGAATGCCGAGCACGGGCTGCTGATCGGGACAGCCCCACTCGTCGGTGAGGTAGCAGACGGGACGGAACTTCTTCAATCCGCGGCGATCCAGCTCGTGGTACAGCTGATCGACGTACTTCTGGACCGGCGATCCTTCCACGCGGAGCCCGAGCTCGCTGACCTTCTTTCCGAGCACGCCGCGGATCTCGGGATCGAGCGCCTCGAATCTGGCCACTCGCCGATTATCGCCGCTTTTATATGATGTGGGCCATGCCCGCCGACTACGAGAAGCTGGGTGCTTTCTATCTCGGGAAAGAGTACGACCTGGCCGCCGGTGCTCGCCGGCCCGATCTGGTGCTCTACGACTCGAAGGACCTCGTCACCCACGCCGTGTGCGTGGGCATGACCGGCAGCGGCAAGACCGGCCTCGGCATCGCCCTCATCGAGGAAGCGGCCATCGACGGCGTGCCGGTGCTTGCCATCGATCCCAAGGGCGATCTGGCCAACCTGCTGCTCACGTTCCCCGACCTCGCGCCGGCGGACTTCGCGCCGTGGGTCGATCCGGCCGACGCCGGGCGCCACAGTCTCACGCCCGACGCGTTCGCCGCGCAGCAGGCCGAGCGGTGGAAGACGGGGCTCGCCGATTGGGATCAGGACGGGAGCCGCATCGCGCGGCTGCGCGCCGCGGCGGATTTCCGTCTCTACACGCCCGGCAGCCGCGCCGGCGTGCCGCTGGCGCTGCTGAACTCGCTGCGACCGCCTGCCAACGAGCACGAGGACGACGCGCGCACCCGAATCACGACGACCGCGTCGAGCCTGCTGGCGCTCGCCGGCCTCGGCGATCTCGCGCCGCACAGCCGCGAGCAGGCGTTGGTAGCGGCGATTCTCTCGGACGCCGCCGCGCCAGACGACCTCCCGGGCCTGGTCGGCGGCATCCAGAAGCCTCCATTCGACAAGATTGGCGTTCTGGACCTCGAGACGTTCTACCCGGCCAAGGATCGCCAGGACCTCGCGCTGCGATTCAACAGCGTCCTGGCCACACCGGGCTTCGAAGTGTGGCTCGCCGGCGATCCGCTCGACGTCGGCACGATGCTCTACACACCGGAGGGCCGGCCGCGCGTGGCCATCGTCTCGATTGCCCACCTGGGCGACACCGAACGCATGCTCGTCGTGTCGCTGCTCCTGAGCGCACTGCTCGAGTGGACGCGACGGCAGGGCGGCACCACCTCGCTGCGGGCGATGCTCTACATGGACGAGGTGTTCGGCTACCTGCCGCCCGTCGCCAATCCGCCGTCGAAGGCGCCACTCCTGACGCTGCTGAAGCAGGCCCGCGCGTTTGGCGTGGGCGTAGTGCTGTCCACGCAGAACCCCGTGGACCTCGACTACAAAGGGCTGTCGAACACCGGTACCTGGTTCCTGGGCAAGCTGCAGACCGAACGCGACAAGGCACGTGTGCTGGACGGCCTCGAAGGCGTCGCCGCCGGGCTCGATCGCAAGTCGCTCGACGCGACGCTCTCCAGCCTGAGGAGCCGCGTGTTCCTCATGCACAACGTCCACGAGTCGGCGCCGGTCGTCTTCGAGACGCGCTGGACGATGTCGTATCTGCGCGGGCCCATGGGCCGCGAGGAGTTGAAGCGCGTCTCCGGCACCCCTGCCAGCGTGGCCACACCGAGCGCGGCCACCAGCAATGGCGGCGGTCACCCCGCAGCCGGTCGTGGCGCGCCCTCCGGCTCCGCTGCAGCGTCGGCGGACAAGTCAGGCTCGCCCGACCAGGTTCGGCCGGCGGCGGCCAAACCCATCGTGCCCGCCAACGTGCCGGAGTACTTCGTCAACGCCACCGCCACGCGGTGGCGCGGCGTACTCTTCGGATCGGCCCGGATTCATTACACCGACACGAAGCTGGGCATCGACACGACCCAGGACCTCAACGTGGTCGCCCCTTTCACCGACGGTGCCGTGCCGGTGGACTGGGACAACGCCGAGCCAGCCGGCCAGACGCCCGAGGATCTGGTCGGCACGCTGCCGAATCCGAGCTCCTCGTTCGACACGTTGCCGCCAGCCGCCCTCAACGCCAGGAAGTACGCGGCCTGGACGAAGGACTTCGGCCAGTGGGTGATGCGCGCCGAGCGCCTGACGCTCTACTCGGCGGCGGCGGTGAAGCTGACGTCTCGCGCCGGCGAGAGCGAGCGCGACTTTCGGCTTCGGCTCTCGCAGGCGGCCCGCGAGTCGCGCGACGCCGAGGTCCAGAAGCTGCGCGGCAAGTACGCGCCGAAAGTCGCCCGCCTGACGCAGCGCGTGCAGACGGCGGAAGCGGGCGTGACGCGTGAACAGGATCAGGCGTCGCAGCAGCGCACGCAGACGATGGTGTCGTTTGGCGCCACGGTGTTTGGCGCGCTGCTGGGCCGCAAGGCGGTGTCGGCCTCCACCCTCGGCCGCGCGACCACTGCCGTGCGCGGCGTGGGCCGCTCGGTCAAGGAGACGCAGGACGTCGGGCGCGCCAAGGAAAAGCTCACGGCGGCGCAAGAGGAGCTGCAGGCGCTCGAGAACGAGCTGAACGAGGAGATTGCCGCGCTCTCCGCCGTGGATTCAGCGGCCGCGGTCATCGAGACGATCGAGATCAAGCCCAAACGCGGCGGAGTGGACGTGCGTCTGGTTGCGCTCGCCTGGAAGCCGGTCGAGTGACCTGTCCCCGCTGCGGCGCGGCGATGCAGGAGCAGACGCTCGACGGCCACGTCGGCCGGCCGGTCTCGATCGACATCTGCCTGCCCTGCCACTCGTTCTGGTTCGACTCCCACGAAAGCGTGCGGCTCAGTCCCGGCGGCACGCTGGCGCTCTTCCGCCTGATCGGGGAACACTCGGGCAAGCGTCAGTTCTCGAACGCCGATCTCGCCAAGTGCCCGCGGTGTCACGCGCGGCTGCGTCTGACGCAGGACATGCAGCGGGCGACTCGCTTCTCCTACCTGCGCTGCCCCAACGACCACGGCCGGTTGACCACCTTCTTCGACTTCCTGCGCGAGAAGGACTTCATCCGCCCGCTCACAACGGAGCAGTTGAAGGAGCTGCGCCAGAACGTCCAGAGCGTGAACTGCTCCAACTGCGGGGCGCCGGTAGACGTGGCGCATACCTCGGCCTGCGCCCACTGCCGCTCACCGCTGTCGATGCTCGACATGCGCCAGGCAGCGGCGCTCGTGGAGCAGCTGCAAAAGGCCGACGCCCGCGAGCGGCAGCCGATCGACCCCGCGCTGCCCATCGAGCTCCTGCGCGCCAGGCGGCAGACCGAAGCGGCGTTCCCCGACGACCGCGGCATCAACTGGTCCGCCACCGATCTCGTGGAGGCGGGCCTCGAGGCCGTGGCGGGCTGGCTCAAGCGGAACGGCTAACCGGCACTGGTCACAGAAGCCGGAACTGGATCGTCCAAACGATCCAGAGCCGCGTGGCGGCCGGGAGGAAGCCCATGCAGATGTTCGACGTTCAAGGCATCGAAATCACCGCACCGCCGGATGCCGTATTCGAGTTCGTGCGCAAACCCGCCAACCTGTCCCGCTGGGCACAGGCGTTCGAAACCGCCGACAGCCGCCGCGCACGGTTGAAGACGCCCGGCGGCACTGCCGAGATCGCCCTGGCCACCTCGTCCGACCCCGCCGCACGCACCGTGGACTGGCGGCTCGAGTTTCCCGACGGCAGCGTGGCCCTGGCGCAGTCGCGAGTGACCGCCACGACGCGCGGTACATCCATCTACAGCTTCGTGCTCCACGCGCCGCCCGTACCGCTGGAAGAACTGGAGGGCGCCCTGAACGCGCAGCGGCAGACCCTGCGGACAGAGCTGGCCGCGCTGAAGCAGCTGATGGAGACGGCCTGATGCCGCACGGCACGATCGAGGACCACGCGCGCCGCGCCATCGACGGCGACCGCGAGGCCCTCGACGCGCTCGTCCGGGCGCTCCAGCGAGACGTCTACGGCCTGGCGCTGCGCATGCTGTGGAACCGGGCGGACGCCGAGGACGCGACGCAGGAGATCTTTGTGCGCGTCGTCACACGCCTGTCTCAGTTCGACTTCCGCAGCCGCCTGAAGACGTGGGTGTATCGCGTGGCCGTCAACTACATCCTCGACGTCAAGAAGAGTCCGATGGAGCGCCTGCACCTGACGTTCGACCGCTTCGCGGACGATCTGAGCGACGGCGTCTCCGACTCCGGCCCGGCCGAGACCGAACGGTCGGTGCTGATCGAGGAGGTGAAGGTCGGCTGCACGCTCGGCATGCTGCAGTGTCTCGACCGGGCGCACCGCCTAGCCTACATCTTCGGCGAGATCCTGGAGATGCCAGGGCCCGAGGCGGCGGAGGCGCTGGACATACGGCCCGATGTCTTCCGGAAGCGGCTGCAGCGCGCCCGCGACGAGGTGGCGCGGTTCACCCGTGCGCATTGCGGGCTCGTGTCGGACGCCGCCGCCTGCCGCTGTCACCGCCGCGTGCCGGCGGCGCTGCAGCGCGGTCGCGCGCGCGCCGACGCCATCGACTTCGCCACCGCGCCGGTGTCGTTCGACGAGGCACGCGCGCTCGTCCGCCAGGTCGAGGACGCCCGGCGCGCCCTCGCGGTCCACCGCAGCAGTCGTCCGCGCGATTCTGCGGTGGATTTCGTCCGGCGTCTGGCCGATACGTTCGGTCAACCGTAGTCCGGCGGCGTGCTAGTGTGAACATCCTCCGGCCGGGTTACGTCGGAAGAAACTGAGGCCGGTCTGCAGACCGGCGGCTACGTAGAGGAGAGCGACAGACGATGGGCATCATGGACTTCATCAAGGGCGAGCTGCTCGAGGTCATCGAGTGGACCGACGACTCCCGCGACACGCTGTCGTGGCGGTTTCCCGACGAAGACAAGGCGATCAAGAACGGCGCACAGCTCATCGTCCGCGAGTCGCAGGTGGCGCAGTTCGTCTACCTGGGCGAGTTCGGGGACACGTTCGGCCCCGGCAAGCACACGCTGACCACCGACAACATTCCGGTCCTCACCAAGATCAAGTCGTGGCCGTTCGGCTTCAACTCGCCCTTCAAGGCCGACGTCTACTACGTCACCACGCGCCTCTTCACCGGCAACAAGTGGGGCACTTCCAACCCGGTGATGCTGCGCGACGACGACTTCGGCATGGTGCGGGTGCGCGCGTTCGGCACCTACGACTTCAAGGTCGTGGACACCAAGACCTTCCTGCGCGAAGTCGCGGGCTCCGACCACAACTTCCGGCTCGACGAGTTCAGCGACACGATGCGCTCACGAATCGTGAGCGTGTTCACGGACGCCATCGCGTCGGCCAAGGTGCCGGTGCTCGATGTGGCGTCCCGGTACAGCGAGCTCGGCGAAGCGCTCCTGCCGCTCATCAATCCGGCCGTCATGGCGAAATACGGCATCGAGATCGGCAGCTTCATCGTGGAGAACGTCTCGGTGCCGCCGGAGGTCGAGGCCGCCATCGACAAGCGTTCGAGCATGGCGGCGATCGGCAACCTCAACGAGTTCGTGAAGTACCAGATGGGCAAGGGCTTCGAGAGCGGTGGCGGCGGCGGTGCCGCCGGCACCGCCGCCGAGCTCGCCATGGGCTTCGGCCTGGCGCAGCAGATGATGAAGGACGGCTTTGCCGGGCACGCGGCGCCTACCATCGCCGTTCCGCCCATTCCAGGTCCCCTGCCGTCAGCGGCAGGCGCCGCGGGCACGCCCGAGCTCCTCAGCCCGGGCGAAGCCGCGCAGGCGCTCGGCGTCTCGGAAGCTGACGTGATGACGGTGCTCGAGTCCGGCGAGCTGAAGGGCAAGAAGATCGGCGCGACGTGGCGCATCACGCGCGCCGCGCTCACCTCGTACATGTCGGCCTGAGTTGGACCAGGTCCTCACCGTCACCAAGCACGAGTGCCCGGCCTGCGGCGCGCAGGCCGAGTGGAGTCCGGGCAAGCAGAAGCTCGTGTGCCCGTTCTGCGGTACGGAGTCGCCGTACCAGATCGATCGGGACACCGGCAAGGTGGCCGAGCAGGATCTCGCACGCGCACTGCGCGAGCTGCCCGACGAAGCGCGCGGCTGGCACACCGAGCGGCGCAGCGTGCAGTGCCAGAGTTGCAAGGCGGTGATGGTCTTCGACCCGGCGCGCGTCGGGCAGAACTGCGAGTTCTGCGGGTCGCCTGCACTGGTGGGTTACGAGGAGATCAAGGCGCCGATCAGCCCCGCCGGCGTACTGCCGTTCCGTGTCGACACCAGCACCGTCCGCGACAGCATCCGCCGCTGGTGGCGCAGCAAGTGGCTGGCGCCGGGCAAGCTGTGGCGCACGGCGCTCGTGGACACCGTCAAGAGCCTCTACATCCCCTACTGGACCTTCGACGCGCGGGTGCACTGCCCGTGGGACGCCGAGGCCGGGCACTACTACTACGTGCCGGTCACGACGACCAACGCCAAGGGCCAGCGCGTGACGCGCATGGAGCGGCGCGTGCGGTGGGAGCCGGCCTCCGGTGCCGTCGATCACTTCTTCGACGACGAACCGGTGCCCGGCACGCAGGGGCTGCCGATGGACCTGCTGAAGCAGGTCGAGCCGTTTCCCACGCCGGAGGTCGTGCCCTACGACACCGCGTTCCTGTCGGGGCACGTCGTCGAGCACTACCGCGTCGTGCTCTTCGACGCGGCGCAGCGGTCGATCGACCAGATGAACGCGGCGCTCCAGCAGCTCTGCGCCCAGCAGATTCCCGGCGACACCTACCGCAACCTGCGCATCTTTCCTGAATTCTCCGGCCGCACGTTCAAGCACGTGCTCGTGCCGGTATGGCTGCTCTCCTACACCTACGGCCCCAAGGCCTTTCAGGTGATCGTCAACGGCTATACCGGCCAGATCGCCGGGCGGTACCCGAAGAGCATCTGGAAGATCGTGCTGCTGGTGCTGCTGGCCGTCATCGCGGGCCTGATCTTCGTGCTGCTGAACGTCGACCAGGGCGGCTACTGACGCGCACCCGCTACCGCTCGACGCTGAACGACGCCAGCAGGGTCATCAGATCGGCGTAGTTGACCGGCTTCACGAGATGGCCGTCGAAGCCCGCCGCGCGCGTGCGCGTGCGGTCCTCGTCCTGCCCCCAACCGGTCAGCGCCAGCAGGATCACATGGCGGCCCCAGGGCTGCCGGCGAATACGGCGGCACACTTCGTAGCCGTCCATGCCCGGCAGCCCGATGTCGACCAGGGCGATTTCCGGCCGGTGTGTCTCCGCCGCGGCGTACGCCGACGGGCCGTCGTGCGCCGAGACGATGGTGTGGCCGTCGAGCTCGAGCAGCATCGCCAGCGATGCCGCTGCGTCGCGATTGTCGTCGACGACCAGTATCCGCCGCCGATCGATGGCGGCAGGCGCCACCGCGGGCGCGGGCGCCGCCGCGCGCGGCTCGACCACGATCGGCAGCCGGACGATGAACTCGCTGCCGCGTCCTGGCCCGGCGCTCCGTGCCTCGACGGAGCCACCGTGCATTTCCACCAGCCGCCGCACCAGCGTCAGGCCGATGCCGAGCCCGCCCTGCGCCCGTTCGCGCGACGTCTCGACCTGCGCGAACATCTCGAAGATGCCGTGCAGGCGATCGGCTGGGATGCCCGCGCCGGTATCCGCCACGGTCACGACGACTTCGTTGGCCAGCTGCTCGACCCGCACGGTAATCGTCCCTCCCGGGTCGGTATATTTGTACGCGTTGTTGAGGAGGTTTCCGAACACCTGTCCGAGACGCACCGCGTCGGCACTGAGCTGAATCGGAACCGCCGGCACCACGACCGTGATCTCGTGGCCTTCCGCGTCGGCCAGCGGCCGCGATGCCTCCACGACCTGCTCGATCAGCGCGTTGAGATTGACGACGTCCGTCCGGAGCTCGAGGCGGTTGTGGGTGATACGGTTCAGATCGAGCAGATCGTCCACGAGGCGCACCATGTGGCGCAGCTGCCGTTCCATCGTGGTCACGGCGAGCTGCACGGTGCGCTCGTCGCCACCGGCGCGCTTCAACACCTCGAGCATGTTGCCGAGCGGGGCCAGCGGATTGCGCAGCTCGTGGGCCAGCGTGGCGAGGAAGTCGTTCTTCTGCCGATCGGCGGTCGACAGGTCGGCCGCCAGTTTCCGCAGGTCGTCCTCCATGCGCTGGCGTTCGGCGTCGGCCTCGCGCTGGCGCGTCACGTCGCGCGCGATCTTCGACGCGGCCACGATCTGCCCGTCCTCGGCGGCGATCGGCGAAATGGTCAGCGACACCCAGATGCGCTGCCCGCCGCGGTGACGGCGTTCCGTCTCGAAATGGTCGACGCGCCGTCCGGCCTCGAGGCTGGCGATGATCTGCTCCTCCTCGGCGATGCGATCCGGCGGGATGATCAACGAGATGTGGCGGCCGATGGCCTCATCGGCGCTGTAGCCGAACACGCGCTCGGCTCCGGCGTTCCAGCTCTGGATGGTGCCGTCGAGCGACTTGCGGATGATGGCGTCGTCGGAGCTCTCGACAATCGACGCGAGCTGACGCGCGGCCAGCAGGCGGCTGGCTTCGTCCCGTTCCCACCGGCGCCGTTCGGAGATATCGCGGAAGATCAGCACGCTGCCGGACACCGAGCCGTCCTCGGACCGGATAGGCGACGCGCTGTCGTCGATCGCACGCTCGCTGCCGTCCTTGGCGATCAGCAGCGTGTGGTTGGCCAGCCCCACGGCTATCCCTTCCCGCAGCGCCCGGAGCGCGGGATTCGGGACGGGCTGGCGGCTGTCCTCGTTGACGATGCGAAACACCGTCTCGAGCGGCTGGTCGGCCGCGTCGACAACGGTCCAGCCGGTCAGCGATTCCGCCGCGGCGTTCAACGAGGTGACGCACCCGTCGTTGTCAGTGGTAATCACCGCGTCGCCGATGCTGGCCAGCGTCACCCGCATCAACTCGCCTCGCTCGGCGGCGCGCTCCCGCGCGGCGCGCATCGCCTCGCCGATCGCGATGATCAGCCCGCACGTGAACAGGTAGGCCGCGAGCCCGACGGCTTTCTCGGAGTCGAAGAAGAACAAGTTGCCGCGCGGAGCCATGAACAGGTAGTTACACGCGAGATAGCCGACGACGGATGCCAGCAGCCCCGGACCGAACCCGCCCACCCAGACGCCAGCGGCCACCGCACCATAGAGCGTGACGAGCGGCAGCGTGTCGCCGAGAACCGGATCGAGCAGCCAGCGGAGCGTGATGACCCCGGCAAGGGCGAAGAGCGCGATCGCGTAGGCGAGGGCGCGACGGTGCACGCGGACAGCATAGACCGTCCGGGGTTCGCTGTTGACCTGGACGCCCGGGGGGCTGTTGAGGGCTGTCTAGAACCGCACGCCCACGCCGGCCGCGAACCGGAGCCCATGGCCGTAAAAGTCCTCGTCCTGCGGCACGCCGTCACCGTCGATCGCCGGCGCCGGGTATTTCAGCAGCCGGTCTCCGGCCTCGACCCGGATGAACGTGCCCGAGGTGACGTCGACCTGGATGCCGCCGCCGATATCAAACGCCGGCAACGTCCGGCCGCCGGCCAGCGTGCAGGCAAGCGGCGGCGGAAAGATCAGGATGCAGGGGAATGGCTGCCCGGCGTCCTGCACGTCGAGAAAGCCCGCCCGGAACTTGGCGAACGGCCGCAGCACGCCGAAGCGCAGGCCGGCGGTGAGGCCGAACAGACCCTCCACGCGGCGCCGGCTGAACGCGACGGCGCTATCGGGATACTCGCCGGGAAAGACCGTGAGCTCCCCCTCGAACGTGAACAGATCGTCGGCGTGCCACGCCAGACGGCCGCCAACGCCGAAGTCGCTGCCCTCGAACTGCGGCAGGGCCCCGGCCGCGACGTGCACGGCGGCCTCGGCGCGCCGCGCCGGCTGCGCGGCGGCGGGCGCCAGCGATATCGACACGAGCACGACACAGGCGGCGGAGATTCCGATCGCGTGACGCATGGCCTCAGATTTTATCGTCGCGCCGCCGGGCGGACCGACTCAGCCGATGAGTCGGAGCACGATATAGTGACCGCTGTGAAGCGCCGGTACTTCATCGGGGCGGGCGCGCTGGCCGGCGCCGGTACGTGGGCGGGGCTGTCGGAAACATGGGCGGCCCGGTTCATCCGCGGCCGTTTCGAAGAGTTCGGCCGCGAGGTGCCCGCCGCGCCGCATCGGCCGTCCCTGGCCAGCTGGAAGGACAACGCGATCACGCTGGCATGGCTGGGACATGCCAGCGTTCTGATCAACTTCTACGGCGTGCGCATCCTGACCGACCCCGTCTTCTTCCGGCGCATCGGGGTAGACCTCGGCGTGGGCTCGCTCGGTCCGCTGCGCCTGGTCCAATGCGCGCTCTCGCCTGGCGAGCTGCCCGAGATCGACGTCGTGCTGGTGTCGCACGCCCACTTCGATCACCTGGACACGCCGTCGCTCGGCGCGGTGCCCGGCAAGCCGGTGGCGGTGATGGCGGTGGGCACGGCGGACCTGCTGCCACGGCAGCACTACTCGGCCGTGCACGAGCTCGCCTGGGGCCGCTCGCAGACGATCGCCACACGCCACGGCGAAGTGGTCGTGAGCGCCATCGAGGTGAAGCACTGGGGGGCGCGCATCCGCCGCGACACCTGGCGGGGCTACGCGGGCTTCGTGCTGGAGCGCGAGGGCCGGAAGCTGCTCATCGGCGGCGACACCGCCATTACGGATGCGTTCAGGCGGCATCGCGCGCTCGGCCCGTTCGAAGCGGCGGTCATGCCGATTGGCGCCTACGACCCGTGGATCTGGAACCACTGCACGCCCGAGCAGGCCGTCGCGATGGCCGACGCCGCGGGCGCGCGGCTGCTCGTGCCGGTGCACCATCAGTCGTTCCAGCTCAGTCGCGAGCCGTTCATGGAGCCGATCGAGCGCGCGCAGGCAGCCCTGGCCAAGGAGCAGGGCCGGCTGGCCGTCCGTCAGGTTGGCGAAACCGTCGTCCTCGTCAACGGCTGACGCGCCCGGCCGGCTTGGAGCTAGAATGCGCGCACACTCGGGTCCCGGCTTTCGCGAGGAGCGCGACATGGTCACGGCACATCGCATCCTGTGGGCGGCGGCTCTCTTGGTGGCCGTCCTGGCACACGCAGTTCTCACCGCGCAGACGCCCACGAAAACCGTCTGGGACGGCGCCTATACCGACGCACAGGCCGAGCGCGCGCAAGGGACCTTCAGCGCCAACTGCGCGCGGTGCCATACGCTGACGCTCGAGGGCGCCCGGCCGCTGGTAGGTCCGCAGTTCTGGCAGGCCAACACGCAGAAGACCGTCGGCGACCTGCTGAAGTTCGTCAGCGTCAACATGCCGAACGGCGTCACGGCGGGCTCGCTGTCTCCGTCGGCCTACAACGACCTGGTTGCGCTCATCCTGAAGTCGAACGGCTTCCCCGCCGGCACCTTCGAGGTGGCACCCGACACCGTGGCCAACATCCAGATCATCCCGAAGGATGGCCCCGGCGAGCTGCCAGCAAACACGCTCGCGCGCGTCGTGGGCTGCCTGGGGCCGAAGGCGGGTGCCGACTGGACGCTCACCAACGCCACGGCGCCGCAGCGCATCGAAAAGCCTGGCGCGGCTCCCGAGGACGCGACCAAGGCGCTCGGCGAGCGCACGATGCCGCTCAAGTTCGTGCTGGCCCGGCAGGACGCCAACGTCGGCAAGCGTGTGTCGGTCAGCGGCATCCTGATCGGCGCCGGCGGCGCCGACGGCATCAACGTGTCGATGGTGACACGCGTCGCCGACACCTGCCCGTAGCGCCCACCGTCGTCATGGTGCCGCTGCCGCTGCCGGCAGCAGCCGCGGCACTCGGCGATGATGTGTGGCCTGCTCGAACGCATAGGCCAACCGGATCAGCGTGGGTTCGGACCAGGCGCGGCCGAAGAAGGACACTCCCACCGGCAGGCCAGACACGTCGCCAGCCGGAACCGTGACGTGCGGATAGCCGGCGACGGCGGCAATCGTCGAGCTCGCGCCGCGCACGTGGTCTCCGTTGAGGTGATCGATTGGCCACGCCGGGCTCGTCGTCGGCGCCACCAGGGCGTCGAGACGATGCGCGTCCATCACGGCGTCGATGCCCTCGGGGCCGGCCCAGCGCTGGCAATTGGCCAGGCTGGTCCGGTACTGCTCGGACGTCAGCGGCCCCTTCTTCTCGGCCTGCTCGAACAGGTCCTGCCCGAAGAACGGCATCTCGCGCGCCCGCTCCTGCCGGTTGAACGCGATCAGATCCGCGAGCGTGCGCACGCGCGCGCCGCGCGTGGCCAGGTACGCGTTCAGGCCGGCCTTGAACTCGTACAACAACACGTCCATTTCGCACGGCTCGAGCCGCGCCGCCGTGGGAATCTGCACGGGATCGACGACCGCGGCACCCTGCGCCTTCATGGCCTCGATGGCGGCCTCCACGACGCGATCGGCCTGGGGGCTGTACCCGAAATGCACCGCGCTTCGGGACACGCCGATGCGAGCGCCCTTCAACGCACCGGCGTCGAGGCCCGCCGCGTAGTCGTGCATTCGGCCCTGGGCGCGTTCGGTGATCGCGTCGCGCGGATCGGGTCCGCTCATCGCGGTCAGCAGAATCGCGGCGTCCATGACGGTGCGCGCCATCGGGCCCGCCGTGTCCTGGCTGTGCGCGATCGGGATGATCCCGGCGCGGCTCACGAGACCCAACGTCGGCTTGATGCCCACGATGCCGTTGACGCTCCCAGGGCAGACGATCGAGCCGTCCGTCTCGGTGCCGACCGCCACGGCCGCCAGGTTGGCGGCGATGGCCACGCCGCTGCCCGAGCTCGATCCACACGGATTGCGATCCAGCGCATAGGGATTCTTCACCTGCCCGGCGCGGGCGCTCCACCCGCTCGACGAATGCATCGACCGGAAGTTCGCCCACTCGCTCAACGAGGTCTTCGCGAGAATCACCGCGCCGGCGGCCCGCAGGCGCTCGACGACGAACGCATCGCGCGGCGGCGCACTGGCGCCTTCGAGCGCCAGCGACCCGGCCGTCGTGGGCATTCGATCGGCCGTGTCGAGGTTGTCCTTGATGACCAGCGGAATGCCGTGCAGTGGGCCGCGTACGCGGCCCTGGCGACGTTCGGCGTCCAGTTCGCCCGCAATGCGCACCGCGTCCGGATTGACGTCGCTGATCGACCGCAGGGCTGGTCCCCCGCGGTCGATCTCGAGGATTCTCCGGAGGTAGAGCTCGACCAGCTGTTGTGACGTGTAACGGCCGGACGCCATCGCGGCCTGCAGGTCGCGAATCGTCATCTCCTCGAGTTGGAACGGAGCGACAGGAGCCGCGTCGCGGGTGTTTCCGGCACACGCAGCGCACACCAGCCCCAGCGTGACGACGACCGAGTGGGCGTGAATCCGCATGTGCTCTCCAGCTACGCGGCGGGGCCGTCGCGATTCAGCAGCAGGACCACCGAACCGGCCAGGGCGGCGCCCGCCATGAGCGTGAACACCGGCGCCAGCCACAGCTCGAGCGATCGGAAGTCGAGCGGTTCTCCATCGCGGGCGATCTCGTAACGCAGATTGGTGGCACGCCAGAACACCGCCGTCGTCCACGCCCACCCCGTTGCCAGCAGCCCCTCCGCGTACGGCCGCCCGCGTCTCAGACTCACGAGGTAGGTTTCGATGGGGACGAAGACAATCGCCCAGCTCCACGTGAACCGAACGACGCGCGACTGGAGCCTGCTCAACGGGCCAAATAGTCCCATACGACTACAGGTCGTGCACGAAGAAGGTGATGACCATGGCGGCAACCATGGTCAGAAACAGGAGCACGACCCCGCTTAGCAGCGCGGAGCGCAGGCCGCGCGCCCACCCCCTCCGCCGGCCGGCGACAACTCCCACGGCGGCTCCGCCCAGCGTCGCCGTGGAGAAGAGCGCCCACGCGATCCAGTGCGGCAACACCAGCGGGTAGAACGTGTACGGAATCGTCAGGTCCATTCAATCAAAACAGGAACGGCCGGCGAGAACCCCGCCGGCCGTCTTCGGCCTAAGCCTTAAGCCCTAAGCCCTAAGCCTTCTTACACCGCGCACTCCCCGTCCATCACCTCGGGGTTGAACGCCTGCGTCTCGCCGAGATCGACGTAATCCTGCTCCGTGATCTCGTTCGGGAGCAGCAGCGCCAGATCCTTGAGCGCCTCGGTCGCCTGTGCCGGCGGCACGCGGCGGAAGAACGCGCCCAGGTCCTCGTCCGGCAGGTGCTGCTGGTCGTACATCTTCACCAGCCGCTCGAGCGCGTCGTTCATGCGGTGTACCGGCACCTTCGACACCACCTTGCCGAAGTACGCCGTGCCGTCGTCGGCGCAGCCGCCGCCGACCATGACGAAGTACTGCGGGATCGCCTTGCCTCCGACCTTGCGCACGCTGCCCTGCAAGCCGATCGACGCGACGTGGTGCTGGCCGCACCCGTTCGGGCAGCCGCTGATCTTGATGCTGCCCTTGCCGCCGGGCACCATCGCCACCAGGTCGGCGCGCGTGCTCAGGTACTCGGTCAGCCCGCGGCCGAGGCCACGCGACTGCGTCACCGCCAGGCGGCAGCTCTCGGCACCGGGGCAGCTGACGACGTCGCCGAGCGTGTTGGCATCCGCCGCGCCAAGACCGGCCGCGGCAATCCGCTCGTAGAACGGCTGCAGCGATTCCTTCTTCACCCACTTGTAGAGCACGTTCTGCTCCACCGTCAGCCGCATCGTGCCGTCGCCATACGCCTCGGCAAGGTCGGCGAGCACGCGCATCTGCCCCGCGGTCATGTCGCCGAGCGGCAGCCGGACGGTCACGTGGTGATAACCCGCCTGCTTCTGCGGCGCCACGTTGGTCTGGCCCCACCGCACGAACGGATCGTCGATGGTCTGCAGCTTCACGGAACCGGGCATGATGCCGGGGCCGACGACGGGCGTCACCGCCGCCGCGGCGACGGCGTTCACCGAGGGCGCATCCGCCGGCTGCCAATCGGGCGCTTCTTGCGGCTTGAGCTGATCGGACGTCAGTTTGAGCGGCGCACCGCCGGTCGCGAGGAACGCCTCGAGCTCCTCCATCACCTTGGCGCGGAACGTCTCCCAGCCAAGCTGCTTCACCACGAACTTCATGCGGTTGCGCTGACGGTGCTCGTAGTCGCCGTACTTGTGGAAGACGCGCAGCACGGCCTCGGCCACGTTCTGCATCTCCTCCACCGGCAGGAACTCGTAGAGCACGTAGCCGGTCACCGGCATGATCGACGTGCCGCCGGCAATCGTCACGCGGAAGCCGCGCCGGCCGTCCTGGATCTTCGCGCGCCAGCCGATGTCGTTGATCGACGCCAGCGCGTGATCCTCGGTGCAGCCCTCGAACGCGATCTTGAACTTGCGCGGCAGCACGGCGGCCAGCGGGTGCCGCAGGAAGTAGCGCGTCAGCGCCTCGGCGTAGGGATAGACGTCGAAGATCTCGCTGTGCGAGGTCCCCATGTAGGGACAGCCGGTCACGTTGCGCACGGCGTTGCCGCACGCCTCGCGCGTGGTCAGCCCCTCGTCGGCCATGATCCGCATCGCGTCTTCGCAGTCCTTGAGGAGCACGAAGTGCAGCTGGATGTTCTGCCGCGTGGTGACGTGGCCGAAGCCGCGCGAGTACTTGGCGGCCACGGTGGCGAACGCGCGCATCTGGCCGCTGCTCACGATCCCCTGCGGCGCCTTGACGCGCAGCATCTGCACGCCGTCCTGCCGCTGCCCGTAGGTACCGCGCGTCAGCCGGTAGCGCCGCCAATCGTCGGGAGCCATCTCGCCGCGCTCGAACTTGCCGAGCAGCGTGACGAACTCGTCGATGTCCTTCTCGCTCGCAAAATTGACGCTGCCGCGTCCCACCACTTTGCGTTCGTCAATTGCGGCCATAACTCGCCTCCCGTGGCTCGGCTCCCCGCCGGTCCGTTCCGTCCGCGCCGTGTCCGGACATCGCTGCCCGCACCGTGACCACGTCGCCCACGATGAGCACGCCGGCCACGCCGTCGGGAGTCTCCACTCGTTCGAACTCGTTCAAGCGTCCCGTCCAGCTCCACGACTCCGGCGTGGACGCCCCGCACACGATGGCCGCGGGCGTGTCGCCCGCCCAGCCGTGTGCCATCAACCGTTCCGCCACGGCGGCACGTCCCGCCACCGCCATCATCACCACGACTGTCAGGCTGTTCGGCGCAATGGCACCGAGCGCGCCGTCCAGCGCCTCGGAGGTATGACCCGCGAGCACCACGAATCCCGCGGCCACGCCGCGATGCGTCACCGGAATACCCGCCAGCTCCGCGGCCGCGACGGCCGTGGTCACGCCGGGCACGATCTCGAACGGAATGCCGGCCTCGGCCAGCGCAATCGCCTCCTCGGCGCCGCGGCCGAACACGAACGGATCGCCGCCCTTGAGCCGAACCACGTGCTTGCCGTGGCGGGCCGCGCGGATCATCAGCTTGTGGATCGTCTCCTGCTTCACGCTCGTCCGGCCGGCGCGCTTGCCCACGTGGAAGCACGGCGCACCGGTGAGCCCGCGCAGCGACACCGCATCGACGAGCGCGTCGTAGAGCACCAGGTCGGCCTCGCGCACGAGCCGCGCCGCGCGTACTGTCCACAGCTCCGGATCACCGGGACCGGCGCCGACGAGCGACACGCGTCCAACGGCCTTCACGGCCTCAGGGGCGGGCTTGGAGTCGACGTTCTTCATACAGTCGGTTCAACGTTTCCAGCAGCTGCGGCCGGCGCTCTTCCATCGGCACGCCGTCCTGCTTCCACGTCTTCCGTATCTCCTCCGCGGCGGTCATCCACTCCGCGAGGTCCTGCGGCAGCCACGCGTCGAGCGCCTCGCGCATCAGCCCCGCCAGCGCGGGCGCGCGACCAGCGGTCGAGAACGCCACGGTCACCCCGTCGCGCCGCACCACGCCGCCGAGATAGGCCGTGGCATTGGGCGGGTCGTCCACCGCGTTCACAAACAGTTGGCGACGTTCGGCCGCTGCCACCACCTGCTCGTTCACCTCGGGCGGCGCCGCCGCCACCACCCACCACATGCCGTCCAGATCGTGCGGCTCGAACGCCCGGCGCCGTCTCGACACGCCCACGCGTTCGAACTCAGGACGAATCTCCGGAGCCACGACGGTGACTTTGGCGCCCGCCGCGAGCAGCCCCTCTAGTTTGCCTGCCGCCACCGGCCCGCCGCCGACTACCAGTACCGGCCGGCCGTCGAGCTTGAGAAAGACCGGGTACATGGGCGCCTCAGGCCGTGGGCGTAACCTGCGGCTGCAGGCTCGCTTGTGACGCCGCGGCCATCTTCGGCCCGACGACGCGATCGAAGTCGGCCAGGCTCCGACCGATCGTGACCGGACGCTGGACGTGCCCCTGCATCACCTCCGCGGTCTTGAAGCCGTTGCCGGTGACGCAGATCACCACGGACTCGTTCGGCTTGATGACACCGCGCGCCACCAGCTGCCGCGTGGCGGCCACCGTCGTGCCGCCGGCCGGCTCGGTGAAGATGCCTTCGGTGCGCGCCAGGAGCTGGATGCCGTCCAGAATCTCCGCGTCGGTCACCATCGCGCCGGCACCACCCGTCTCGTTGACGACCTTGATCACCTGAAAGCCGTCCGCCGGATTGCCGATCGCGAGCGACTTGCAGATCGTGTCGGGCTTCACCGGATCCGGGAACTCGTCGCCGGCATCGAGCGCGCGCACCACCGGCGCGCTGCCGCTCGGCTGCGCCGCGTGAATCTTCGGCATCTGGCCGTCCACGAGACCCACTTCCTTGAACTCGCGCAGCCCCTTGTAGATGCGCGGCAGCAGGGTGCCTCCGGCCACCGGCGAGACGATGTGGTCCGGATACCGCCACCCAAGCTGCTCGGCGATCTCGAACCCCATGCTCTTGGCGCCTTCGGCGTAGTAGCTGCGCAGGTTGATGTTGGCGAAGCCCCACCCGTAGCGATCCGCGATCTGCGTGCACAAGCGGTTGACGTCGTCGTAGTTGCCTTCGACGGCCACCACCGTGGGGTTGTAGATCGCCGCACCCAGCACCTTGTTCGGCTCGAGGTCGTGCGGAATGAACACGTAGCACGGCAGGCCGAGGCGCGCGGCATGCGCCGCGACGCTCCCCGCCAGGTTGCCAGTGGACGCGCAGCCGAACACCGGGAACCCGAGCTCGACGGCCTTGGTGGCCGCCACCGACACCACGCGGTCCTTGTACGAGAAGGTCGGATGGTTCACCGAGTCGTCCTTCACGTACACCTCGGCAACGCCCAGCTCCTTGGCCAGACGGTGTGCCTTCACGAGCGGCGTGAAGCCGGAGTTGAACCCGGTCTTCGGCGATTCGACCGGCAGCAGTTCCAGGTAGCGCCAGATCGAGGGCGGCCGGCTCTCGATGAGCGCGCGGCTGATGACCTTCTTGATCGCGGGGTAGTCGTACGTCACCTCGAGCGGGCCCAGACACTCACCGCACACCCACGACGCGGTGGGCGGGTACTGCTTGCCGCACAGATGACACGTCAAACCCGCAACGAATCTCATTTCCTCATCTCCCGGACACGGAGGCGCCCGCAGGCTTGGCGGCGGGCGCGTGGTGCACCGCCAGCGTCCGCACCACGGCCTGGTGGCCGGCGCCGGCGAACATCGTGGACAGCAGCTGTTCCAGCCGCTCGAAGTTCTGCCGTGCGATGACGGCAATGGAGGGACCGGCGCCGGACAGGAAGGCTCCGAGCACGTCGGGATCCTCCAGCGAGAGCACCTCGGTCAGCAGCGGCACCATCGTCGAGCGCGCCGGCTGGTGCCAGCGGTCGCGGACGCCTTCGCGCAGCCGCTCGTAGTCTCTGGTCTGCAGGGCGTGTACCAGCGAGAGCACGCGCTGCATGTTGAAGATGGCGTCGCGCCGGTGCAGATGGTCCGGCAGCGCCGCGCGCGCCTTGGCCGTGGCAAGGCCCACCGACGGCGTCACCACGACAAGGCGCAGCTCGTCAGGCCAGATCCAGTGCATCGCTTCGGGCGCATGCGCCTCGTCGGCAATCACGGACGTCAGCCCGCCGAAGAGCGCCGGCGCCGCGTTGTCGGCGTGCCCCTCGAGCGAGGTGGCCGCGGCCAGCAGCTCGCGATCCGACAACGGATGCGCCACTTTCTCGAAAATCCGCAGGCCCGCCACCGTGGCCGCGGCGCTGCTGCCCAGGCCGGCGGCCATCGGAATGCCGCTCTCCACCTCGACGTGGACGGTGGGCGTCTTGATGCCAGTGCGCTCGGCGATCAGGTGGAACGCGCGCTCGAGCGCGTTGTGCCCCTTCACGGGCGGCGTGCTGCGCGCCACCACGAGCCGGGTGCCGCCGTCGTCGCGTACGTCCACGATCCGCGCGCGGAGGTACACCTGCACAGCCACACCCAGGGTGTCGAATCCGCCGCCGAGGTTTGCGACCGAGCCCGGCACGCTCACGTCGCCCGCGAGGACGGCGCTGGCAGTGCTGCTCGACGTTGAGCCTGAAGGGGTCTTAAGTGACACGAAACAAAAACGATATCACGAAATCCGGCCCACTCCCCTTACACTGGATCCGTGGCCGACGCCCCGTTTTCCATCGGAATCATTCAGGATCGGGCCGATTCTGACCCTGCCGCCAACCTCGCCCGAGGCACCCAGCTCATTCGCGAGGCCGCCGGGCGCGGGGCGCAGATCATCTGCCTGAAAGAGCTCTTCAACGCTCCCTATTTCTGCAAGGCGCAGCACGCGGACCGGTTCGACCTGGCCGAGCCGATCCCGGGCCCCACGACCGACGCCCTCCAGAGGCTGGCGAAGGAGCTGGCCGTCGTCCTGATCGTCCCCCTGTTCGAGCGGCAGGGGCCGGGCGTCTACCGGAATTCGGCCGCCGTCATCGACGCCGACGGCAGCCTGATGGGGGTGTATCGCAAGATGCACATCCCGGACGACCCGCTCTTCTACGAGAAGTACTACTTCACGCCCGGTGACGGCCCCTCGCCGGCGGGTTCGCCGCTGTCGCCCGATGCGAGCGGCTTCAGGGTGTGGAAGACGCGCTACGCCACGATTGGCGTCCTGATCTGCTGGGACCAGTGGTTCCCCGAAGCGGCGCGCATCACGGCGCTCATGGGCGCCCAGGTGCTCTTCTATCCCACGGCCATCGGCTGGCATCCGTCGGAGAAGGCCGAATGGGGGCAGCCGCAGGTCGACGCCTGGCGTACGGCGCAGCGTGCGCACGCGATCGCCAACGGCGTCTACGTGGCGTCGCCGAACCGCATCGGCCACGAGGACGAACCGGGCACCGATGGCATCACCTTCTTCGGCCACTCGTTCATTGCCGACCCGTTCGGCCGGCTGGTGGCCGACGCCGGCGAGGACGAGACGGTGCTCGTGGTGAGGTGCGACCCCGCGGTGATTGAAAGCGTCCGCCGCAACTGGCCGTTTCTCCGCGACCGGCGCGTGGACGCCTACGGCGCCATCCTGAACCGGTATCTCGCCGTGTCCACCGACGCTAAAGCTCCGGCGGACAAGTGACCGCGCAGGCCCTGCGGATGCCCGGCGAATGGGAGCCGCACCGGGCCACCTGGATCAGCTGGCCGCATCACGAGCCCGATTGGCCCGGCAAGCTGGGGCCGATCCCGTGGGTGTATGCCGAGATCGCGCGCGTGATTGCCGCGCACGAGCCGCTCGAGATCCTCTGCCACACCCAGGACGTCGAGCACGCGGCCACCATCGCCCTGGACGCGCACGGCGTGCGCATGGACCGCGTGCGGATGCACCACGTCCCCAGCGACCGCGTCTGGCTGCGCGATTCAGCCCCCACCGGCGTCGTGGACGATGCGGGCGGCGTGCGGCTCGTGAACTGGGCGTTCAACGGCTGGGCCAAGTACGACAACTACGCGCTCGACGGCCAGGTGGGCCGCGAGATCGCGCGCCGCACCGGCCTGCCGCGTCTCGAGCCGCTCGGCGCCGATCGGCAGCGCGTCGTCCTGGAAGGCGGCGGCATCGAAGTGAACGGCCGCGGCATCGTGCTCGTGACCGAGGAATGGCTGTTGAGCGACGTGCAGGTGCGCAACCCCGGGTGGGAGCGCACGGACTACGAGCGGCTGTTCGCCGAATGGCTCGGCGCGCCGCACACCATCTGGCTCGGCGAGGGCTGCGTGGGCGACGACACGCATGGCCACGTGGACGACATCGCGCGCTTCGTCTCGCCCGACACCGTGGTGCTGGCGGTGGAAAAGGATCCCGCCGACGAGAACCACATGCGCTCGATCGACAACCTGCGGCGGCTCGAAACGGCGGCGCGGTCGACCCCGTTCCGCGTCGTCACGCTGCCCTTCCCGCGGCCGGTGGTGATGAACGGCGAACGGCTGCCGGCCAGCTACGCCAATTTCTACATCGGCAACGGGTTCGTGGCGGTACCGACGTTCAACGACCCCAACGATCGGGTGGCGCTCAACACGCTCGCTGAACTGATGCCCGGCCACGAGGTGGTCGGGATCCACGCCGTCGATCTCGTGTGGGGCCTGGGGACGCTCCACTGCCTGACGCAGCAGGAACCGGCGCCACGTACGTAGCTGCAGGCCATTAGACCTGCCGCATCGAGGGATCTATTCAGGCCGCGTCCGATTCGATTCGCGCGTGATAGAACAAGGGCGCGAGATGGGTCCCGCTTCGATTGCGTTCGCCGCCGCGTGCGTGCTGCTCGTGGTGGCGCCAGCCGCCGGACAGGCACCGACACCGACCGCGCCACCGATCGCGATCACCAACATCAACCTGGTTCGCATGCGCGGCGACGTCGTCGAGCCACGGTCCGCAGTGGTGGTTCAGGAGGGGCGCATTCGCGCCGCCGGGCGCATGAACGACCTGCGGATTCCCGAGAATGCCCAGGTGATCGACGGCGCCGGCGGCTACCTGCTCCCTGGGCTGACCGACGCACACGTGCATCTCGCCACCGACATGCCGTGGGCCGTCGTGCGTCGAGACTTCGGGGACGCGCCGCTCTTCCTGGCGTACGGCGTGACGTCTGTCGTGAGTCTCCGCGGCACGCCGGAGCAGCTCGAATGGCGCCGCCGGGTCGAGCGGGGCGAGTTGCTGGCACCGACCATCTACACCTCTGGCGATTTCATCGACGAGCCGCGCGTGATCACGGCCGACGACGTGACGCGCGAGGTCGACGCGCAGCGTCGAGCCGGCTTCGATCTCCTCAAGTTCCATCCGGTGTGGACTCCACGGGACGGCTATCTCACGACCAGCGGTCTTTCGGCCGACGCGTACAGACGCCTCGTCGCCGCCGCACGAGCGGCTGGCCTTCCTCTCGTTGGTCACGCGCCGGGCGACAGCGGTCTGGACGGACTTCTAGACGCACGGCAGACGGTCGCCCATATGGGCATCCTGTCGAACGCCTATTTCTTGCCGATCGCCTCCCATCGGCGCACGTTGCTCGGGGCGGCGACCGCGCTGGTTGTACTGGTACTTGCGTCGGCCGCCACGCTGGGGGCGGCTCTTGCCGCACGGCGGCGTGGTCGCGTCCGTCCGCGCTCCCGGCTCGAGTCGATGACCAGCCTGCTGGTCGTGCTCGCACTCATCGCCGGTGGCGTTGCGGCGGCGTTCATGCCCGGTGGCCCATGGTTCGATAGCTCCGCGCTACGAATCGCTTTCTCGGCCGTGGCGGCCGCAGCCGGCGCAACCGCGGTGAGCCTGGCGCTTCAGCTGAGACATGAGGTCAGCCGTCGAGGGCCGATCGGGCTCGCGGCGGCCGTCGTGGTCTGCGCGGCGGCGCTGATCGTGGGCTTCACGCTTGCGCTCGCGGTTCCCATCGCGTGGCGGAGTACCGACTCGGGCATCGCGCGGCTGGCCGAGCGGCTCCGACAGGCGAACGTTTCGGTTCAGACGACGCTCATCAACTACGACCTTTACGGACCGGGCCGGCGTCAGCTTCTCGATGACGCGGCCATCGCGTACCTCGCGCCTGCCACGCGCGAACGCTGGCGCGGCGAGCCGGAAACCGGCGCCACCGGCTACGCCCTCGACAAGTTCATGCGCGCAGTGACCAGGGGGCTGCACCGGGCCGGCGTACCGCTCATCGCCGGCACCGACGCGTTCGGACTCACGCTCGTGACGCCCGGCAGTTCGCTGCACCGTGAATTCGCGCTGCTGCGCGACGCGGGCCTGACACCGTACGACGTGCTGCGCACGGCGACCGTGAACGCGGCGCGGTTCCTGGGTCGCGAACGGGAGTTCGGCACGATCGAGGTCGGCGCGCGCGCTGATCTGCTGCTCGTCGACGCCAGCCCGCTCGACGACCTGGCGACGCTCAGACGGCCGCGCGGAGTCATGGTGCGAGGCCGATGGCTCACGCGCCAACAGCTCGACGACATGCTGGCCGGGCTGGCGCGGGAACGTTGAGCCACGACGGCGGCCGCCCGAGGCGGCTGCTGCCGGCAGGGCGGTCTGAAGACCGCCCTCTACATCAGCGGACGGCCAGCGAAACGGCCCACTTCGCGCCGGGCATCGCCACGCCGGCAATTTCCTGATAGCTGACGTCGAACAGGTTGGTGCCCTCGACCGCCACCTCGTAGTGCGCCCCGAAGCGGCGCGCCAGCCGGAGATCGAACAGCGCGTAGCCGCGGTCGCCGAGCGCCGTGCCGCCAGTGGCCACGGGATACGGCCGGCGCCGCTCGCGCACCTCGAGCCGCGGCGCCAGCTGGAAACTCGCCGGCAGCGGAATCGACGCCGCCGCGGTGAACGAATGCGGCGCGAAGTCGAGGACGTACTTCGAGAGCTGGTCCACGGCCGACGCGTCCAGATCGAGCCCGGTATATCCCACCTGCACGAAGCCGCCGGGCGCGAGCGAGCGGCTCACCGACAGCTCGACGCCCTTCGTGTTCACGTCGCGCACGTTGTAGGTCTGCCAGCGCACGGTCGTGGTGGGGCGGAGCCAGTCGATCACGTCGTGATCGGCGCGGCCGAACAGCGTGGCGTGCATCGCCCAGTCGCGACCGAGGAAGATGTCGGCGCCGCCCTCTCCCGCCCACGCATGCTCGGGCCCCACCTCGGCGCGCGCCAGGTTGGCCGGGTCGGAGTAGAAGCGCTCCGTAAAGGTGGGCACACGGAAGGCGCGGCCCACCGAGGCGCGCAGCCGCAGCCGCGGCGCTGGCCACCAGCCGGCCCCGAGCGAGGGGCTCAAGGAGGTGCCGAACTCGTCGTAGCGATCGACGCGCAGCGTCGCGTCGATCTGCGCCGCCTGCGCTATCGGGCGCCGCCATTCGCCGAAACCGCTCACGCGCAACGTCGAGTGGTTGCCCAGATTCGTGGAGCGGATCCAGTCGCCGCCGCCCTCGACGCCCACCGTAGCAGTGCCGCCCCATACCGGCCGCGAGCCGGCAACGGTGGCGAGCAGCGCGTGCGAGCGGTGCCGGTTGTCGGAGAGCGCGGGGTTGGTCTGGTTGAAGATGAAATGGTCGCCGTGGGTGCGATACGACTCGCCCAGGCGCCAGTTCCAGCCGGCGGCGGCGCCGAGGCCGTGCTCGGCGGCCAGGAGCGTCTGGTTGGTCCACTCGCGCGACGGGGCGTTGCCGCCGTAGAAGTTGTTGGCCCCGAATCCCTTCCACAGATACGACAGCGAGACCGTCGAGCGGCCGAACGACGTGCGCGAGCGCACGATGGCGTTCTTGAAATCGCGGTCGTACATGAAGCCCGACGATCGGTCCGCGGCCACGCTGAGCAGCTGGCTCGCGCCGCCGCGCTCGAATCCCCACTGGCCGCTGCCCGAGGCGTAGTCGTCGGCGCCGCCACGCACCTGGAAGGAGGCCGGGGCGGTGCGGCGGGTGATGACGTTGACGGTGCCGCCGAAGGCGTCGGCGCCGAAGATGGCCGAGCCGGGGCCCTGCAGGATCTCGATGCGCTCCACGGCGTCGAGCGGCACCGGAATGTCCCCGTTGTGATGCCCGGACTGCGCGTCGTTGAGCCGCACGCCGTCCACGAGCACCAGCATCTGGCCGAAATTGGCGCCGCGGATCGCGAAGTCGGTCTGCACGCCCATGATGCCGCGGGCACGCACGTCCACCGACGGCGCCAGGCGCAGCACGTCGGCGATGGTGTGGGCCGGCAGCGCCTCGATCTGCTCGCGGGTGATGATGGTCATCGTCCGCGTGATGCTGCCCAGTTCCACGGGCGTCGCGGCCGCGGTGACGACGACCGTCTGCCGGTAGGGGCTCTGCGCGCGCGCGGATGCGGCGGCAAGCAACAGGATCAGTGTGGAAAAAACGGTGAGACGAGTCGGCATGCCTCTCTAGTGTAGGTCGCTCGGCCTGAAGACTCCGGCGCGTACGTAGAGGGCGGTTGCGAAGCACCAGGACGAAGACACACTCAAATTCAGCGCAAAAACCGGTAGGACCACGACACGAATTGCACCCGCGGGAGCCGCGCCACGAGCGCCGCAACGGCGGGGTTCGAGAGGGTGACGGCGATGAGCGTGCCGGTCTACAACCACGGGCTGGTGGTCCACGCCGCCGGCCACGCGTCTCGTCGCCAATCGGCCGGATGACGTAGTACGAGGCCAGAACCGCGTAGAAATACAGTCAGGTCCATCCAGGGAAAGGCGCAGCATGTCCCGGTCCTGCCTGGCCCGGCCGGCGTCCCGGCCCAGGGAATCCCGATCGCCACGGGCGGGGACAGGGACGGCCGGCCTATACGAGGCGGAACGACCGGCCGGCGGCCGGTCTCGACCTGAAGAGCTGTTGCAGAAGGCCACTTAGAGGCGTAATATCCGCGCCGTCAGAGCCGGTTCGGACCCAACCCTCAGGAGGCAGAATGAATCGCGCACTAGCCACGTTTGCGGGCGCATTCCTGTGTCTGGCTTTGTTGCCAGCGGCAGCCTTCGCTCAGCAGGCCACGATCGCAGGTGTCGCCAAGGACACCTCCGGTGCGGTGCTACCGGGCGTTACCGTCGAAATCACGAGTCCAGCGCTCATCGAAAAAACGCGGTCGGCCGTTACCGACGGCTCCGGCCAGTTCCAGATCATTCAGCTCGTGCCCGGCACCTACACGGTGACGTTCACGCTGCAGGGATTCAACACGTTCAAGCGTGATGGCGTCGAGGTCAGCGGTTCCAGCGTCTTCACGGTCAATGCCGACATGAAGGTCGGCGAGATCGCCGAGACGATCACGGTGACCGGCCAGACGTCGCTCGTGGACGTCCGCAGCGCCGGCGTGCAGCGAGTCGTCACCAAGGAAGTCGTCGACGCGGTCCCGACCGGCCGTCTCGGCATCAACCTGGCCGCCTTGCAGCCCGGCATCATCCTCGGCGCCGGCGGCGGCGTCGGCGTGGCCAATACCAACGCCCTCGCGTCGCAGGACGTCGGCGGCACCGCCGGGGACACGTTCACGGACCTGTCGATCCACGGCGGCAAGCCGGCCGAGCAGCGCCAGACGATCGGCGGCCTGTCGGCGGCCACCACGATCCGCTTCGGCGAGTCGCTCAGCAGCTCGCCCAGCTTCACCGCCATGCAGGAGATGACGGTGAACACCTCCGGCGCCGACGCCTCGATGGCCGGCGGCGGCGTGCAGATCAACTACGTGCCGCGCGACGGCGGCAACACG
>DASRPM010000217.1:0-3434 GCA_035646375.1 Vicinamibacterales bacterium
TCGGCGGTGAAGCAGGCGTAGTGATGCAGCGTCTCGGCGTAGACCGGCTGGCCCTTGGCGCGCGCCTCCACCACCGCCTCCACGCCCTCACGGGCCGACGTGTGCACGAAGTACACGGCGGCGCCCATGGCATTCGCCAGATGGATGGTGCGGCGGAAGGCCAGCGCCTCCGACAGCTTGTTGTGCACCAGCGGCAGGTTCCAGCCCTCCGTGCGCTTCTCCTCGGCGAGCTTCTCGTACATGAACTGCACGATGTCGTGGTCCTCGGCGTGCACCACCATGAGACCGCCGCGCGCCGCCACCTTCTCCATCGCCAGCTGGATGCGTCCGAAGTCCAGGCGGTAGCCGCCGCGCTTGGGATGCGGCGGCAGCACGTCGACGGTGAATACCTTGAAGGACGGAAAGCCCTCCGCGATGGCATCTTGCAGCTGGTCGAAGAGCGCAATCGGCAGCGCGCCCTGCAGACACACATGGAAGGAATAGTCGGTGTACGAGTTGCCCTTCCACCGCGCCGTCCGCTGCTCGATCGCCTGCGCGATCGACGTCCCCGGCCGCACGAAGCAGAAGTCCACGTGGGTGGTGGTGCCGCCGAAGACCATGCCCCGCGTGTCCTCCTCGGGGCCGAGCGTGTGGAGATTTTCGTCCGGATGCATCGAGACGAAGTGCGCCAGGTGCGTGTGCGGCTCCACGCCACCGGGCACGACGATCTTGCCGGTGGCGTCGATGACACGCCCGGCCTCGCCAAGCGACTCGCCGATGGCGACGATGCGCTCGCCCTGCACACCGACGTCCCAGCGACCCACGCCACCGGGCGTGACGACCTCGCCCCCACGGACGATGAGATCGAGCATGGTGCGGCTCCTATGTGAGATAGAGACGCGCGACGTGGTGGTCGACCACCACGCCCTGCGCGCTCACGGTGAAGTTCGACGTGATGAGCCCCATGGCTCCCGAGAACATCCCGCGCCCTTCGGTCACCGTCCATATGACGGCGCCGCTCGTCCAGCCCGGGACCGGGGCCGGGGCCACGGTGCCGCGCCCGACGGTGGCGAACGTGATGCTGCCCGCGCGTCCATACGTGATGGTGCCGTCTTCCACGAAGCTGCCGTCCGGAAATCGCTCGACGACGGATTCCAGCACGGCGTGCTCGCCATCGACCGCCTTCATTTCCGCATGCACGGCGCCGCCGCCCAGCACCGTCGTCAGCGTCAGGCTCGGCGCCGTGCTCCGGGCGCGGCGCTTGCCGTCCGCGCCAGCGCCGGCGGTGCCGCGAAACTCGAGCGCGAAGACGAGCTCTCGCATCAGAAGACGATCACCCCGCGCGCGAGCTCCCCGGCGGCCAGCGCCCGGAAAGCCTCGTTGGCGTCCTCGAGACCATAGCGCTTCGTGATCAGCTCGTCGATCTTCAGCTTGCCGGCCTGGTAGAGCGCCACCATGCGCGGCAGATCCTCGCGCGTCCGTGCGCTGCCATAGCTGGAACCGCGGATGACGCGCTCGCCGGTGACGAGCGGACGGACGTCGAGGGGCACCATCTGACCCGTCGCCGGGACGCCGATCACGATGCACGTTCCGCCGGGCGCGAGCGCCTCCGCCGCCTGGCCGACCGCCCGCGCATCGCCGACGGCCACGAACGTGAAGTCCGCGCCGCGCGTCGTGATCCGACGGATCTCCGCCACCGCGTCGTCACGGGAGGCGTCGATGGCGTGGGTGGCGCCGAGGGCTCTGGCCTGATCCAGCTTGGCGATCTTCACATCGACGGCGATGATCGGATGTGCGGCCACCATGGCGCCCCCCTGCACCACGTTGAGGCCGATGCCGCCCGCGCCGAAGACGGCCATGCTGGCCCCGGCCGGCACCGCGGCCGTGTTGATGACGGCGCCCACGCCGGTCATCACCGAGCAGCCGATGAGCGCCGCGCGGTCCAGCGGCATGCCCGCGTCGATCGCGATGGCGGAAGACTCGTGGACGACGGTGCGCGAGGCGTAGGTGGCGACATGGCCATAGTGATGGACGGGCTTGCCGCCGAGGGACATGCGCGTGGTGCCGTCGGGCAGGAGCCCGCGGCCGGGCAGTCGCCGCTCGCAGAGGTTGGGGCGGCCGATGACGCAGTAGTGGCAGCGCCCGCACGTCGGCGCCCACGAGAGGATGACGTGATCGCCGGGCGCCAGCGTCCGCACCCCGGGGCCGACGGCTTCCACGACGCCGGCCCCCTCGTCCCCGAGCACGATCGGCATCGGGACGCCCGTCCACGAGCCGTCGGCGGCGTGCAGGCAGGAGTGGCAGACGCCGCTGGCCGCCATCCGCACGAGCACCTCACCCTCGCGCGGCGCCTCGAGCTCGACCTCCTCGACCTTCAACGGTGTGCGGGGCTCGAACAGCACCGACGCTCGCATCGTGTCCTCCGTCGCTCAGCTGCTGTACCGGATCCGCGGATCCAGGTAGGCGTAGAGCATGTCGACCATGAGATTGATCGTCATGAACATGACGGCGACGAACAGGATCGTCGACTGGGTCAGCGGGTAATCGCGCTGGTAGATGGACCACAGCACGAGCCGGCCTACCCCCGGCAGCGTGAAGACCTCTTCGACGACGACGCTCCCGCCGAGCAGGATGCCGATCTGCAGCCCCACCACCGTGACGATGGGGATGAGCGCGTTCTTGAGCGCGTGCTTGAGCACGACCAGCCGCGGCATCAGTCCCTTGGCCGCCGCCGTCCGGATGTACTCGGAGCCGAGCACGTCCAGCATGCACGCCCGCGTGGTCCGCGCGATGTTGGCGGCACTCGCGGTGCCGAGACAGACGGCAGGAAGCAGCATGATGGTGAGGTTCTTCACGGGATCGCGCAGGAAGTCCACCCACACCACCGGCGGCATCCAGCGCAGGTAGATGGACAGGAACAGGATGAGCATGGTGCCCTGCCAGAAGACGGGCACCGACAACCCGAGCAGCGCGCCCACCCGGGTGACGTTGTCGATGGCGCGGTCACGCCCCACGGCGGAGACGATGCCGGCCACGAGCCCGAGCACGACCGCGAACGCGACCGCCATCAGGGTGAGCTCGAGCGTCACCGGCAGGCGCTCGATGATCAGCGTGACGACCGGCTTGCCCGTGCGCCAGGACGTGCCGAGGTCGCCCTGCACGAGCCCGCCGAGCCAGCGGCCGTACTGCACGTACCACGGCTGATCGAGACCGAAGAACGCCCGGAGCTGCTCGACCATGGCCACGCTCACCACGGCGTCGGCGCCGATCATCTGCTCGACCACGGTGCCGGGGATGAGACGCAGCATCAGGAACACGAGCACCGTCAGCCCGAGCAGCGTCAGCACCATCGAGTAGAGTCGGACGAGCAGGTAGCGTCCCACGCGCTAGACCTTCTCCAGCCAGGCGCCCTCGAAGCCGTAGAGCATGGTGGTCGGGTGCTGGCGGAAGCCCTT
>DASRPM010000218.1:0-3781 GCA_035646375.1 Vicinamibacterales bacterium
GCCTTCAGGCCGCCCGTCGCAGGGCGGTCTAAAGAGCGCCCTCTACATTTGCATCGAGGCGCAGTAACGCTTGTCGCGCCGCGTCTTGCTCCGCTTCCTTCTTCGCGCGTCCCGTCGCCACGCCGAGCACTTCCCCGCTCACCACGACCTCCACGCAGAAGATCTTCGAGTGGTCGGGCCCCGTCTCGCCCGACACGCGGTAGTCGGGCAGCGGCCGGCCGAGCGCCTGCACGCGCTCCTGCAGCGCCGACTTGTAGTCCTGCACGAACAGTCGATCGCTGCCGCCGTCGATGGCGTCCTTCAGCTCGCGCTGCAGGAACGCGGCAGCCGGCTCGAGCCCGCCATCGAGATAGATGGCCGCGACGAGCGCCTCGTAGGTGTCGGCGAGCAGCGCCGACTTCAGGCGTCCGCCAGTCTTCTCCTCGCCGCGCCCGAGCAGCAGGTAGTCGCCCAGCTTCATCGCCT
Source organism: Vicinamibacterales bacterium (assembly GCA_035646375.1). GTDB lineage: Bacteria > Acidobacteriota > Vicinamibacteria > Vicinamibacterales > UBA2999 > DASYRM01. The sequence goes on from DASRPM010000218.1 coordinate 466, forward strand.
CGGCGTGCCGCGCCAGCGACTGCGTGGACACCACGGCCGCCTTGATCTTCGACTTCTGCCCCTCGTCGTATTCGGGAAACTGGTGGAACAGCCGGTCGGCCACCACAAATCCCAGCACCGCGTCGCCGAGGAACTCGAGCGATTCGTTGTCGGCGGCGCCGGCCACGTCTTCGGCCGCGCGCGACCGGTGCGTGAGCGCCTGCTCGAGCAGCCCGCGGTCCTTGAAGCGGTAGCCGACGCGCCGTTCGAGCGCGGCGCAGGCGTCTTCGAACCGCACCAGGCGCGCGCCCACGTCCTGCCGGTGGCTGCTGATGATGCGCTGCGCCTCTTCGGCCTCCCCGGTCGCCACCGCGATCTGGATCTGCCCCAGCGAGTTCACCGTCATCGGCCAGAGGGCCTGCGGGTTGCCGCTGATGCGGAAGCTGTGGATGCCGTGGCTGTCGAGCAGCGACATCACCACGCTCGCCTCGATGTTCGACGAGGTGTGGAACACGACCGCGGGCGTGGAGGGATCCGGCTGGCTCACGCGGCCGCGGCCTCCACGGTCTGGACGCGCAGCAGCAGCATCGTCATGTCGTCCTGCTGCTCCGCGGGGCCGACGAACGTCGAGATGGCAGACAGGATCTCGTCCCGCAGCTGAGAGAAGGGCGCCGTGCCGTGCAACTGCACGAGCGCGCTCAACCGATCCTCGCCGAAGAAGTCGCCCGCCGCGTTCATGGCTTCCGTCAATCCGTCTGTATACAACAGGAACAGGTCGCCCGGCACGATGGGCAGGGTGGCCTCCTCGAGCAGCCGCTCGAACATGGCGCCGTCGTCGAGCTTCAGGCCCAGCACGAGCCCGTCGGGCGCCAGCACCTCGGCGGCGTGCGACGGCGAGCCCGGCCCGGGCAGCCGGATGAGCGGACAGTGGCCCGCGCGCGCGTAGGTGAGCGTGCGCGCCCGCACGTCCACCACGCCGTAGGTCATCGTGATGAACCGTTGCGTGTCGAGATGGTTCGAGATGATGCGGTTGGCGTCGATGAGCAGCTGCCGCGGCGACACGTGCGACTGGCTGAACGAGAGCACGATGCCCTTCAGCTCCGCCATGTAGAGTGCCGCCGACGTCCCCTTGCCGGCCACGTCGGCGATGAGCATGCCGAAGCGGTGATCGTCGATGGCCCAGAAGTCGTAGTAGTCACCGCCTACCTCCCGCGCCGGCTCGCAGTGCCCGGCAAAGTGCAGCCCGCCGGCCAGGAGCGGCCCCTGCGGCAGGAGCGACATCTGGATGCCGCGCGCGATGCGCAGCTCCTGATCGAGGCGCTCCTTCTGCGCCTTCGTCTGCAGCAGGTCCTCGATGCTGGCGGTCATCGAGTTGAACGATTCGGCCAGCTCGCCGAGCTGGTCGCGGGAGTGCACCACGATCTTGTGCGAGAAGTCGCCGCCGCGCACCTTCTCGGTGCCCTCGAAGAGCTCGTGCACCGCGCCGGTGATCGAGCGCGCCAGCACGAATCCCACCAGGAACGCGACGGCCAGAATGATCAGGAACAGCACCGCCACCGCCGCCAGGCCGATCAGCAGGAGCTGCGCGATGTTCACGTCGTTGTTCCGGCCGGCCGACGCCGACACGTACTCGTACATCGGGCGGAGCGCGAGGCCGAAGCGCACGAACAGCCGATCGGGCTTGCCGGTGTCCCACGTCGTGTAGTCGAGCAACGACGACCAGGCAATGGATCCGGAGGTCAGACCGCCGGCGCCGATCGAAATGTTGGCCGGACCCAGCACGAGGTCCGCCTGCGACCCTTCGGGAAGTACGGCCGGGTCCGTGGGCTCGTCGCCGGCTCCCCCGAGGTCTTCGTACAGCCGGATCAACCGCACGGCCACGCCCGTCTCGCCCGCAATCTCGTCGAGCAGCATGTCGAACAGCGGCACGTCCACGATGACCGCCTCGCGCACGCCGTCGTGCGTCATCCAGGCGACCGCCCGCGCGGCCACCCACGGCTGCGCGGGATCCGGCGTCCGGCCCGCCACGAGGCTGCCGTAGCCGGCGCACGACACCCATTCCGGGGCCGCCGCCGGGGCCGGCGTGTGCTGCCAGGGGCCCGCGGTGGCAATGGGCCCGCGCGCTTCGAGTGCGGTGCCCGGCGTGCACGCCGCCGACGACGGAACGACCGCGTACGACACCAGCGGGAGCCGAGCGTTCGCGCGTTGCTGATGGGCGGACAGCGCCGAGGCCATGGCGCCGGCACCACGCACGTGCGCAAGATCGGCCGCGGCGGTCTGGGCCAGCGACTGCGCGCCCTCCACGAGCGTGGTGAGGCGAGAGCGCAGCAGGAAGCTGCCGACGTTGACGAACAGCAGCAACCCCGCGATCGAGAAGAAGAGGACGAGGAGGAGCGCCGGCACGAACCCCACGAACAGGTAACTGAGCAACAGCTTGCGCCGCACGCGCCACAGCACGACGCGCTTCGAGTGCACGTAGGCGCGGTACCCCACGGCGACGAGCGCGATCAGAAGCAGCGCGCTGGCCACGGCGTTCACCGTGCTCAGGGTCGGGGACGACGGCAGCGCCGCACGGGCCATCCAGACCCTGGCTATCCAGACCACGGCTTTGATGACGAGCGCGACCAGCAGGAAGCGGCCGACGAACGAGCGCGTCAGCCACCACCAGGTACGTTTCATTGCGCCGTCAAATGCTCTCGGAGTACGCTCGACCATCGTGAAGCTGCGGGACAACGCGCGGTTCGACACCGTGTGCATCCATGCGGGGCAGGAACCGGATCCGGCGACCGGCGCCATTATCACCCCGATCTATCAGACCTCCACCTACGTGCAGGACGCCCTGGGCGTTCACAAGGGGTACGAGTACGGTCGGACCCATAACCCGACGCGCGCGGCGCTCGAGGGCAACATCGCCGCAATGGAGAGCGGCAAGGCGGCATTCGCCTTTGCGTCCGGACTGGCGGCCACCCGTGCCGTGACGACGCTGCTGCAGGCCGGCGACCACGTGGTGGTGACCGACAACACCTACGGCGGCACCTACCGGCTCTTCGAGCGCGTGCTGCGCAAGGGCGGGCTGGACTTCAGCTACGTGGACACCGCGGACCTCGACGCCACGGCGGCCGCCTTCAAGCCCAACACGAAGATGCTCTTCGTGGAGACTCCCACCAACCCGGTGCTGCGCATCACCGATCTGGCCGCCGTGTCGGCGCTGGCCCACGAGCGCGGCGCCGCGGTGGTGGTGGACAACACGTTCGCCAGCCCCTTCGCGCAGCGGCCGATCGAGTTCGGCGCCGACCTCGTGCTGCACAGCACGACCAAGTTCCTGAACGGGCACAGC
>DASRPM010000219.1:0-13201 GCA_035646375.1 Vicinamibacterales bacterium
CACCGGTGGCCTCGCCGGCCTGCGCCAGGACCTTCGCATCGGCATCGCGGTCTTCCTCGATTCGGCCAGGGTGACGCGACGGCTGGAGCCGGGCCGTCGCGACGACGTCGATATCGGCACGGGCGTTCGCGTCGGCCTGGGCAGCCGCGGGTCCATTCGCGCGGACTTCGGGCACGGCCTCATCAACGCAGACAACAAGTTTTCGGTTGGGTTCGAGTTCTAAGAACCTGCCGCGTTCTGGCGGGCCGGCCGCTGGCATGACCTCTGCTCCGAGGGGTGCCATGCGGCTTGCAGCACTCTTTTTCTGTCTCCTGGCGGCGACAGCGTGCGACGAATCGCCCACCGGCCCCACCGTGTCCATCGATGCGCGCTTCACGCTGGCGCCAGGCGAGACGGCCTCCATCGAGGGCCGCGGCGTCAGGCTGCGGTTCGAAGGCGTGACGGGCGACTCGCGCTGCCCGGCCGACGCCATCTGCATTCAGGGTGGTGACGCCGTCGTGAAGGTCCAGGCGAGCGGCGACGGCGGCTCGCTGTCGCTCGATCTCCACACGGGCGACGCGTCACGCGCGTCGGTGACCTACGGCGGCGTGAAGGTGACGCTCGTGGATCTGCAGCCCTATCCGTTCAGCAGTCGCACCACCGCGCCGGGCGATTACCGCGCCACGTTAGTGGTGAGCGTTAGCTGACGGTGGTCGGGCCGGCTGAAGCCGGCCCCTACTTGGGGGCGTCGCAGGGTTCGCCGCTCAGCACGCTGAGGAAGATCACCGGATTCCGTCCGCGCTTTCCGACGACGAACGGCGTGGCGCGCGGGATCGACGCGAAGCTGCCCGCCACCATCCGCGTCTCCTTGTCGTTGACGCGCACGAAACCTTCGCCGGCGATGACGTACAGCAGCGACTCCGCGGCTTCGTACAGGCGCTGCGGCTGATCCTGGTTCAACTGCAACAGGGTGCTTCGCGTGCTCGCGCTGCATGCGACGAGCGTTTCCCGTCGCGGCTGCTTTCGCTCGAGCTCCTTTTCCGCCAGGTCCACGAGCGACAGCACCTGCAGCTGGCCCGAGGGGCCCACCGCGGGCGCCGCGGCGGGCGGTGGCGCCACTACCGGCGCCGGCGCGGGCGGCGGGGCCACCTTCTTCGCCGGACTGAGCATCACGTCCACGGCCAGCACCTGACCGTTGCGGACCGTCACCTCCCGTTCGAACGCGACCACCGCGTCGCCCTCGAAGCGCAGGCGATACACGCCGGCGAGCAGTCCGGGAAAGTTCAGCTGTCCGCTCGCGTTGGTCTCGCCGTTGCGCGGGGTTGGCCCCTCGGACGCGATCGTCACGCCCGGAATCGTGGCGCCGCTGGCATCGGTCACCGTGATCGCCATGCCGCCACGCCCCGCCGCCGCCGGGGCGGCCGGGCGGCGCGGTACGGCCGTCGCGGGCGGCGTGGGCGCCGGGGTCTGTCCTGCCGGAGCGGTGGGCGCCGGTTTTGGCGCCGTCGTCGTCGGTGGCGCGGGTTTTGGTGCTGGCGGGGGCTGCTGCGCGGGCTTCGGCGCAGGCGCGGGCTGGCCTTGTGCCGCCGCATGTTCGAGCGCGGCGCCCCCAAGCGCAACGACGAACAGGCTCAACAACAGCGCGTTTCGCATGGCGTCATTACAGCAGAAAAGAAGTCACGGCGCGATGACTCGCTCGAATTCCAGCTTGAGCGCGCCGACACCCAGCACAGCCATCAGGATCGACATCACCATCGATCCGCCGCCCGCCTTGTTGACGCCAAGGAACTCCGCGGTCTCGCCGGGCGACAGGTCGATCTCGCGCGTACGGCGGAAGAGCGTGTTGTGGGCCTTGACCACGTGACGCCCGGCGTTGACCTGTTTCTCGACGCGGTCGCCGGGCCGGAGCACTCCCACGTCCTGGCCGTCGATCGACACGTAGATTTCGCGAATGCCGACGTCGTCCGGCGACGTCCGGGACAGCACGATCGTGGCCGGCGCCGGTTCCATTACCCCCTCACAGTACAACGGCACATATAATGGCCGGTGGCCGCCAGGGGTATCCGGCTGTCCCCGTTCTCGGGACGGTTGGATTGAGACACACCCTTGGAACCTGAACCGGTTGAGACCGGCGGAGGGAGCGCGGCGATCCGCAGGGGTCCCCGCCTCGCAGACTCATGATCGATTTCGCGACGGCGTTTCCCAACTCCACGAAGGTCTTCGACGCGCGCGAGTCGCGCCTGACGCCCGACGGCCTGGCCGTCACGCTGCGCGTGCCGGTGCGCGAGGTGGCGCTCGCCGGCGATAACCCGCCGGTGCGGCTGTACGACACCAGCGGCCCGCAGGGGCACGACGTGCGCGCCGGTCTCCCCAAGCTGCGCGAGCCGTGGATTGCCGCGCGCCGCGCCACCGGGGTGCTCGGCACCCAGCTCTATTACGCGCGCCGCGGCGAGATCACGCCCGAGATGGAATACGTCAGCGCGCGCGAGGGGCTGCCAGCCGACTTCGTGCGCTCGGAGATCGCGCGCGGCCGCGCCATCATCCCGTCGAACGTCAACCACCTCGAGCTCGAGCCGATGATCATCGGCCGCAACTTCCTGGTGAAGATCAACGCCAACATCGGCAACTCCGCCGTGCGGTCGTCGATCGAAGAGGAAGTCGAGAAGCTGCAGTGGGCGACGCTCTGGGGCGCCGACACGGTGATGGACCTCTCGACCGGCAAGAACATCCACGAAACCCGCGAGTGGATCGTTCGCAACTCGCCGGTGCCGATCGGTACCGTGCCCATCTATCAGGCGCTCGAGAAAGTCGGTGGCCGCCCCGAGGACCTGACCTGGGAGATCTACCGCGACACGCTCATCGAGCAGTGCGAACAGGGCGTGGACTACTTCACCGTGCACGCGGGCGTGCTGCTGCGCTACGTGCCGCTGACGGCGCGGCGAGTGACAGGCATCGTGTCGCGCGGTGGTTCGATCATGGCCAAGTGGTGCCTGGCGCACCATCAGGAGAACTTCCTCTACACGCGCTTCCGTGACATCTGCGAGATCATGCGCGCCTACGACGTGTCGTTCTCGCTCGGCGACGGCCTGCGGCCCGGCTCGATTGCCGACGCCAACGACGAGCCGCAGTTCGCCGAGCTCAAGACGCAGGGTGAGCTGACGAAGATCGCGTGGGAGTACGACGTCCAGGTGATGAACGAGGGCCCCGGGCACGTGCCCATGCACCTGATCAAAGAGAACATGGAGAAGCAGCTCGAGTGGTGCGGCGAGGCGCCGTTCTACACGCTCGGGCCGCTCACCACCGACGTGGCGCCCGGCTACGACCACATCACCTCCGCCATCGGTGCGGCGATGATCGGCTGGTACGGCACCGCGATGCTGTGCTACGTGACGCCGAAGGAGCACCTCGGGCTGCCGAACCGGGACGACGTCAAGGCGGGCGTCATCGCCTACAAGATCGCCGCGCACGCGGCCGATCTGGCCAAGGGCCATCCGCGAGCGCAGGCCTGGGACGACGCGCTCTCGAAGGCGCGCTTCGAGTTCCGCTGGCAGGACCAGTTCAACCTCGCCATGGACCCGGTGACCGCGCGCGCCTACCACGACGAGACGCTGCCGGCCGACGGCGCCAAGGTGGCGCACTTCTGCTCGATGTGCGGGCCGAAGTTCTGCTCGATGGAGCTCACGCAGCAGGTGCGCGACTACGCCGCGGCGCACAACCTCACGAGCGTGGATGCGCTCAAAGAGGGCATGAAGGAGAAGTCGGAGGAGTTCAAGAAATCGGGCGAGATCTACGTCAACAAGATTTCGTAGGGGCTGTCCTGTTTTCGTAGGGGCAGGTCTTTAGACCTGCCCGGGGAGGCGCGATGCTCCGAACTGTTCTGGCCGTCGCGATTGCCGTGGTCGTCCCGGCGGCCGTCGATGCGCACCATTCGTTTGCCGCCGAGTGGGACAGCAAGAAGTGCCGGGAGTTCACCGGGACGCTCGCCAAGCTCGATTGGCAGAACCCGCATCCCTACTTCTTCGTGGACGTGAAGGATGCCAGCGGCAAGGTCGAGACCTGGTCGTTTCAGGCGTATTCGCCGGTGACGCTGCGGCGCAACGGCACCGACCGCCAGGTCTTCATGGACAACATCGGCAAGGAGGTGTGGGTGCGTGGCTGCCTGGCCAAGAACGGCACGCCGCTCGCCGCCGCCGCGGGCACGTTGAAGTTCTCCGACGGAGAGCTGCGCCAGGTCGGCCAGCTCCAGGACTGATCGTGCGCCTCGCGGTCCTGGTCGCCTGCGCCTGCCTCGTAGTTGCGGGTCTTCAGAGCCGCCCCATGGCGCAGTCAGCCGCGCAGGGCCCGCCGTACAAGATCGGCGTGCTGCCTCCTGGAGGTCCAGCCCCGCGGCTGACGGACGGTCATGTGGATTTCTCGGGCCAGTGGTTCCCCAACGGCGCGGGGCAGGGCGTGAGCGGCCGCTTCGGCGTGGACCCGGCTGCGATCCCGCAGTTCGATCCGAAGGCGACGCCCGAAGAGCGGCCGGCCTTCCAGCCGTGGGCGCTGGCCAAGATCAAGTCGATGACGCCGACGGAGCTGGAGCTCTCGAAGAGCTCGGTGAACTGCATGCCGCGCGGCGTGCCCGCCATCTGGCTGCAGAACCCGTACACGACGCTCATCCTGCACAAGCCCGGCGTGATGGCGCAGCTCTACGAGGTGCTGAACAACTGGCGCGTGATTCACCTCGACGGCCGGCCGCTGCCCAAGGATCCCGAGCCGTTCTTCCACGGCAACAGCGCCGCGCGGTGGGAGGGCGACACGCTGGTGGTGGAGTCGATCGGCTTCGACGAGCGCACCTATATCCAGCCGAACGGCTGGTTTCACAGCGACGCGCTGAAAGTGACCGAGCGCTACACGCGGCCGTCGATGAATCATCTGATCGTCGAGATCACGGTGGACGACCCCAAGGTGCTCGAGAAGCCGTGGAAGTCCGCGCCGCGCCGGTGGACGCTCGGAAGCGGCGAGATCTACGAGTTCTACTGCACCAACAACGGCACGCTCCCAGAGCTGGAGAAGCTCCGGGCCCAGGAACTTCAAAAGTAGGGGCCGCCTTTAGGCGGCCCATCGCCATGAGCGAAGATCCCTGCGCCGACGAGAAGCGCTTCCAGCGCATCGACGCCGCCTTTGCCGCCGGCGACCTTGCGGCCTTGCGCGCCGCCGTTGACGATCCCCCCGACTTTCCCAACAACCTGATGCCGATGGCGGTGGGGCCGATTCTGACCTACGCCATCTACTGGAGCCCGCTGCGGTTCATCGAGGAGCTGCTGGCGATCGGCGCCGATCCCAACGGCCACGACAACGACGGCTTTCCGCCGCTCATCGCCGCGCTCTGCAAGACCCACCCTCACGCCGGCAGCCCCGCCCGCGACGACGTCGTGGAGGTCTTGACGCGGTTGCTCGACGCGGGCGCCGATCCCAACCAGCGCGGCCTCAACGACTGGACGGCCCTGCATTGTGCCGTCGTGGAGACAAACGTGGATGCCGTCCGGCTGCTGCTCGCGCGCGGGGCGGATCCCGCGTTGCGCACGCGCATCGACGACTGCGAGACGGCGCTCGACCTCGCGCGCGCCGGCGGCGTCCGCAAGCCCAGGGAAAAGGCCGCGCTCGCGCAGATCGTGGCGCTGCTCGACGTGGACAGATAGCGCTGGCTGCTGCTGATTTCAGGTTAGGCTTCGAGCCGGGGGAGGGCAAATGGACGATTCCAGGGTGTTTCAGCGGGCGGCGCTGCTCGTCGTCCTCGCCATCGCGTCCACGGTACCGGCATCGGCGCAGTCGGCGGCACGCGGGCTGGAAGGCATGTGGAGCGATCCGCCGGTCACCATCATGGGCCGTCTGTGCGCGTTCGCCTGCAGCGACGCAGGCATCAACGCGATGAACGCCCTCCTGGACGATCCCGCCAACGACGCCGTTCCCTTCGCCACCCTCCAGAGACGAGCGGTCGAACGCCACACCGAGTACGTCCGCTCGACACTCTCCGAGCTCACCTTGAAGACCTTTCCGCTCGATCCCGCCGACGACCCGTCGTTTCTGCGGTGCGAGCCGTGGGGCCTCCCGACGCAGATGCTGGCGCCGCACCAGCTGGAGATTCGTGGAGTGGGCGCCGATCGACTCGAGCTGCACTACGGCGAGTGGGACGCGCGCCGGACAATCTTCATGGACGGCCGGCCGCGTCCTCCAGGGCAGGCCCCCACCCGCCTTGGCCATTCGGTCGGGCGCTGGGATGGTGAGACCCTCGTCATCGAGACGGTCGGTATTGCGCGCAGCTTGATGTGGACCGGAGGGGCCGGGGTCACGACCGGTGGATTCCAGACCAGCGACCAGTTGACTGTCACCGAGCGCCTCGTCAAGGCGGCCGACGGCAAGACGTTGACGCTGACGGCCACGCTCACGGACCCGGTGAGCCTGCGTGCACCGCTGGTGTTGAAGCACGTCTGGCGCTGGGCGCCGGAGTCGAAGATTACCCCTTACGAGGACTGTCAGATCCCAACCGAAGTGAAGCGAGGGGTGAAGTGATGGTGCGCCTCGGCTCTTTGATTCTTCTGTGGGCTCTCCTGGTGGCGCGAGTCACGGCGCACCACGCGTTCTCCCCGGTGTACGACGACCGGCGGACGATCACTGTCGCGGGTGTGGTGACCGAGTTCCGCTTCGTGAACCCGCACGCGATGATGTCGATGGACGTCACCGACGACGGTGGACGGGTCACGAAATGGTCGGTGGAGTTCGCGGGCCGGTTGAATCTGTCGGAAGTGGGCTGGACCGCGGAATCCATCAAAGCGGGCGAGCGGGTCACGGTAACCGGGAACCCGACCCACACCAATTCGAACGGGATATTTTTTCGAAAGCTGGTTCGATCCGACGGCTCGGAACTCCTGCCGGCTGCGGCCCAGCGCGAGAGCGCCATCGAACAGGAGCGCCGGGAGCGGGCCAAGGCCCGGCAGGCGAAGTAGAGGCGGGCTCCTTACCGGATCGACTGCAGTACTTCAGTCGTGAACATGCCGTCACGGACGCGATCGGCCATGCCGGCCCGCACAGGCCTGGCCGAACGGGTCGCCCACGACGCCGGGTTCGAAGACGGTGGTGCTGGTGAAGGCGCCGCGGCCGGCGCGCGTCGTGCGCTAGCGGCGCGGAGCGGTCGCCGCGGCCGGCGGCGGGACGATCATGATGATCGTCGGGTAGCGCGCGGGCTGCGCGCCCGCCTTCGGGTTGGGATAGCCCTGCGATCCGCCCCACGTCCAGTCCTTCACCGTGACGCCGGGTGGAAACGCCATCGTGTCCTCGCGGAACCGGCCGACCTCGAACACGTGCGTCGGCGGTTCGCGGAAAACGAGATCCCCTTTGTCATCGAGCTGCACGCGGTAGTAGGCGACGATCTCCGCGAAGCTCGCGGTGGTGCCGTAGAGGATGTAGCGCTGGCCGCGGCCCGCGTCGTACGCCGACAGGAACTGGGACGAGGGATACACCGGGAAGACCACTTCCTCGGGGCGCGGAGCGCCTGGAACCGCGGCGGCGGCCGGTGCCGACGGAGCGACAGGAGGCGCCAATTGTCCGGCGGCGGGTGACGGTGTAGTGGCGGTCGGAGAGGGGCCGGCGGGCTTCGCCGGAGGCGCCTGAGGCCGGGTTTCCCCCTGGCGCGGAAAGGGTTGCGGGGTCTGGCCGGCCGCGGCGACCGTCCACAAACCCAGGACGAGCCCCAGAGAACCCACCCAGCGCGGCATTCACGCCATTATACGGGCGCCCGAATCCAGGCGTGCCCCGGGGACGAGTTTTGGCACCTCGTTCAAGAGCCTGACCCTCCAGGCAGGGCACGTCCACTCGCCTGCTTCTGGCTCGCCTCTTGCTGATGACGGCGGTAGGCCCCTCAGCTGGTACGGGTCCAGGAGGCGATGACGTCGTGGACGAACTAGACATCGCTCAAAGCAAGATAGGCGAATCCGCCCAACGGGTCGTCGACCGCGCGGTCGACGAAACCCGGCGCCGAGAGCACGGTGAGGTGACGAGCGAGCACCTGTTCCTCGCGTTCGCTCAGTTGGAGTGGGACACCTTCTCCGAGGTCATGCGCGACCTCAGCCTGAACCCGCACGAGATCGTCCAGGCGCTCGAGGATCATCTCCACAGTCTCCCCGGCGGCGACATGGCCAAGCCGCGCGTCGCCTCGGCGACGAAGGACGTGATGAAGCTCGCGTTCCATCACGCCAGCCGCGCCGGGCGTCAGACCATCGAATCATCGGATCTGTTCGTGGCCCTGTTCGAGGAGAGCCGCGGCCCGTCGGCCTCGGTGCCGGTGGCCATCATCCGTCAGCACGGCGTCGAGCCGGACGCGCTGGTGTCGCGTATCGCCACCCGCATGCGCGATCACGAGCTCCGCGAGGAGCAGTTCCGCAAGCGCTTCGAGCTGCCGCCGTTCCTCCGCAACTTCGCGACCAATCTCAACCTGCTCGCGCGGCAGGACCGGATTCCGCCTGTCTTCGGACGCGACGCCGAGATTCAGCAGGTGCTCGAGGTGCTCTCGCACCGCGAACGGTCGAACTCCGTGATGCTGGTCGGCGAGCCTGGCGTTGGCAAGACGGCCATCGTCGAAGGGCTGGCGCGGCGCCTCGAGTTCGAACCGGACACGATTCCCGCGCGCCTGCGCGATTGCCAGATCGTCAACCTGCAGATGAACAGCATCGTCGCCGGCACCATGCTGCGCGGCATGTTCGAGGATCGCCTTCACAACGTCATCCGCGAGGTGAAGGAGCGCCCGAACCTGGTCCTGTTCGTGGACGAAGCCCACACGATGGTTGGAGCCGGCTCCGCGATCGGGGCGCCGGCCGACGCCGCCAACATCTTCAAGTCGGTGCTCTCGCGCGGCGAGGTGCGGATCATCGGTGCGACCACCCGCGGCGAGTACAAGGAATACATCCAGGAAGACGAGGCGCTGGCGCGCCGATTCCGGGTGGTCAACGTGCCGGAGCCGACCGTCGAGGAAACCCGGCGCATCCTGAGCAATCTCAAGCCGCGGCTCGAGCGCCTGTATTCCGTGCGGATGCTCGACGAGGCGATCGACGCCGCGCTCGACCTGTCGCCGCGCTACGAACGTCACCTGCGGCTGCCCGACAAGGTGATCGGCTGGCTCGACACCGCGTCGGTGCGGACCGAGATCGACAAGCGCTGGGAAGTGACTGCGGCCGACGTGGTGGACGTGGTGTCGCACACCACCGGCATTCCCAAGGACATGGTGTTCCGCGACGTCGGCGATCGGCTCAAGGGCATCGAGCAGCAGCTCGGCAAGCGGGTGATCGGGCAGGAGAAGGCGGTCGAGGCCGTGGCGCGCCGGCTGGTGCTCAACAAGGGTCCGCTCAAGGACGGCTTCGATCGTCCCGACGGCGTCCTCCTGTTCCTCGGTCCGACCGGCGTGGGCAAGACCGAGCTGGCCAAGGCGGTGGCCGAGTTCCTGTTCGGCGACGAGAAGAAGATGATCCGCGTGGACATGTCCGAGTATCAGGACGGTGGACTGTCCGTGGACAAGCTGATTGGCATGCCGCGCGGCATCGTCGGCAGCGAGCGCGGCGGCATCCTGACCAATCAGCTGCGCGACAACCCGTGCTCGGTGGTGCTGCTCGACGAGGTCGAGAAGGCGAGCCCGACGCTGTTGAACCTGTTCCTGCAGGCGTTCGACGAGGGCTGGCTCACCGATGGGCGCGGCAAGCGCGTCTACCTGTCGGACGCCATCGTCATCATGACCTCGAACGCGGGCTCCGAGCACTTCCGCAAGCTGGAAAACAGCCTCGGCTTCCGCTCGGGCCAGGTGGCCACGACGCAGGTGCGGAACGAGATTCACCGCGAGCTGGAGCGGCGCTTCAGCCCGGAGTTCCGCAACCGCATCGATCAGGTGGTGGTGTTCGATCCGTTGACGCAGGACCAAGTGCGGTCGATCACCGAGAAATACCTCGGCGAGGTGGCTGCAACGCTGCGCCGCGCCGGCAAGGCCCTGACGGTGGAGCCGCCGGTGGTGGACGCGCTCGTGGTCGAGGGGTACAGCATGGCCAACGGCGCGCGCTTCCTGAAGCGCGTGATCGACGATCGCATCAAGCTCCCCTTGAGCCAGAAGTGGAAGGAAGCCTCGAGCTTCCGCGCCAGGGTGGAGGACGGGGCCATCGTCGTGGAGCCGATGACGCCGCGGCTGGCGAAGAAGTCAGCCTAGGAATTCGATTCAGAGGTCACATAGGTCTCTGAAGTCGAACGGCCGGACCGGACTGCCCGGATATCACGGGAGTTCGGTCCGTGCTTTGTACGCAGCGCTGAAACCACCTTCTTGACCTCGTCGCAATACGAGGCCGGCGCGTAGTCCCGTTTGTACAACTCGCCGTAGCCCGCCACGAGGTGGGGAAACTCGCGCGACAGCCACGCGGTGAAGTGCTCGCGCGTGCCGCCCTGAAGGTGCATCACGTTCGAGCCCACGATCGGCACGCCGGCGGCGGCCGCGTCCGTGATCGTCTTCTCGATCAACCGGGGCTTCGACGAGATGCCGGGCACGATCGGGCTCATGAGGACGCCGGCGTTGACGCCGGCATCGAGCAGCTCGCGCACCGCGCGCAAGCGCTGGCGGGGCGACGCCGTGCCGGGTTCGAGCCTGGCCGTCACCTCCTCGTCGCTGCACGGCACGCTCACCACCACGCTCGAGCCCTCGATCTCGCAGAGCGTCGCCAGCAGATCCTTGTCGCGCACGATCATCGGCCCCTTGGTGATGACGCCCGCGGGGCTGCGGAACTCGATCAGCGCCTCGAGCGTCCGCCGCGTCAGCTTGTAGTGCCCTTCGATCGGCTGGTAGCAATCCGTGGCGGTGCCGAGGCCGATCACGTCGCGCGTCCACGCCGGGCGCGCCAGCTCCTTGCGCAGCACCTCCACGAAGTTGGTCTTCACCAGGATCACCGACGCGAAGTCGTCTCCGGCGCCGAGCTCGAACTGCGCATGATAGCGGCGCGCGTAGCAGTAGTGGCACCCGTGCGTGCATCCGCGGTACGGGTTCAGCGTCCAGTCGAAGTACCGCATGCCCTTCACGTGGTTGAGGGCGGATCGGCAGCGAACCTCCTGATACGTGGCGGCGTCGGCCCGGCGGTCGGCTTCGGTGAGCGCGGCCACGCCGCCGTCCTTGACGAGATCCGCCACGCGGCGCGTCGTCGGCGGCCCGAGATCGAAGAGCAGAGGCTCGGTTTTCACAGGAATCGGCCTTGATTCGCCGTATGTTCGCTGCCCGAGTCTAGCACGTACAATTCCGATGTGGAGGCGAGCCTGAGGTTCGTGTCGCCGCCCGCTCGCTGCGAATACCTGCCCGGCGAGACCGCGCGGCTGGAGTATCTGCAGGTCGAGCGGATGACGTCCGGCGAGTACCTCGAGCTGCTGCGGCGCGGCTGGCGGCGCTTCGGTCACGTGGTGTTTCGCCCCGCGTGCCGCTCGTGCCGCCAGTGCCAGTCGCTGCGCGTGCCGCCGGCGTCGTTCCAGCCGCACCGCACGCAACGCCGCATCTGGAAGACCAACGCCGGCACTGTCAGTCTCGCGATCGGCGCGCCATCGCCGTCGCCGGATGCACGCGCGCTCTACGAGAAGTTCCACCGCTATCAGGAGACCGCGAAGGGCTGGCCGGCGCCCGACGTGCACGGTCTCGACGGCTTCTTTCCGAACCCGTTTCCCATCGAGGAGTGGCGATATTCCGTGAACGGGCGGCTGGTGGGCATCGGCTACGTGGACGCGCTGTCCGAGGGGCTGTCGGCGATCTATTTCTTCTACGATCCGGACGAGCGCCACCGCTCGCTCGGGACGTTCAACGTCCTGTCGATCATCGAAGAGGCGCGGCGGCGGGGACTGCCGTGGGTGTACCTGGGCTACTACGTCAAAGGCTGCCGTTCCCTCGAATACAAGAGCCGTTTCACGCCCAATGAAATCCTGGGTCCCGATGGCACCTGGGTATCCTTCATCCCATTGTGACCAGGCCCACCAAGCTTCTCCACGCGTTAACGACGTGGGGGCCGCCTTCAGGCGGCCCAGGGCTCAAGCCTGTTTGGCTTAAGCCTTAAGCCCTAACCCCTAAGCCCTAAGCCCTAAGCCTCCAATACTCCAGCAGATCGTCGAGCATCTGCTCGAACGGGATCCGCGGAGTCCACCCCGTATCGCGCTGCAGGCGGCTGCAGTCGCCGACGAGCGCGGCGGTATCGTTCGGGCGCAGCAGCGCCGGGTCGGTTTCGACAGTGACCTTCACGCGCGCGCGCGCGACCAGGGCGTGGAGGATGTCGCCAATCGGGCGCCCGACGCCGGACGCCACGTTGTAGATCGCCCCGCCGGCGCCGCGCTGCATCAGCGCCACGTACGCGCGTACGACGTCGCGCACGTCGGACAGGTCGCGGCGCGGGGTGAGGTTGCCGGCCTTGATCACGGGCCCCTGTTCGCCGCGCTCGATCGCCGCAATCTGACGCGCGAAGCTCGGCGCGGCAAACGCCGGCGTCTGCCGCGGCCCGGTGTGATTGAACGCGCGCACCACCACCACGTCGAGGCCGTCCTCCACGGTCGCGCGCAGCGAGCGCATCTCCTGCGCCAGCTTGCTCAACGCATAGGGGCTGCCGGGCGCAATGGCGCCGTCCTCGGCAATCGGGCGATCCGAAGGGGCATACACCGTGGCCGACGCGGTGACGAGCACTCGCGCCCGCACACCGGCGCGCCGCAGCGCATCGAAGAGATAGTGCGTCGCGAGCACGTTGCCCGCGAGGGTCGGCGAGGTGGCCTCCCACGACCCGCCGACGTGGGGCACGCCCGCGAGGTGATAGATCTGCGCCGGCCGCAGCGTCCGTACCGCGGCGCGCACGTGGTCGCGGTCGAGGAGATCGATCTGCTGCCAGTGTGCCGATGGCACGAGACCCGGCGCCGGCGCTTCCCGCGACCAGCAGACGAGCCGCGGCGTGGCGGCGAGGAGATCGGCGAGATGGCTGCCGGCGAAACCGGCGGCGCCGGTGATGAGAACCGGTCCTTCTGGGCTTGCTGCGCCAGCCACGTGGTTACCGCCGGGCGCCGTACTGCGTCTGGTAGTACGCCTTGAATGCCGCGTCCTGCTCCTTGATCGGCCGCCACCACCACTGGTTGTCGCGATACCACTCGACGGTCTGCTGCAGGCCGCGATCGAACGGCACCTGCGGCGCCCATCCGGCGGCGCGCA
>DASRPM010000220.1:0-8813 GCA_035646375.1 Vicinamibacterales bacterium
CGAGCTGGTCGGACGGTCGATCGAGCTGCTGGTCCCGCAGCGACTCCGGCAGAACCACCCCGCCATGCGGCAGGAGTTCCTGCTCAATCCGCAGACCCGGGCGATGGGCGCCGGGCGCGACCTCTTCGGCGTGCACAAGGACGGCAGCGAGATCCCCGTCGAGATCGGGCTCAACCCGATCGAAGCCGAGGAGGGGTTCTTCGTGCTGGCGTCGGTGATCGACATCGGGCCGCGCAAGCAGGCGGAGGAAGAACTGCGGCGCTCCAACGAGGAGCTCGAGCGCTTCGCGTACGTGGCGTCGCACGACCTCCAGGAGCCGCTGCGCACCGTGGCCAGCTACGTTCAGCTGCTCTCGCGCCGCTATCGCAACCAGCTCGACGCCGACGCCGTGGACTTCATCGACTTCGCGGTCGGCGGCGTCCGGCGGATGCAGCATCTCATCGAAGACCTGCTGGCCTTCTCACGCGTGGGCACGCGCGGCGCGCCGCTCGTGCCCACCGGCATGCATGCGGTCTTCGAGAACACGCTCGCCAGCCTGCACGCCGCGCTCGAGGAATCGCACGCCACGGTGACAGCCGATCCGCTGCCGATGGTCGCCGCCGACGCGGGCCAGCTGGCGCAGCTCCTCACGAACCTGATTGGCAACGCGCTGAAATTCCGCGGCACCGACGCGCCCCGCGTCCGCGTCAGCGCCGAGCGCAGCGGGCGGATGTGGACGATCAGCGTGCAGGACAACGGCATCGGCATCGCGCCGGAGTACTTCGAGCGCATCTTCGTCATCTTTCAGCGCCTGCACTCGCGAGAGGAGTATGCCGGCACCGGCGTGGGGCTGGCGATCTGCAAGAAAATCGTGGAACGGCACGGCGGGCGGATCTGGGTCGAGTCGGCGCCCGGCAGCGGCGCACGGTTCTCGTTCACCCTTCCGGCGGTCATGGAGTGAGGTGACATGGCGCTGGCGAGGCCACCCATCGAGATTCTGCTGGTCGAGGACAATGCGGCCGACGTGCGGCTCACGATGGAGGCGCTGAAGGAGGCCCGCGTGTCCAACCGTCTCCATGTGGCGCGCGACGGCGTCGAGGCGCTGCACATGCTCAGGGACGGGAGCGGCGCGGTACCGCGTCCCGACCTGGTCCTGCTGGATCTGAACCTGCCGCGGAAGGACGGTCGCGAGGTGCTGCAGCAGATCAAACAGGACGAGGCGCTGCGCCACATCCCGGTCGTCATCCTGACCACGTCGCAGGCCGAGCAGGATGTCGTCCAGAGTTACCGGCTGGGTGCCAACGCGTTCGTGACCAAGCCGGTGGAGATCGAGCACTTCTTCCAGGTCTTTCGTTCGATCGAACAGTTCTGGTTGAACACCGCGAAACTGACGCGTCCATGACGACCGAGAAAGCGGGCACGAACGGAGCAGGCGCCACCGAGCTCAAGGTCCTCCTCGTCGAGGACAACCTGGCCGACGCGCGCCTCGTGCGGGAAATGCTGAAGGACTCGCACCGGCCCGTCGAGCTCACGCACGCCTCCCGGCTGCGCGACGCGCTGGAGTTCCTGCGCACGGGAGGCTTCAGCGCCATCCTCCTCGATCTGAACCTGCCCGACAGCGAGGGGATGAACACGTTCCTGCGGGCGCGCGCCGAAGCGCTGCACGCGCCCATCGTGGTGCTCACCGGCCTCGCCGACGAGGAAGTGGCCGCGCGGGCGGTGCGCGAAGGCGCGCAGGACTATCTCGTCAAAGCCGAGGTGGACGGGCCCCTGCTCTATCGCTCGATCCGATACGCCGTCGAGCGGCACGCGTCCGACGAGGCCATCCGCCGCAGCGAGGCGCTGTACCGGAACCTGATCGATGGCTCCATTCAGGGCGTCATCATCCACGTGGACGGGGTGATCAAGCTGGCCAACCCCGCCCTGGCCACGATGCTCGGCGTCGAGCGGCCCGACGAACTGACCGGCCAGCCGATCTGGCAGTACATCGCGCTGGACGATCGGGAGATGGCGCGGGCCTATCAGAAGGCGCGCCGGGAGGGCCGGCCGGCGCCGAACAACTTCGAGCTCAAAATGCTGCGGCGCAACGGATCCGTCGTCGCGCTGGACTGCATGGCCTCGTCGATCGCGTGGGAGGGCGGCCAGGCCACCCTCGCGACCATGGTGGACATGACGGATCGCAAGCGGGCCGAGCAGGGGCTGCGCACGAGCGAGGAGCGGTTCCGCCAGATTGCCGAGAACATCAAGGAGGCCTTCATCATCATCGAGCTCGACGGCTTCCGCCCGCTGTATCTGAGCCGGATGTGGGAAGAGATCTGGGGACGGCCGCTCGAAGAGGCGTATCGCAATCCCATGGCCTGGGTGCAGGCGATTCATCCCGACGACGCAGGCGTCGTGGGCGAAACGCGGCAGGCAATCGACAGAGGCGAGGCGATCTCGCGCAACTTCCGCGTGGTGCGCCCCGATGGCACGATTCGCTGGGTGCGGGCCCGCGCCTTCCCCGTCTACAACGCCAACCGCGAGCTGTATCGCGAGGTGGGCCTCGTCGAGGACATCACGGATCTGCGGCGCACCGAGGAGCAGCTGCTCCAGGCCCAGAAGATGGAGGCGGTGGGTCGTCTGGCGGGCGGCGTGGCCCACGATTTCAACAACCTGCTCACCGCCATCCTGGGCTACAGCGAGCTCGTGCTCCAGGATCTCGGCCCCGATCATCCGTCGGCCGACGACCTGAAGGAGATCCGGGCCGCCGGGCAGAGCGCCGAGAGCCTGACGCGGCAGCTGCTGGCCTTCAGCCGCCGGCAGATCCTGCAGCCGCAGACGCTCGATCTGAACAAGGTACTCACGCGCGTCGACGCGTTGCTGCAGCGCATCATCGGCGAGGACGTCGACCTCACGATGAAGCTCGCCACGCCGCTCGGCCGGGTCAGCGCCGACCCCGGACAGATCGAGCAGGTCGTGCTCAACCTCGCCGTGAACGCGCGCGACGCGATGCCGTACGGGGGCAAGCTGACCATCGAGACCGACAACGTGGTGCTCGACGAGGACTACGTGGCGCAGCATGCCGGCGCCGCCGTGGGGCCCCACGTGATGGTGGCGGTCACCGACACCGGCACCGGCATGGACGACGCCACGCAGCAGCGGCTGTTCGAGCCGTTCTTCACCACCAAGGAGCCGGGCCGCGGCACCGGGCTCGGACTCGCCACCGTCTACGGAATCGTCACGCAGAGCCGCGGGTCGATCTGGGTGTATAGCGAGCTCGGCCAGGGCTCGACGTTCAAAGTGTATCTGCCTGTCACCACCGAGGAGATCACCGCGCCGGTGGTCGTCGCGAGGTCGCCCGCGTCGCTCTCGGGCACCGAGACGGTGCTCGTGGTCGAGGACCAGATCGAAGCGCGATCGGTCATCTGCGAAACGCTACGGCGGCGCGGCTACACGGTGATCGAAGCCGCCAACGGCCCTGACGCGATCGTCAAGGGGCGGCAGCCCGAGCTCGCGATCGACGTCATGCTCACCGACGTGGTGATGCCGGGCATGGGCGGGCGGCGTGTCGCCGAGGTGATTCGCGCCACGCGCCCGCACTTGAGGGTGGTCTACATGTCGGGCTACACCGACAGCGCCGTCGTGGACCACGGCATTCTCGAGCCCGGCGTGACGTTCGTGCAGAAGCCGTTCGCCACCGAGACGCTGCTCCGGAAGATTCGCGAAATCATCGACGCCCACTGAGACCTTGGGCCTTGGACCTCAGGCCTTGGGGGATTAGCGCCAGCGGATGAGCGCCATACCGCCGACGAGCAGCGCTGCACCGATGAGCCGCTCGGGCGACACGCGGTGCACCGGCACGTTGAACCAGCCGAAGTGGTCGATGACGAGGCCGGCCGCGAGCTGGCCGACGATGACTGCGGCAAAGAGCGTGGCCACGCCGAGCGGACGCGCCAACGCGACCACCGCGAGGACGTAGGACGCGCCGGCTATGCCGCCGGTCCAGATCCACCAGGGGTAGCGCCCGTAGCCGTCGGTGACCAGGCTGTCGCGCTGCACGAGCAGGGCGGCTGCCAGCAGCACGACCGTGAGCGAGGCGGAAATCAGCGAGGTCCACAGCGCGCTGCCGGTCGCGGCGCGGAGCTGCGTGTTGACGCCGGCCTGCGCCGCCAGCCCGGCGCCGGCGGCCGCCGCGAGAAACCAATAGAGGTTCAGCACGGGCACATTCTAGGGCGGGTTGGGCCGCGCTTCGCGCGGTACGGCGGGTGGGCGCGTCACCCGCCCCACCCGCCCTACTCGCCCTACCCGCCTTAGTTGAAGTGCCGGTCGATGGCGCGCACGACATCCACACCGGTTGCGGCGTGGAGCGCGGTGCCGGACGACGACACGTTCCCGCGGTCGCGATCGAGCCACACGGGCGCGACGCCGAGCGCCCGCGCCGGCGCGATGTCGTGGTACCAGTCGCTGCCGACGTGTACCCAGTCGCCGCGCTCGACCCCGGTCATCCGCTCGAAGGCGCGGAAGAGCCACGGCTCGGGCTTGTAGCCCCGCACCCGCTCCGCGGTGACGAACAGGTTGAACGGCGCCGCGAAGGACCGGTGAGTGATCTCGAACAGATCGTCGTCCGCGTTGGTGAGCACGCCCAGACGGTAGCCGCGCGCGCGCAGCGCCGCCAGCATCGCCTCGACGTCGGCAAACGGCCGCAGCGCGCTCCACGAACGCGTCAGCGTCCGGGCATCGGCGTCCGTCAGGCGGACGCCGCGCTCGCCGGCCGCGCACAGCAGCGCCGCTTTCAGCACCTGCTTGTGCGACCGGCCCGGGCCCTGCTTTTCGAGCTCGAGCTGGCAGCCGGCAAACGCCTGAACCACCTCGGACGCCCGCTCACCGGCAATCGGCGCCAGCAGGGTGCCAAGCCCTCCGTCCCAGTCCACGAGCGTTCCGTAACAGTCGAACGTCACCCAGCGCGATCCGCGAGACACCACACACCTCCTGCTTTGTAGGGGCACATCGTCAGATGTGCCGGAAATGAAAAAGGGCCATCACCCTTGCCGGATGATGGCCCTTTGAAGCTTGAAACCTCTGCTACTTCTGTATCAGGGGTTACGTCATCCGGATCGAGGTCGAAGCGGTCGATGCGACCAGTCGGCCGTCAGGAACACGACGGCCCGAAAGCCTTTCGTATTCACGCACGTGCCGTTGATCGCAATGAGCTTCATGGGACTCTCTCGAAGACGCTCGAAGAGTATAACGCAGGTCCGCTCGATATCGCACAGCGCCCGCGCCTCAGCGGGCCGAGAAGAAGGTCTGCAGCGCGTCGAACGTTGCGTCAGGGAGCTCCTCGGCGATGAAATGGCGGCCGGGCAGCGCGTGTCCACGCACGTCACGCGCGTGACGGCGCCACACGCCCATCACGTCGTACAACCGGCCGACAGTCCCCCGCTCGCCCCACAGCACCAGCAGCGGGCACTCCACCAGACGGTCGCCGTCGGCCGCCGCGTGCTCGACGTCGATCGTCGCTCCGGCGCGATAGTCCTCGCAGTTCCCGTGAATCGCTTCCGGCGTGTAGCACCGCACGTACTCCGCCAGCGCCTCCGGCGTGATGCCGTCGCGCTCGCGGCAGCGCCCGCCCACGTAGAACTCGGCGCTGTTGCCGATCAGCGTCTCGGGCAGCGGCGCCGGCTGGATGAGGAAGAACCAGTGGTAGTACTCGGTGGCGAACGACTGCGACATCATCGAGTACGGCAGCGGCACGATGTCGAGCACGGCCGCGCGCGTCACCACCTCGGGCCGCTCCACCGCCAGCCGCCAGGTCACGCGCGCGCCGCGATCGTGGCCCGCCACCGCGAAGCGGTCGAAACCGAGCGCTCGCATCACCTGCACCTGGTCGTTCGCCATCGCGCGCTTCGAATAGGCCTCGTGCGTGCCGCCGCCGGCCGGTTTGCTGCTGTCGCCGTAGCCGCGCAGGTCGGTCATCACCACGGTGAACGACTCGGCCAGGCGCGGCGCCACCTTGTGCCACATGACGTGCGTCTGCGGCGACCCGTGCAGGAGCAGCAGCGGCGGACCGCTGCCGCCCCACACAGTGTGAATAGTGGCGCCGTCGGTCTGGATGGCGCGGCGCTCGAAACCCGGAAGGAACGTCACGGCTCACCTCTATTGTCCCCAACTACGTCTCCTCCACGGCCACGACACGAAGGAATTCACGGATGCTGCGGAACTTTCCCCGCGAGGGCGTTCCCTCACGCGACAAGTCCCGTCGAACACGCCTGTTCCAGGCTGGTTGCGCGCGGTACGCCGTTCGCTCTCGACAGACGCGATGCCATCCACACCGAAGCCCTGGCTTGCCGCCGCCGGCGTGGCATGGGTGGCCGCGTCCGTCCTGAGCTCTGGACAGGCGCTGCTGTCGCCGGTCGCGCTCCGCAACCATCCCGCAATCGGCTACCAGACGAGGCCCGTGTCGGACCCGGTGGCGCGCCTGGACGCGCGCCTCGCCCGCGGCGAGGCGGCGCTCACGCTCGATCCCGTGAGCGGCTACCTGCGCTCCGTCCTTGCGGAGTTGCGCGTGCCCGTCGAGTCGCAGATGCTCGTCTACTCGAAAACCAGCTTCCAGGCGCCGCGCATCGGACCCGCCAACCCGCGGGCTCTCTACTTCAACGACACGGTGTCGGTGGGGTGGGTGCGCGGCGGCGACGTGCTCGAGTTCGCGGCGCACGACCCCACGCAGGGCACGATCTTCTACACGCTCGATCAGCGCGCCGGCGCGCCCCCCCGTTTCACGCGACAGGTCATCTGCGTGCAGTGCCACACGTGGGAGGCCACGCTCGACGTGCCCGGCACGTTCGTCGGCAGCGTGGTGCCAGCGGCCGACGGATCGGTGCTCTACGTGCCGGCCTACAGCATCGACCACCGCTCGCCTTTCGACCAGCGCTGGGGCGGATGGTTCGTCACCGGGCGTCACCAGCTGCCACGGCACCTGGGCAACGCGCTCGTGGCCGCCGGCGGCGTCATCGAGGACGCCGTGACGCCGTCGTCGATTCACGTCACCTCGCTCGACGGCCGCTTCGATCCGGCCGGCTACGCGTCGCCGCACAGCGACGTCGTGGCGCTGCTAATGATGGAGCATCAGGCGCGGATGCTCAACCTGCTCACGCGCGTGGGCTGGGAAGCACGCGTGGGCGCCGATGCCGGTCGGCCGCTCGACGTCATCGTCAACGAGCTCGTGGACTATCTCCTGTTCGTGGACGAGCGGCCGCTTCCAGGTCCGGTCGGCGAAGCCTCGCCGTTTGCCCGCGTGTTCTCGGCAGCCGGTCCGCGTGACTCGCGCGGCCGTTCGCTGCGCGATCTGGACCTGCGCAGGCGGTTGATGCGGTATCCGTGCAGCTACCTGATCTACTCGGCGCCGTTCGAGGCGCTGCCGCCGGCCGCGACGCAGGCAATCTACGCGCGGCTCTGGGCGGTGCTGTCCGGCGCGACGAAGGACGCTCGCCATGAGCGGCTGTCGGAGAGCGACCGCAGAGCGGTCCTCGAGATTCTGCGCGACACGAAACCGGATCTGCCGGCCTATTACAACGACGGGCGGCCCGGCTCGAGCGGCTAGCAGCTCAGGGCGCTAGACGCCGCCGGCGGACGGCGGAGCCGGCAGGCGCAGACCGAAGTCGGTGGCAAAATGCCGCAGGTCGTTCCAGTCCGTGTACTCGTAGTCGCGGTGTGTGTCGGTATCCCCGCCCGCCTTCGCGACGATCCGCTTCATGACGAGCCGCTGCACCCAGCCGTAGCGTGTGTACGGCAGGGCGCCGGCGACGAACTTCACGACTGTCGGGCGCCAGCCGGTCGTGGCGACGAACCGGTCGAGAATCGCCTGCAGATCCTGCTGGACCTTCGGGTCTCTCTGCAGCACGCCCAGGCACACCGACACGAACGCCGCCGGCTTGGTTGAAAGCGCGGCCGCGTGAACGCGCACCCACTTCTCGACCGGATGTTGATAGCGGCCCATGTGGACGGAGGCCGCCACGATGACGGCGTCGTAGCCGTCTGGAGCCGGTGCGCCGTCGTCCGCGGCGGCGACGTCCACGACGGCGATGCGATGAAGTGTTTCGGCGATGGCGCCCGCCACCTTGGCGGTATGCCCCTCGGTTGTGCCGTAGACCACGAGAATGCGGGACATGACTCTCCTCTTGCACAGGAGAGCGGCATCGGGCGTGCCAGTGTAGGCACGCCCGATTTCCTCGAGATTGGCGGCAGCCCGCCGGCGACGGCCGCGAACTAGTCCGCGGCGCCGCGCAGTCTCACGCGGCGGCTGATCAGCGCTGAACCTGCTTGGAGTAGTTGATGAAGCCCTGCTCCTTGCAGTCGTCCTTCGCGTACGGCTGGTCGGCGATGCCGATCACGTCGCGGCCGGTGTACTGCCCCTTCAGATAGACCGGATCCTCCGCCGCGTAGGTCCGGGTCAAGGTCTGGGCCGTGGCATCGTAGGTGAATCGCTCGACGACGTGCAGCTTGTCGCTGTGACGGACCGGCGCGTTGAGCACCCCAGGCTGGAAGCCCACGGTGTCCACCACCAGCGTGTCGCCTTCCCAGTGCCCGATCGAATGGCCCGCGCGCGTCGGCCTCACGTTGGCCGGGTGCGTCTTCTGGTTCATGTAGACCGTCCGCTTCAGGTTCAGTTGACCGTACTCGATGACCACCGTGTCCTTGTTCTGCGTGATGCGGTTCACCGGACCGTCGAACGTCCAGTCGAACAGGATGCTCGTCGTCAAGCAGCTGAAACGCGGGTTGTCCTCGCGCTTGAACGCCGCGGCCGCCTTCTCCCCTTCCGGCGTGAGCTCGGTGCCGCCGTAGAGACGCGGCCCGGCCGG
>DASRPM010000221.1:0-6777 GCA_035646375.1 Vicinamibacterales bacterium
GCGCGCGCTCGTCTACATGGAGGCCATCGTGCAGCCGGTGACCTGGGACGACTGGCCGGAGGCGGCGCGGAAGATCTTCCAGGGGCTCCGCTCGAGCGCCGGCGAGGAGATGATCCTCCAGAAGAACGTCTTCGTGGAGCGGATCCTCCCCGGCAGCGTGCTGCGCAAGCTCACGTACGAGGAGATGGAGCAGTACCGTGCGCCGTTCCGTCAGCCGGGCGAGTCACGCCGTCCGACGCTGACGTGGCCGCGCGAGATTCCCATCGACGGCGAGCCGGCGGACGTGGCCGCCGTGGTGGAGGCCTACGGCGCCTGGCACAGCAAGAGCCTGGTGCCGAAGCTCTTCATCAACGCCGACCCCGGCTCGATTCTCACCGGGCGGCAGCGCGAATTCTGCCGGCGGTGGCAGAAGCAGCAGGAAGTGACCGTGCGGGGCAGCCACTTCGTCCAGGAGGACTCGCCGGCCGAGATCGGACGTGCCATCGCCGCGTTTCTGCGCCGCCTGCGCTGATCCGTGCGGACCTACATCGCACGACGGCTGCTGCTGTTCGTGCCGACGCTCTTCGGTGCCTCCCTGCTGATCTTCGTCCTGATGCGTCTGGTCCCCGGCGACATCGCCGAGATTCTCGTCTACCAGACGGGCTCGGAGTCGAGTGCCGTGCAGAAGCGCCAGATCGAGCAGATCCGCCGCGAGCTCGGCCTCGATCGTCCGGTGGCCACGCAGTTCCTGGCGTGGCTGGGCGGAGCCGTCCGCGGCGACTTCGGCTACTCCTACAGCCAGCGACGGCCGGTGAACGAGATTCTGGCCGAGCGCTTCCCGCGCTCGATGGAGCTGGCCGCGATCACGCTGCTGCTGGCCGCGCTCTGGTCCATCCCGCTCGGCGTCGTGTCCGCCGTGCGGCAGAACACCTGGCTCGACTATCTCGTCCGCGTGCTCAGCATCAGCGGCCTCAGCCTGCCGATCTTCTTCACCGGCGTGCTGATCCTCTACCTGCTCGTGCGCGTGTTCCGCTGGCTGCCGCCGCTCGAGTACGTGTCGCTGGCGGAGGCGCCGCTCGAGAATCTCAAGCAGCTCATCTTTCCGGCGCTGGCGCAGGCGTACTACATCAGCGCGCCGATCATGCGGCTCACGCGCTCGCAGATGCTGGAGGTGGTCCGTGAGGACTACGTGCGGACGGCGCGCGCCAAGGGCCTCGGCGAGGGCGGCGTCATGTACCGCCACGCGCTGCGCAACTCGCTCTTGCCGGTGGTGACGTTCATCGGCTGGTGGGGCGGACGGCTGCTGGGCGGCGTCGTCATCATGGAGATCATCTTCGCGGTGCCGGGCATGGGCCTCGCCCTCGTGCAGGCGGTGTCCTACCGCGACTACCCGACCGTGCAGGCGATCATCTTCGTGATGGCGCTGATCTTCCTCGCCGTCAATCTCGCGGTCGACCTGCTGTACGGCTGGCTCGACCCGCGCATCCGCTACGCATGAAGCCACCGCCGCCTGGAGCCGTCGCGCGCTTCGTGCAACGCCAGCCGCTCGGCGCCATCGGCGGCGTCATCGTCGTCGTGCTGGTCGCGGTCGCTCTCTTCGCCCCCCAGCTGGCGCCGCACGGGCCGAAGGAGACGGGCTTCGCGCCCTACCTGCCGCCGAGCGCAGATTTCCCGATGGGCACCGACCAGATCGGGCGCGACGTGCTGAGCCGCGTCGTGTGGGGCGCGCGGCTCTCGCTCTACGTGGGCCTCACCTCGGTGCTCATCGGCGTGACCCTCGGCGCGCTGTGGGGCGTGGTGACCGCCTACATCGGCGGGGCGCCGGACTCGGGCAGCCAGCGCGTCGTCGACTCGCTGATGGCGCTGCCGCCGATCATCCTGGCCCTCGCCCTCATGGCGGCGCTGGGCCAGTCGGTGAACAACGTGGTGCTCGCGCTCCTCCTGCTGCTGGTGCCGACCGCGGCGCGCACGGTCCGCTCGGTGGCGCTGTCGGTGAAGGAGTTCCCGTTCGTCGAGGCGGCCATGGCCGCCGGCTGCTCGCATACGCGCGTGATCGTCCGCCACATCTTGCCCAACTGCCTGGCCACGTATATCGTGCTCGTCACCACGAACGTGTCCTACGCGATCGTGGTCGAAGCCTCGCTCAGCTTCATCGGCGCCGGCGCGCCGCCGGACGAGCCGTCGTGGGGCGGGATGCTGACGGCAGGGACCCAGGCGATGGAGAACGCGCCGTGGCTCGTGTTCTTCCCGGGCGTGGCCATCAGCCTGGCCGTGTTCGGGCTGAACCTGCTCGGTGATGCGATTCGCGATCTGGCCGATCCGCGCCTGCGCGGCGGTCTTGGATAACGGAGCGAAACGCGGATAACGGGGCCAAACGCGGATAACGGAGCCGCCCGCTCCGCTCTCAGGCCACCCACGGCCGAGGCGGATGCAGCGCTCCGATACCAAGGAGATGGAATGAAGACTCGTGCGCTGCTGATCGGACTTCTCTGCGCCGCGCTCGCAGTGCCGGCGGCGGTGGTCGCACAGGACAAGCCGCGCTACGGCGGCATCCTCAACTGGTTCGACTACGGCGATCCCGGCCGCCTGGACATCCACGCCGAGTCGCCGCTGGTGGTGCAGCAGGCCACGGCCGGCGTGTACAGCGGCCTCCTCCACTGGGATCCGGACGACCCCTCGAAGATCACCGGCGACCTCGCCGAGCGCTGGACGGTGTCGCCCGACGGCAAGACCTACACCTTCCACCTCCGCAAGGGCGTGAAGTGGCACGACGGACAGCCGTTCAGCTCGGCGGACGTCAAGGCCAGCTTCGACCGCATCCTGAATCCCGACTTCAAGAGCCCGAAGTGCGGCGCCTCGCTGAAGCCGCTGGTGGCCTCGGTGGAGGCGGTGGACGCCAGCACCGTGCAGTTCACCCTGAAGGCGCCGGTCGGCTATTTCACGGGGGCCATCGCCTCCGCCTGGTGCCGCGTGGCCGCCAAGCACATCATCGAGAAGTACGGCGACCTGAACCGGCCGGAGGCCCAGATCGGCACCGGACCGTTCAAGTTCAAGAAGTACGACCGCGGCTCCGTCATCGAGTGGGAGAAGAACAAGGACTACTTCATTCAGGGCCTCCCCTACCTCGACGGCGTGAAGCAGTACATCCTCGTCGGCGGGCCCACGCAGATCGCCGCCGCCAAGGCCGGACGCGTGCATCTCTGGGACGCGTGGCCGCCGATGCGGAAGACCCAGGCCGACGAGCTCAAGACGGCGCGCGGTGACGAGGTCGACATCTACCGCTGGCCCATCAACACGATCTTCATTCTCTACATGAACAGCAAGCGCGCCCCGTTCGACAACCCGGACATGCGCAAGGCCGTGTTCCTCGCCATCGACCGGCAGGAGCTGATCGCCAAGGCCCTGGAGGGCGCCGGCGTGCCATGCGCGGTGCTGGACCCGAAGCTCGTCGGCGAGTTCGCGCTGCCGCTCGAGGAGGTCAACAAGACGCCGGGCTGCCGGCAGTCGAAGGACGCCGATCTCGCCGAGGCCGAGAAGCTCGTCAAGAAGCACCATCCGAATGGTGTCGACGTCGAGATCGCCGTGCGCCAGGTCGGCAACTACGTCGACCGCGCGCAGCTCGTCATCGCCCAGCTCCGCAAGGTCGGCATCCGCGGCACCCTCAAGACCCACGAGAGCGCCGCCGGCTATGCGAGCTTCGGCAAGGGGGATTTCCAGATGATCGCGACGCAGGACCGCGCCATGGACGGCATCGATCCGGGCGACGTGTTCCATGTCGTCTACCACACCAACGCCGGCAGCAACTACGCGCAGCTGTC
The DNA here is from genome assembly GCA_035646375.1 of Vicinamibacterales bacterium. Taxonomy (GTDB): domain Bacteria; phylum Acidobacteriota; class Vicinamibacteria; order Vicinamibacterales; family UBA2999; genus DASYRM01. The sequence continues at coordinate 3,798 of DASRPM010000221.1, forward strand.
GGATCCGAAGGCCGACGACCTCATCGACCGCGCCGCGAAGGAGACCAACAAGGACAAGCGCCGGCAGCTCTATCACGAGCTGCAGCGGTACCTGCTGACCACCGGCACCACCGGCGCCGTCCCGGTCGGCTGGGTCGAGGGCTACTTCTTCCGCGACAAGAAGGTCCGGGGCTTCAAGCCCGGCCTCACCGTCTACGACGGCAACACGTTCATGAAGACCTGGCTGGCGCCGTAGCTCGAGTCAGTGGCATGGGCGCTGCACCCGGCAGCGCCCATGCTTCGCTTCCTGCTCGCCGCCCTCGGTACGGCTGGCGCTCTCGCCGCCGCCCGACGGCTCTTCAGCTCCGAGCCTGACCTCTTCGGCGCGGTCGCGATCATCACGGGCGGCTCACGTGGCCTCGGCTTCCTGATCGCCCGCGAGCTGGCGCGCGAGGGCTGCCGCCTCGCCATCTGTGCGCGCGATCCCGACGAGCTCGAGCGCGCGCGACTGGACCTGGAGCGGCGGGGCGCCGAGGTCATCGCCATTCGCTGCGACGTGGCCGACCCGGTGGCCGCGAGCAATCTCGTGTCGGAGACGGAACGCCGCCTGGGGCCCGTCGACATCCTCGTCAACAACGCCAGCATCATCCAGGTGGCGCCCATCGACGCGCTCGGCGTGAAGGATTTCCAGCGCGCGCTCGCCGTCAACTTCTGGGGCACCGTGCACCCGACGCTGGCCGCGCTGCCGGGGATGCGCGCCCGCCGCCGCGGGCGGGTCGTCAACATCGCCTCCATCGGCGGAAAGGTCAGCGTTCCGCACCTGCTGCCCTACGGGGCCGCGAAGTTCGCCGTGGTGGGCTTCTCCGAGGGGCTCGCGGCCGAGCTGAAGCGTGACGGCGTGCACGTCACGACGGTGGTGCCCGGCCTCATGCGGACGGGCTCCTACCTGCATGCCGAGTTCGAGGGGCAGCCCCCCGCGGAGTTCACCTGGTTCGCGCTCGGCTCGACGCTGCCCGGCATCTCGATGGACGCCGAGCGCGCAGCGCGACGCGTCGTGCGCGCCCTCAAGCGTCGCGAGCTGGAGCCGATCCTCTCGCTGCCCGCGCAGATCCTGGCGCGGGTGCACGGCCTTTTCCCGGGGACGGTCGTCGCCGCCCTGGCGCTCGTCAACCGCCTGCTGCCGCGCGGCGGCGTCGCCGGCGACAGCGCGCGCGGCCTCGAGCTCCAGCGCGCGAGCGGCGGCGCCCTGCACGTCGTGACCTCGCTCGGCCGCGCCGCCGCCCGGCGCTTCCACGAGTACCCGCCGCGTCGTCGCGCGCCGTGATGTTCCGTCGGATCCTGGTGGCAACGGACTTCGCGGAGTCCGCGGAGCAAGCGCTTGCGTGCGCGGTGCAGCTGGCCCGCCGCCACGGCGCCGAGCTGCTGCTGCTTCACGTCTACATGGATCTCCCCGCGTATCCTGAGATCACGGCCGGCCAGGTGGTGGCGATCTACGAGGAGCAGCGCGGCTGGATCGAAACGGCGCTGGAGCGCCGGGCTCGCCGCGCGCGTGGTGAAGGCCTGCTGGCGCGCGCGTTACTCCGGACGGGCCCGGCCGCGTCGACCATCGCCCAGACGGCCAGGGAGGAGAGCGCCGATCTGGTCATGGTCGGCACCCACGGCCGCGCGGGGCTCGATCGGCTGATCCTGGGCAGCGTGGCCGAGCGCGTCGTGCGCCTGGCCCCGTGTCCGGTGCTGGTGGTCAAGAGCACGGACGGCGCCTGCGCCGACGCCGCCTGAGCGCTACGCGGCCTGCGACGGCGTCGCCTCGCCGCGTACCTGCCGGTACTGCAGGATGCGCTCGCGCGCCTCGCGCAGCGTGGCCGCGAACTCCGTCGCCCCGGCCGCCAGCAGCTGCGTGCGCGCCTCGTCCAGTCCCTCGGTCGGCCCCCAGCGCACAGCGACGATGGGCAGCTCGGGGAAGGCCAGCCGCAGGCGCTTGACGAGATGGCGCGACTGGGTGAGTCCCCCGGGGGCGAGCGTGGCGACCACGACGACGCGCGGCGGCGCCGCGCTCACGCGCTGGACGACCTCCGCCACGAGCAACGCGGGCGGCAGCGCCTCGACCGCCACGCCGTCGATGGCAAGACGACTGGCGAGGACCCGCAGCGCCGCCTCGTCCACGTCGTCGCGTGCCGCACACCCGGTCACGTTGAGCGTCAGCGGTGGCGGCGAGGTCCCGCCGGCGTCGCGCGCGGCGGCGGCGGGGAGCGCGGTGACGTCGATGCCGTCGAGGATGTGGTCGATCCCGCGGGTGATGCTGAGCACCTCCTCCGGCGTGATCGCGCTGCGGGTGGCATCGGCGCGCACGCGGCACAGCGCGGGCATCAGGACGTCGTCGTAGACGGCGTCGGCGTCGTGGGTCTTCACGTACTCCGTCAGCACCTGCTGCGCCTCGTCGTCGTCCGCCTTCAGCAACCGCTGATAGAGCGCGACGTCGGGGCTGACCACGGGCTCGTCGCCGAAGAGAACGACCAGGAAGTGCAGGCCGGGCACGTGACGGCCGAGCGTGAGCAGACACACCGTCAGCGGCGTGCCGACGACGAGGCCGATGGGCCCCCACAGCCACGTCCAGAACGCCAGCGTGATGAGCAGCGCCAGCGGCGACACGCCCGCGCTGTGGCCGATCAGAAAGGGCTCGATGACGAGATAGATGACGAGCTCCACGGCCGCGAAGACCCCGAGGACCAGGAGCGGCTCCCGCCAGCCGTCGAAGACGGCCAGGCTCATCACGAGCGGGAGGCTGGCCGCGATCCAGGCGCCGACGTACGGCACGAAGCGCAGCACGGCCGCGAGCACGCCGAACAGGAGCGCGTAGGGCACGCCGATGAAGAAAAGCCCCACGCCGATCGACATGCCGAAGCCGGCGTTGATCATCGACTGCATCAGCAGGTATCCGCTGATGCGCTCGCCGGCCTCCGTCAAGATCTTCGTGGTGAGTGAGGTCCGCCGGTAGCCGCCG
>DASRPM010000222.1:0-9635 GCA_035646375.1 Vicinamibacterales bacterium
CGGCTCGGCGTTGTCGGAAAGCGCGCCCCAGTGCAGCAGGTGCCCGCGGAAACGCGTCACCTCTTCAGTGATGTCGGAGCGCGCGGCGGTCCGCACGATCTCCTGCGCCACGAGCGCCTCGTCCACCGGCAGCTCGGCGCCAAGCTCGCGCACGCGTTCGTGCAGCCGCGCCTCGACGCCGGCGCGCCCCTCGAGCGCGGCCCCCTCGAGGCCATCGACCAGCTTGCCGAGCAGCCGCCGGCGCCCGTCGAGATCGCCGCGCAGGTGATCGCCCTCGCGCACCCGCATGGCGTCGAGGTCCGCCAGCGCCTGCTCGAGGGCGGCCTCGACGCTGATGGCTACCTGCGCTTCGACGGCGGGGTCGGCTTCGGCGGGCCGCTCCCGCACGCTCACGGCCTGCGGCACCCGGAGCAGGTCGCCGGGCGTCAGCGCGCCGGCCACGAGGCCGCGCTCGCGGGCGCGTTCGATCACCGCGACGAGCGCGCTCACGATGTCTTCGTTCAGCTCCACGGTCGGCGCCGGGACGGTGCGCAGCTGCACCGTGATGGCGACCTCGACGCGACCGCGGGCCAGCCGCTTCTGCAGCAGCCCGCGCACCCGCGACTCGATCTCGGCCAGGTTCTGTGGGACGCGGAGCTGGACGTCGAGAAAGCGATGGTTCACCGTCTTCACGGTGACGCCGATCGTGGCGCGTTCGTCCTCGTGCGTCAGCGACGCATACCCCGTCATCGATTTGATCATGTCGTCGCCGGACCCGGCTGATCTTCCTGCAGCTGCAGCTCGTACAGTTTCGCATACGCGCCGCCGCCCGCGAGCAGCTCGTCGTGGGTGCCCACTTCCACGATGCGGCCCTGTTCGAGCACCACGATGGCGTCGGCCCGCCGCACCGTGGAGAGCCGGTGCGCGATCACGAGCGAGGTGCGGTTCCGCATCAGGGTGGACAGGGCCTCCTGGACCAGCATCTCCGACTCGGCGTCGAGCGACGATGTGGCCTCGTCGAGTATGAGGATCGGCGAGTCGCGCAGCAGCGCCCGGGCGATGGCCAGGCGCTGGCGCTGCCCGCCCGACAGGCGCTGGCCCCGCTCGCCGATCGCCGTTTCGTAGCCGTCGTCGAGCCCGACGATGAACTCGTGGGCGTGCGCCGCTCGCGCCGCGGCCTCGATGTCGGCGCGGGTGGCGGCGGGGCGCCCGAACGCGATGTTGGCGGCAATCGAGTCGTCGAACAGCACCGTCTCCTGCGTCACGATGCCGATCTGGCCGCGCAGCGACGTCAGGGTGACGTCGCGGATGTCCATGCCGTCGAGCAGGATGGCGCCGCCGGTGACGTCGTAGAACCGCGGCAGCAGGTTCACGAGCGTGGTCTTGCCGGCGCCGCTGCGCCCCACTATGGCGACCATCTGCCCCGCCGTCACCGTAATCGACACCCCGTCGAGCGTGGCGCCCTCGGCGCCGGCGTAAGCGAACTGCACGTCGCGGAACTCGATGGCCCGGGCGAAGGGCGGCGCCGGCGGCGCGCCGGAGCGGTCCTCCACCTCGCTGTGCGTGTCGAGGATGCCGAAGATACGCTCCGACGCCGCGAGCGCCTGCTGGATGTTGGCGTTGACGCGGCTCAACTTCTTGGCCGGCGAATACATCAGGAAGAGCGCCGCCACGAACCTCACGAAGTCGCCCGGCGTCAGCCGGCCGGAGGAGATCTCCTGGCTGCCGACCCAGAGCGCGCCCACGAAGGCCACGCCGCCCATGAACTCCATGAGCGGCGGCAGCACGCTGAGCGCGCTCGTCACCCGCATGTTGGTGCGATACAGGTGGCGGGACGCCCGCTCGAACTTGTCGGCCTCGCGCCCCTCGGCCCCGAACGCCTTGACGATGCGGTGGCCGCTGAAGGCCTCGGCGCTCACGTGCGACAGGTGCTCGAGCGCTTCCTGGCTGCGCCGCGTCGTGCGGCGGACGCTCTGCCCGAGCCGGACGAGTGGATAGACGACCATCGGCGCGCCGGTGAGGCACACCACCGCCAGCCGCGCGTCGGTGTAGAAGAGCACGGCGGCGTAGAAGAAGATCGACAGCGACTCGCGCATCAGGTCGCCCACCGTCTCCGACACGGCGTTCTGAATCTGCGCGACGTCGTTGGTGATGCGTGACATCAGGCGCCCAGTCGTCTGGCTCGAGAAGAACGCCGCCGACTGCCGGAGGATGTGGCGGAAGAGCGCGTTGCGCAGGTCCTGCACCACGCGCTGCCCCACGTCGGTCATGAGATACGACGAGAGATAGGCGCCGACGCCCTTGGCCAGATACAGGCCGAGCACGGCCGAGGCCACGAAGCCGAGCGACTCCCCGGTGGGCAGCACCTGGTCGAAGATGGGCCCGATGAGATACGCGATGCCGCCCGATGCGATGCCGTAGACGATCATCGCCGCGACTGCGCCGGCCAGCCGGCCGCGATAGGGCCGGGCGTACTCGAGCAGTCGCAGAAAGGCTGTCACTCTCCGAACCGGTACTTCAGCAGCACCCAGACGGCGACGACGCCGTCTCGCCAGCCAATCTTTTTTCCCTCGTCGTACCCGCGGCCATCGTAGGAGATCGGCACCTCGTAGACCCGCAGCTTGCGGCGGAAGATCTTGGCCGTCAACTCCGGTTCGATGCCGAACCCGTTCGACTCGAGCGTCATCGACCGCAGCACGTCCGTCCGCATCACCTTGTAGCAGGTCTCCATGTCCGTGAGCATGGTGTTGTAGAGGACGTTGGTGAGGAGCGTCAGCACGCGGTTGCCCAGGTAGTGCGTGAAGAGGAACACCCGGTGGCGGCCGAGAAACCGCGAGCCGTAGACGACGTCGGCCCGCCCGTCGCACACCAGCTCGATGAGCTGCGGCAACTCCTCCGGCGAATACTCCAGGTCGGCGTCCTGGATGACCACGAGGTTGCCGGTCACCGCTTCGAACCCGCGGCGCAGCGCCGCCCCCTTGCCCTGGTTCCGCGGCTGCAGCAGCAGCACGAAGCCGTGCTCGGCCTGCAGCGTGGCGAGCATGTCGCGGGTGCCGTCCGTCGAACAGTCGTCCACCACGATCAGCTCGATCCGCAGCGGCACCGCGAGCACGCGGCGAATGATCTCCGCAATGGTCGCCGACTCGTTGAAGACCGGCATCACGACCGAGAGCAGCGGATCGTGCAGTTGACCGCGCAGCCGCGACATCAGCGTGGCCCGCCCGCGACGTGCCCACGCTTCTGAAACCAGCGCCACGCGTCGTCGACGATGGTCTCGATATCGGGCCGCGCCGGTACCCAGCCAAGCTCCTCGCGCGCCCGTTGCGCCGAGGCGTAGAGGACGGCGGGATCGCCGGGGCGGCGGGGCGCGATCGATTTGGCGACGGTCCGGCCGGTGACGCGCTCCACCGCGGCCACGATCTCCCGCACCGACGTCGGCCGTTCGGTGCCCAGGTTATAGCACTGGGACGCGCCGCCCGACTCGAGGCGCCGCAGCGCGCGGACGTGGGCATCGGCCAGGTCGGTCACGTGGATGTAATCGCGCAGGCAGGTACCGTCCGGGGTCGGATAGTCCTCGCCCATGATCTTGAACTCGGCTCCGCCGGTCGCCGCTTCGAGCGCGCGCGGGATGGCGTGGATCTCGGGGTCGTGCTCTTCGCCGAGCTCGCCGTCCGGATCGGCGCCGGCGGCGTTGAAGTAGCGCAATCGCATCGAGCGCAGCCCCCAGCCACGCTCATAGTGCGGCAGCGCGTGTTCGATGGCCAGCTTGGTCTGCCCGTAGGCGTTGATGGGCGCGGTCGGGTGTGTCTCGCGGATCGGCGTCTCCACCGGCTCGCCATAGACGGCGCAGGTCGAGGAGAAGACGAACCGGCGGCACGACTCGGCCGCCATCGCCTCGAGCGTGGACAGCGTGCCGATGACGTTGTTGCGGTAGTAGCCGACCGGGTCGCTGACGGAGTCGCTCACGTTCAGCCACGCGGCAAAGTGCATCACCGCCGACGCGCCCGTCTCGCGCAGCGCCCGGCGCACGGCATCCACGTCGCGGATGTCCCCCTCGACGAGGGGCGCCCCGAGCGCCGCCCAGCGGTGGCCGGCCGAGAGGTTGTCGTAGATGGTGACGCGGTAGCCGGCCGCCCGCAGCGCCTTGACGGCGTGGCTGCCGATGTAACCGGCCCCCCCGGTCACGAGCACGTGAGCAGGATCAGCGGCGGCCAATGGAGTAGTAGGTGAATCCGATCTGCTTCATCTGCGCCGGCACGAACAGGTTGCGCCCGTCGAAAATGACCGGCGTCTTCATCAGCGAGCGGATGCGGTCGAAGTCGGGGCGCCGGAACTCGTTCCACTCGGTGACGATGGCCAGCGCATCGGCCCCCTTGAGGGCCGTGTAGTTCGCGTCCGCGTAGGTGATGCGGTTGCCGAAGTGCTTCTTGGCCACTCCCATCGCCTCGGGATCGTAAACCTGAACGGTGGCGCCGGCACCCAGCAGCGACTCGATGAGGGCAATCGACGGCGCCTCGCGCATGTCGTCGGTCTTGGGCTTGAAGGCCAGGCCCCAGACCGCCACCACCTTCCCCTTCAGGCTGCCGAAGTGCTTCTTCATCTTCGCGGCCAGCCGGGTCTTCTGGGAGAGATTGACGTTCTCGACTGCCTTCAGGATCCGGAAGTCGTAGTCGGCATCCTCGGCAAACCGCATCATCGCCTTGACGTCCTTCGGGAAGCAGCTGCCGCCGTAGCCGACGCCTGGAAAGAGGAACGACGAGCCGATGCGCCGATCGGACCCGACCGCACGGCGCACCTGATCGACGTCGGCGCCGACCGCCTCGCAGACGTTGGCCACCTCGTTCATGAACGAAATGCGGGTGGCCAGCATGGCGTTGGCGGCGTACTTGGCGAGCTCGGCGCTGGCGCAGTCCATCACCATGATGGGCGCGTCGGTGCGCGTGAAGGGCGCGTAGAGCTCGACCATCATCTCCTTCGCGCGATCGTCCTCGGCGCCGATGACCACGCGGTCCGGCTTCATGAAATCGTCGATGGCGGCGCCCTGCTTCAGGAACTCGGGGTTGCTGACGACGCTGAAGGGGTGCGTCGTCTCGCGCCGGATCACCTCGCGCACGCGCTCGGCGGTTCCCACCGGCACCGTGCTCTTGTTGACGATGACCTTGTAGCCGTTCATCGCCTTGGCGACGTCCCGGGCCACGGCGAGCACGTGCTGGAGGTCGGCCGAGCCGTCCTCGCCCTGCGGCGTGCCGACGGCAATGAAGACGATGGCTGCCTCGCGAACGGCCTTGGGCAGTGCCGCGGTGAACGTCAGGCGCCCTTCGGTCCGGTTCCGGCGCAGCAGCTCCTCGAGGCCGGGCTCATAGATCGGAACCTTCCCCTTCGAAAGCGCGCGGACCTTGGCCGCGTCGTTGTCCACACAGACGACGTCGTTCCCGCTCTCCGCGAAGCACACACCGGCCACAAGGCCGACGTAACCCGTCCCAACGACCGCGATTCTCATGTCTCTCCGTCATGCTAGCGAGGCTCCGCCTCGCGGCGCATGCAGGCTCCGCCTCGCCAGGGGCAGTGTCTGATTGCCCGCCCTCCGGGCGGGCGGCTAGCGCGCTGAAGCTATCATACCGGCTGAAGATGCGGGTCCTCGTGGACTACCGCCCGGCGCTGCGTGCCCGCACCGGGGTCGGTGAATACATGCACGAGCTCGTGCGAGCCTACACCGCATCGCATCCCGCCGACGATGTCGCGGTGTTCACCAGCTCGTGGGCCGACCGGCCGGCGCCCGGCACCTCCGAGGCGCTGCGTGCCCGCGTCGTCGATCGGCGCGTGCCGGTGGCGGTGTTGAACCTGCTCTGGCATCGCGCGCAATGGCCGCCGGTCGAATGGCTGGCCGGCAAGGCCGACGTCGTCCACGCCGCGCACCCGCTGATCATCCCGTCCACGCACGCCGCGCGCGTCGTCACGGTGCACGACCTCTTCTTCCTGTCGCATCCGGAGCGGACCGCCGCCGAGATCCGCCGCGACTACGCCGCGCTGGCCGGTTCGCATGCGCGCCGTGCCGACGCCGTGATCGCCGTGTCGCAGTACACGCGGCGCCAGGTGATCGAACGGCTCGGCGTGGACGCCGATCGGGTCCACGTGTGTTCGTCCGGCGCCCGCACCTGGTCGCGGCTCGGGCAGCGGCCGAACCTGCCCGCCGACGGCTACGTGCTGTTCATCGGCACGCTCGAGCCGCGCAAGAACCTTGGCGTGCTGCTCGACGCCTACGAGCGGCTCGCCGCCCGCGGCGGGCGCGTGCCGCCGCTGCGGATTGCCGGCAGCGTGGCGCCCGGCGGGCGCGCGTGGCTCGATCGCATCAAAACGCCGCCGCTCGACGCGCTGGTGCGCCACGTCGGCTACGTGGCCGACGACGCCCGCGAGGCGCTCTATGCCGGCGCGCGCACGCTCGTGCTGCCGTCGCTCGACGAGGGATTCGGCCTGCCCGCGCTCGAAGCGATGTCGGCGGGCATTCCCGTGGTGGCCTCGAACGCGGGCGCGCTTCCGGAAGTCGTGGGCGACGCCGCTGTCCTCTTCGGCCCCGCGGATGCCGATGGGCTCGCCCACGCCCTGTCGCGGCTCGCCACCGACGAGGCCTGGGCGCTCGAGCGGGCGGCCGCGGGCCTGACGCGGGCCCGCGCCTTCACCTGGGACGCGGCGGCGCGCGCGTTGGGACGGGCCTACGACGCCGCCGTGGCGAACCGCACACAAACCGCCCGCGCACAGCGCGGGCAGGCAGACACTGCCGGGAGCGAGGCGCAGCCCGCCCGCAAGAGGCCGGCGGAGCCTCGCTCGCGCTGAATGCGCATTGCCATCGACGCCCGCGAGCTGTCCGGCCGCCCCACGGGCGTCGGCCGCTACGTCTCGGAGCTGCTGCGGGCGTGGGACGCGCTGCCGGGCGCGCGCGGCCATGAGTTCGCGCTGTGCGCCACGTCGCCGGTGACGCCGCCTCCCCTGCCGCACCTTCGGGTCTCGCAACACGTCTCGACCGGGGGCGGTCCGTGGTGGGAGCAGCGGGCGCTGCCACGACTGGCGGCGGCCGCCGGAGCCGACGTGCTGTTCGCCCCGGCCTACTCGGGCCCGCTCTTTCCGGGCATGCCGATGGTCGTGACGATCCACGATGTGTCCTTTGCCGCCCACCCAGAGTGGTTCGCGCCCCGTGAAGGTCTTCGCCGGCGCCTGACCACGCGGGCCGCCGCGTGGCGTGCCCGCCGCGTGCTGACGGTCTCCGATTTTTCGAAGCGCGAGATCGCGCGCTGCTTCGGCACGGACCCGTCGAAGATCGACGTGGTCTACTCCGGTGCGACGCAGTGGCCCGCCGCGGCGCCGGGGGCGCCCGCCGACGGTCCGATGGTGCTGTACGTGGGATCGGTGTTTACGCGCCGCCACGTTCCGGAGCTGATTGCAGCGTTCGGAGCCCTGGCGGTACTGCACCCGAGCGCGACGCTCGAGATCGTGGGAGACAACCGCAGCCGGCCGCTGATCGATCTGGACGCGCTCGCGCGAGACACAGGCCACCAGACGCGAATCGGGATCCGCGCCTACGTCAGCGATTCGGATCTCGCGGCCCTCTACGCCCGCGCCTCCGTGTTCGTGTTCCTCTCGGAGTATGAGGGCTTCGGCCTGACGCCGCTCGACGCGCTCGCCGCCGGCGTGCCGATCGTCGTCCTCGACACCGAGGTCGCCCGCGAGATCTACGGACCGGCGGCGGTGTACGTGACGTCGCCGGAACCGGCGCTGGTCGAGGCCGCGCTCGACGCGGCGCTCTTCGACGCCGGCACGCGCCGCCGGGTGCTGGAGGCGGCGCCGCAGGTGCTGGAGCGCTACTCCTGGCAGGAGTCGGCACGGCGCACGCTGCAGGTGCTCCTCGCCGCGGCAGGCGGCTAGCCACTGATGCCGCGCCTGGCCATCGTCGTCGTCACCTACAACTCGGCGGCCGACATCGGCGCCTGCCTCGACGCCGTTCCCGCCGCGGCCGCCGCGACGGCGCACGAGGTCATCGTCGTCGACAACGCGTCGGCCGACGGCACTGTTGCGCTCGTGAGGTCACGCGGGCCGCGGGTGCGACTGCTCGAGGCCGGCGGCAACATCGGCTTCGCCGCCGCCAACAACCTGGGGATCCTCGCGACGGCGGGCGAGCTCGTGCTGCTGCTCAACCCGGACACCATCCCCGCGGCGGCCTCGATCGATCGTCTCGTGGCCGTGCTGGACGCGATGCCCGGCGTCGCGGTGGCGGGGCCGCGCATCGTGGACGCCAGCGGACGGGTCGAGCTCTCGCACGGCGCGATGATCGGGCCGCTCGCCGAGCTGCGGCAGAAGCTGTTGACGCGGGGACACGAACAGGAGTGGCCTGTCGTTGCCGCCCGCGTGGAGCGCGCCAGCCAGCGGGCCTCGTTTCCCGACTGGGTCAGCGGCGCGTGCCTGCTGATTCGCCGCGCCGATCTGGAGCGTGCGGGGCTGCTCGACGAGCGCTACTTCCTCTACACGGAGGACGTGGACCTGTGTGCCGCGGTGCGCGCGCAAGGCCGGCTCGTACGGTTCTCGCCCGAGGCCGAGGTCGTGCACGCGCGCGGCGCCTCGCGCGCCTCGGCGCCCGGCCCCACCGAGCAGGCCTACCGGCGCAGCCAGCTCGCCTTCTACCGCAAGCACCACCCGCGGTGGGCCCCGCTCCTTGCGGCGTACCTCAAGATTTGCGGCCGATTTCCCGATAATTCGAAACAGGACCGTTGAGCCGGGGCCGGCCCTTCCGGCTACTCACCGTCCCGGTTTCGACACATGGACACCGCCCCTTCGGAGATGAGCGGCTGGGACTGCCCGTCCTGCGGACGCCGCGTGCCTGGCCGCATCCGTGCCTGCCGGTGCGGATTCGAGCAGCCCAGTGCAGCCTCGTCCTCCGTTGCGCGGAGCGCGAAGGTGGACGCCGCTGAGGGCACCGACTCGCCTGCCTCGCGCCCCTGGGCCGCGGGCTTGCCGCTCCTCGCCGTCGGCCTGGTGGTCGGCGCCGCGCTGGCGCTCTATCCCTGGAAGCCGCAACCCGCCGCCAGCCCCAGCGCACCCGCGGTTGCGCGGCCGGCCGCGACCACGGCGGTCCATGTCCCGGACATTCCCGAGTCAGAACCAGTGGCGGAAGACGAGCCGCCGGTTCCCGAACCGGTTCGCGACCCCGAACCCACGATCACGCCTCCGGAGAAGCTTCCGCTCGAAGAGCTGGTGAGCCGGGTCGTGCCGGCGGTGGCCTTCGTGCAGGCCGGGCAGAACCGCGGCACCGGCTTCTTCATCGCGCGCGACAAGCTGCTGACCAACGCGCACGTCGTCGGCGGGCAGAGCAGCGTCCGCCTGCAGCTTGGCGACGCCATCTACTCGGCGCGCGTCGTGAACGTGTCGAGCGGCAGCGACCTCGCCGTCCTGCAGGTCTACAACGCCAACCCCGGTCAGCCGGTGCTCACCCTCGGATCCATCGCCGGCGCACGCGTCGGCGAGGAGGTGATTGCGGTCGGCTCGGCGCTGGGCGTGCTGTCGAACACGGTGACGCGCGGCATCATCAGCGCCGTGCGCAAGGCCGGCCCCGTGACGCTCATTCAAACCGACGCCGCCATCAACCCGGGCAACAGCGGCGCGCCGCTCGT
>DASRPM010000223.1:0-7156 GCA_035646375.1 Vicinamibacterales bacterium
GTAGGTGCCGGCCTTGATCGGCCGGGTCTCGAACCGCCCGTTGTCGTCGGTCGTGCCGGAGGCCGAATCCTCGGGCCCGGTGATTTCGTAGCCGGCACCGGCGATGGGACGCCCGGACAGCGCGTCCACGATCTGTCCCCGTACGATGCCGTGGCCGGCGGGAAGCTTGCCGTCACGAGCGGCCGTGGCCGTCTGCGGCGCGCCCTGTGCGGCAGAGGCCGTGATCGTCGCGCCGGTCATGACGAGCGCCAGCAGGGCCACCGGCACGAGCGCCGCCACGAGTCCGGGCGTCCGCGGCCCGGCGGGCGACGGCGACACGAGGCGGCGGACCCGCTGCAGCAGCGGTCCGTCGGTGGCGGCAAGCGCCAGGCCGGGCGCGCCCCGCAGCGCTTCGAGGTCGGCGAGGGCGGTGGCGTAGAGCAGGCGATCGCCGCACAGCGACACCGCGATGTCGTCGCAGCACAGCTCGCGCTCGGCACGAATCCGCCGCGACAGCCACCAGCAGGCCGGGTGATAGAAGAGCAGGATCTCGGCCGCCGTCTGCAGCAGGTTCACCGCGAAGTCGTGCCGCCGGACGTGGGCGAGCTCGTGCGCGATGATGGCGTCGAGTTGCGGCGCGCTCAACCCCGCGAGGGCGCTCGCCGGCAGCAGAATGACCGGCCGCAGCCACCCGATGACGGCGGGCACCTGGACGGCGGCCGATTGCGTCACGCGCACGGCACGCGAGAGGCGCAGCCGCGCCGCCAGCGCCTGCACGCGATCCGAGACGCACGAGGCGACCGGCGTCTTGGCCGCGCGGCGCATGCGCTCCACCAGCCACCACGAGAGCGCCAGCCGGAACGAGAGACCGAAGACGCCCACGAGCCACAACGGCACGAGGCGGACCGACCACGAGTCGAGACGCCCAGCCCACGACACGTCGCCTTGGTCGAGCGCGGCCGGGGAAATGGTGCGGATCGCGGGCGAGAAATCGAACGGCCCGGCGGGCCCGAGCGGTGCGACCGTGGCGCTCAGGCCCGCGGCGCTCACTACGGGGATCAGCTGCACCGCGGTGCGCCAGGCCGTGGCCGCCCAGGCGGCGACGATGAGCGCGAGGGCGGCGCAGCCGAGCGCGTAGCGCGCGTTCGGCCGGCTTCCACGCAAGGCCCACCAGAGCACCGCCGTGACCATCACGATGAGCGCCCCCTGCCACAACGAGTGGAGAAGGGCGGCGCCCACGGCGCGGACGGTGACGTCGACGATGGCGCTCGGAGTCACGGTTTCTTCTCCTTTCCCGGGGCGCCGGCCGCGGCGAGCAGGCGCTTGATTTCGCGCAGTTCGTCCGGCGAGGCTGCCGTCGAGGCGAGCGCCTGCATGACGAGCTGCGAGGTCGAGCCGTCGAACGCGCGGTCGAGCAGGTCCTTCAGCAGCTGACGCTGCGTGTCCTGCTCCGTGCGTCGTGCCGTGTAGACGTGCTGCAGCCCGAGGGCGGCGCGGGTCGTCAGCCCCTTGTCCGTCATGATCTGCAGCAGCTTGAGCACCGTCGTGTAGCCCAGCTCGCGGCTGGCGACAATCACGCTGTGCACCTGCCGGACGGTGGATGGCCCCTTCGACCACAGCACGCGCAGGATCGCCAGCTCGGCGTCGGTGGGGCGCGGCGGGAGGCTGGGCGGCATGCGAGAAGGAGCCTACCTACGAACAGCTTCGTAAGTCAACGAAGATCTTCGTAGGTGACCCTGGAGGGCGCCGGACCGCGGCGCGCTTGACAACGATGCGGTAAGTACTAATTAATTAGTAGTCATGACGCAGACATCGCCGACGTTGACCGGGCAGGAGCTGGCCATCATGAAGGTCGTGTGGGGAAAGAAGGCGGCCACCGTGCGCGAGGTTTACGAGACGCTGCGCGAGCGCCGCCGCATCGCCTATACGACGGTGATGACCATGATGAACATCCTCGAGTCCAAGGGCTACCTGCTGAAGGAGCCGGACGGCCGCGCCTTCCGCTACCGGCCGGCGCAGCCGGAGCGGCGCGTGCTCACCGCGATGGTCCGCGAGTTCGTTGACCGCGTGTTCGACGGCGCGGCGAGGCCGATGCTCGTGCACCTGGCGGCCGACACACGACTGTCGAAGGCCGAGCGCGCCGAACTGCGGCGCCTCATCGACGGAGCCGAGCCGTGACCGGCGCCGCGGCGGCGCTTCTGACCTACAGCGCGCAGGTGCTGATCCTGGTGGGGGTGGCCGCGCTCGCCGCCCTGGCGATTCGCCTGCCGCTTCCAGCCGCGCGGCTGCACTACTGGCGCGCCGTGGTGGTGCTGTGCCTCCTGCTGCCGGTCGTGCCGGATCTGCGGTCCAGCGGGCCGGTGGCGATCGTGGCCTTCGAGGCTGCGCCGGGCGCGGCGGCTGCGATGGCGCCCCGTGCCACCTCCTGGGCGGCATCCGCCGGCAGCGTCCTCCCGTGGGTCGTCGCGGCCGGCATCCTGGCGAGGCTGCTGTGGCTGGGCCTCGGCGTGATGCGTCTGCGGCAGTTACGGCGTCGCAGCCGGCCGGCGGGGTTGACCGCGGATCTCGCGGAGCTGCACCAGGCGATCTCCCCATCAGCCGTGGTGCGTGCGACGGCAGACCTCACGCAACCGGTGACGTTCGGATGGCGCCGTCCGATCGTGTTGCTGCCGCCGCACTTCGCCACGCTGACCGGCGAGGCGCGCCGGGCGGTGCTCTGTCACGAGCTGCTGCACGTGCGCCGGCGCGACTGGCCCGGGATCGTGTGCGAGGAGCTGCTGCGCGCCGTCTTCTGGTTCCATCCGGCCATGTGGTGGGCGCTCGAGCAGGTGCATCTCAGCCGCGAACAGGTCGTCGATCAGCTCGTCATGGCCCACACGCCGGCACGGCGCGCCTACATGGACGCGCTGCTGCAGTTTGCCGACGCACCCGATGCGGCGCGCCCCGCGATCGCGTTCCTGCGCCGCCGGCACCTCGCCTCACGACTTCGCCAGCTTTCGAAGGAGCCTCACATGACCCGACTGCGTCTCGTCTCGGCCCTTCTCGTGCTCCTGCTCGTGGTCGCCGGCACGGCGGCGACGGTGCTGTCGGCGCTGCCGCTCACGCTGCCCGCGCTTGGTTTCCAGGGTGGCAGCTCGCTCGAGGTCCGCCTGGCGGAAACGCAGCCCGCCCCCGGTCTCGTCGAAACCGTCGTGCCGAGCTCCAATCAGCGGATCTATCTGCGTCCGGGCGCGGTCGTGACGGGCGCCGACGTCACGAGCGCCCGCGTCGCGGACACCGGCGGCGTGTATTCCATCAACGTGACGTTCAGTGCGGCGGCCTCGAACCGCCTGGCCGAGGCCACGAAGATTCACCTGGGACGGCCGGTGGCCATTCTCCTCGACGGACGCGTGCTCGCGGCGCCCACCTTGCGGTCGATCATCCGCGGGAGCGCCGTGATCACCGGCGACTTCACGCGCGGCGAGGCCGAACGGATCGCGGCCGGGCTGACGCCCCGCGGCGCCGCCGCGGCGCCGGACCGGAGGCCGTTTACAGGCCAGGACGCTGGCGTGGTGCTGCCCGCGCTGCTGACGGAGGTGAAGCCGCAATACACCGCGGCGGCGATGCAGGCGAGGATCCAGGGAGACGTGGAGCTGGAGCTCGTCGTCCGCGCCGACGGGACGGTCGACAGCGTCACGATCACGAAGTCGCTCGACCCCGTGCACGGCCTGGACAACGCGGCCATTGAAGCCGCGGAGCTGTGGACCTTCAAGCCCGGCACGAAAGACGGCCGCCCCGCGGACGTGCTGCTTCACCTCAACATGCGGTTTACACTGAAGTAGTGAACCCGAAGGCAGCGTGGACCTGAGCGCGCGCGAGACCAAGCGCGCGCTCCGCCGCGCGCTGCTGCAGGACCGCGCGACGGCGATGGCATCGCATGCGGGCCCGGCGCGGCTGGCCATCCGCGACCGGTATCTCTCGGCCTTCGAGCCGCCGGCCGGCACCGTCGTCTCGGCGTTCTGGCCCATGCCGGGCGAGCTCGATCTGCGGCCGCTGCTCGAAGCCTTGCACGCGCGCGGGTGCGTGTGCGCGCTGCCCGTGGTCGTGGCGCGTGACGCGCCGCTCGTGTTCCGCGCGTGGGAGCCGGGCGTGACGCTCGTGACGTCGCGATTCGGCATCGCCGAGCCCGGCCCCGAGCGCGCGGAGCTGAAGCCGCAGCAGGCGCTCGTGCCGCTCCTGGCATTCGACGAGGACGGGTACCGCCTCGGCTACGGCGGCGGTTTCTACGACCGCACGCTCGCCGCGCTGCGGAGCGACGCGTCAACGCCGGTTCTGGCCATCGGGGTGGGCCTCGAAGCCCAACGGCGACCCTTGTTGCCGCGCGAGCCGTTCGACGAGCGCCTCGACTGGCTGGTGACCGATCAGGCCGTGGTTCGGTTCTAAGATCAGCGACGCGTGCTCTTCACGGAACCCACGTTCCTCTTCGTCTTCCTCCCGGCCCTGCTCGCGCTCTATTTCCTGCTGCCGCGTCGGCACCGCAACCTGCTGCTGGTCGTGGCGAGCGTCGTCTTCTACGCGAGCGGCGGCGGCGCCTTCACGTCGCTGATGCTGGTGTCGATCGCCGTCAACTACCTCGCGGCGCTGGCGATCGATCGGGCGCGCGGCACTCCGGCGGCGCGCCGGCTGCTGGCGCTCACCGTCGGCGCGAACCTCCTGTCGCTGGCGGTGTTCAAGTACACCGGGTTCGCGGCGGCGAATCTCAACGCGCTCCTCCCGGCGCTCGGCGCCGCGGCGGTGCCCGTGCCGGCCATCGTGCTGCCGATCGGCATCTCGTTCTTCACCTTCCACGCCATCTCGTACGTCGTGGACGTCTACCGGCGCGACGCGGTGGCGCAGAAGGGACCGGTGGAGGCGGCGCTCTATCTGCTGCTGTTTCCCCAGCTGATTGCCGGCCCCATCATCCGCTACCGCGACATCGCCGCGCAGCTCACCGCCCGCGTCGTCGATCTCGATGGGTTCGCTACGGGCATCCGGCGCTTCGTCATCGGCCTCGGCAAGAAGATGCTCGTGGCCAACATCGTGGCGGTTCCCGCCGATCAGCTCTTCGCGCTGCCGCCGTCGGAGCTCACGGCCGCGCACGCGTGGCTGGCGGCGGCGTGCTACACGCTGCAGATCTACTTCGACTTCTCCGGTTACTCGGACATGGCCATCGGCCTGGCGCACCTCTTCGGCTTCCGCTTCAAGGAGAACTTCGACTACCCGTACGTCTCGCAGTCGATTCAGGAGTTCTGGCGCCGCTGGCACATCTCGCTCTCGGCCTGGTTCCGCGACTACCTCTACGTGCCGCTCGGCGGCAACCGCGTGCCGTCGCGCCGCGTGTACCTGAACCTCGTCACGGTGTTCTTCCTCTGCGGGTTGTGGCACGGCGCGAGCTGGACGTTCGTGGTGTGGGGCCTCTACCACGGCGCGTTCCTGGTGTTCGAGCGTCTGGGCCTCTCGACGGTGCTCGCGCGGGTGCCGCGGCCCGTGCGGCACCTGTATGCGCTGCTGGTCGTGATGGTGGGGTGGGTGTTCTTCCGTGCCGACTCGATCACGGCGGCCGGCGGGATGCTGCGGGCCATGGCCGGCGCGAGCCCGGCGCTGCCGACCCCTTACGGTGTCGCCTGGTACCTCACCCCCGAGGTCGTGCTCGCGATGGTTGCCGGCGTAGCCGGGTCGTTGCCGCTGTGGCCGGCCATCGCCGCCCGTCTCGCCCGCACGTCTGGCGAGGGTTCGCGGCTCGCGCCGCTCCCCTCGGCGATGACGTGCGCGGCGCTCGCGGTGATCTTCGCGGGTTGCGCGATGCTCATCGCCGCGCGAACCTACAACCCGTTCATCTATTTCCGCTTCTGACGTGTCGCCACGCCTGCATCAACTCTGGACCGCCGCGCTCGTGGCGGTGTTTCTCGCGGCGCTCGTGACGCCTGGCGTGGTGATGCTCGCGGGCTTCGATCCCGTGGCAGGGCCGGCGGAGAACCGCGACCTCGCGCCGCGGCCGGGGCGACCGCGGAGCTGGGCCGACGCGCGCGCCTTTCCCGCCGCGGCCGCCCGCTACTTCGAGGACCACTTCGGGCTGCGCGCACGGCTCGTCCGCTGGCAGTCGCTGCTGCGGCTGCGCGCCCTCCAGACCTCGGCGTCGCCGGACGTCATCGTCGGCCGGGACGGGTGGCTGTTCTACGCCGGCGACGGCGCCGCGGAGGACATGGCGTCGGCCGTGCCGTTCACACAGGCCGAGCTCGAAGCGTGGCGGACCACGCTCGAGCATACGCAGGACTGGATGGAAGCGCACGGCATCGCCTACGTGTTCGCGCTCGCTCCCGACAAGCACGAGGTCTACCCCGAGCTGTTGCCGGCGTCGGTACGACGCGTCGGGGCCGAGTCGCGAAGCGACGCGCTCGTGCGCTACCTGCGCGACGCCTCCACGGTCCCGGTGCTCGACCTGCGAGGCGCACTGGGCGCCGCCAAGGGGAGGGAACGGATCTATCACCGCACCGACACACACTGGAACGATCGCGGCGCGTTTGCCGCGTCGCAGGCGCTGTTGCGGATGCTCGCCCCGCGCCTGACGGCACCCATGCGGGGACGCGGCGCCTTCGCCGCGCGCACGGTCGTGGTGCCCGGTCTCGACCTGGCGGGCATGCTGGGGATTGCGGACGGACTGACGGAAGTGGATCTCCGACTCGTGCCACGCGTGCCGCCGCGCGCCCGGATCGTCGAGCCCGCCCGGCCCGATGCCCGGCTGATGGATGCCCGCATCGTGACCGAGCAGGATGCGCCCGGGCGGCCGCGGGCGGTGGTGTTCCGCGATTCGTTCGGGTCCGCGCTGATTCCCTTCCTTTCGGAGGAGTTCTCGCGGGCGGTCTACCTGTGGCAGTACAACGTCGACCCCGATGTCGTGCTCGCGGAACGTCCCGACGTCGTGATTCAAGAGTGGGTGGGGCGGCGCCTGAGCACGCTGCCGCCATACGACCCGTTCGCGGCCGCGGGGTCTCGCTAGAAGTAGCGTGGCGGCGTGTCCAGAAGGATGCGTCGCCGGCGCAAGTCGGTGTAGGCGGCGCCGAACTGAGCCGGTTCGAGTGGGCCGCGGAGATCGGCGTCGAGCGTGAGGGTATCCGGCAGATAGCGTCGCACGCCGCCGAACTCCTCCTCGTACTCGGGA
>DASRPM010000224.1:0-3429 GCA_035646375.1 Vicinamibacterales bacterium
GCCGAGAACGGCTATGCGGTGCTCGTCGTGAATCCGTTCTACCGCACGCAGAAGGCGCCCACTGCCGAGAAGGGCGCCGCCACGCCGATCCCGTCGCTGCTGCCGCTCGCGAAGTCGCTCGGCCCCATGACGCATGCCACCGACGCCAAGGCGTTTATCGCGTGGCTCGATCAGCAGCCGTCGGTGGCCAAGAACCGCAAGATCGGCACGCAGGGCTACTGCATGGGCGGCCCGATGGCGTTCCGCACGGCGGCCAATGTGTCGGACCGCGTCGGCGCCGCGGCGTCGTTCCACGGCGGCGGCCTGGTGACCAATGATGCCGACAGCCCGCTCGCCATGGCCTCGAAGACCAAGGCGTCGTTCCTCGTGGCCATCGCGGCCAACGACGACATGGCGCGGCCGATGGAGAAGGACGTCCTCAAGGACACCTTCATGAAGGCAGGTCTCTCCGCCGAGGTCGAGGTGTACGCCAACGCCGCGCACGGCTGGTGCCCGCCCGACTCGGGCGTCTACAACGAGCCGCAGGCCGAGAAGGCCTGGGCCCGTCTGCTCGCGCTCTACGGCAAGGCGCTCGCGTAAATCAGGAGGCGGACGATGCAGAAGACAACCATCGCACTGGTATTCGGCCTGGCCGGTCTGGCCGCGGGGTCGCTCCTGTCGAATGCGTCGTCCGCCGCCAGCTCCACCTACGGACAGGATCGCGCGGAGATCGAGGATCTGCAGGCGCGCTACCTCTTCGCGCTCGACTTCCACGATCCGCAGCTCTACGCCTCGACGTTCACGCCCGACGGCATCCTCGACTACGGCGAGGGCGACGTGAAGGGGCGCGAGGCAATCATCAAGGTGATCGGCGGCATGCCGAGCAACCGTGTTTCCAAGGGACCCAACGGCGAGGCGCTGCGCCCGTCGGCCGGCCGCCATCAGATCACGAACATCGTGATCAAGATCGACGGCAACAAGGCGACGGGCCGGTCGTCATGGTTCCACGTCGGCAACGACAACGCCACGCGCGCCAACACCATCGGCGGCTTCGGCCACTACGAGGACGAAATGGTGAAGGTGAAGGGCGAGTGGTTCTTCACCAAGCGGAAGATTTTCAACGAAGGCAGCGCCCGCTGGCAGTACAAGGGCGACCGCAATCCAGCCTGGTAGTCGGAGGGCCGCCTTCACCGGCCCAGGGCCGGCTAAAGCCGGCCCCCACGTCAGTCACTTGCACGAGGCGGCGAGGGTAGTGACGGACGTGACCTCGAGGTGCGGCGTGCCAGGCGCCTGGTCCTTGTCGTCGGCGCGCCACTCGGACTTCCCGACAACTTGCACCTTCTCGCCGACGCGGCGGCGAAGATTGCCGCCGCCGTCGAGGATCCACTTGGCCGGCGCCACCGCCTTCGTCTTGCCCTCTGCTGGCGTGCCGTTCACCGCATCGAGCACCGCGTCTTCGACCTGGTAGCCGGCGTAGCCGTTGCTCAGCAGGCAGCCGGACACCGTGAGCTCGCGCGCCTCTTGTGCGTCGAGGCGGGTCTGAAGACCCGCAACCACGCACGCGAGCGCGACGGCGAGAACGACCCTACGCGCCATCACCCGCGATGGTGCCGAAGAGCAGCTTCATGACACGCGTCGGGTCGGTGCCCTTGTCGACGATCACCCCGAAGAACGGGTTGAACATCTCTTCCCAGGTCATGCGCCCGGGATAGACCGTCCGGTTCGGGTCGGGGTTGAACTTGTTCGACGACGAGTTGTTGTAGTGCGCCTCGACCTTCAGCCGCGATCCCTTCGGGATCTTGATCGGCGTGGCTGCCTGATACGCAATCTGCCAGTTGAAGTCGTACTTCGGCACGTTCAGCACGATCTGCTCGCGGCCGTCGGGGAAGATGACCTTGTAGATCATGTCCTTCCCGCGCAGGTGCATGTGCGGCATCATCTGCACCAGTTCGACGTCGGCGAGGAACTCGACTCCGGCAGGTGGCGCCAACCAGTTCGGGTCGTTCGGCGGAATCGCGAAGGTCGCTCCCGCGCCCGAGATCTGCGTGGCCAGCCACTGCCGCGCCGGCGGTTCCTCCGACACGGTGAAGCCGAAGAGCGGACGGTCCACGACTTCCTTGCCGGTGGGCGTGTAGTGCATCTGCACCTGGAGATCCATGCCCGCGGGCACCAGCTTGCCCGCGCCGTAGGGCCGGTAGTCGTCCGCCACGCCGCCGGGCACGTAGCACCAGAAGCCGCCGTTGGCCGCGGTGCCCGGGTTGTTCTGGCCCGGCGGTGGCGGCGGCGGCGCGCCGGCCACACCGGCGCTGCGATCGGTGGCCACACCGTCTTCGTCGCGCGGCGACTCGCTGTAGTTCATCACGTAGTACTGCCGGCCCGGCCGGGGTGGGATGAACGAGATGCAGATGTGGTGGGTGACGGCGAGCTCGCTGGGCTTCACCTCCACCGACGTGATCCACGTGTCCTTGGTGAACCCGCCCGGGATGTTCACCGTCGTCCACTCGATCACGTTCTTCTCGGGCCGCGCGGGCACGCGGAACTCCGGCCCGCGCACGATCAGATCCGGCTTGATCTGCCAGCCGTCGGGCGCCCAATCGATCGGGGCCGGCGCATCCTTGGCGTCGCCCTGCGGGGCGCCCGCGTCCACCCACTTCGTGATCGTGTCGATCTGGGTCTGCGAGAGCGACCGATCGTTGGCCCATGTGCCGTGCGCCGGGTCGGCAAACCACGGCGGCATCTGCCGCGACGCCACCTTGGCCTTGATGCTGCGCGCCCAGGGCCGCGTGGCCTCGTAGGTGAGGAGCGAGAAGGGGCCAATCTGCCCCGGCCGGTGGCACGCCTGACAGTTCTTCTGCAGGATCGGCAGCACGTCCCTTGTGAAAGTGGGTGCTGCGGAGGTCGGCGCCGTGTTCTGCGCGTTGGTCGTCGTGCCCGACGCCGCCGCGATGGCCAGCGCGAGGATCAGGGCTCCCGAGGCATAACGAAGCATGGGTGACGCTCCTTGTCCGCTTACTGGCACTTGGCGGCGAGCTTCCGCACGGACTCCACGAGCAGCACGGGTGGGCCGGGCGCCGATGCCTTCACTTCTCCCGAGATCTCGACGCGCGCGTTGACCACCGGAGAGAGCTGGCTTTCGAGCGCCTCGAGCCGATAGGTCGTCGCCGCCGCCGCGGCCGCCGCGGGCGACGTCCCCGTGCCGGGCGGCACCGGGCCGTCCTTCTTCGCGCCGTTCAGCACGAACCGGTTGTCGGCGGGAACGGTGGGCGCCGACGCGGGCGGGGCGCCCGCACCCGGCGCCATCTGCAGGCACCCGGTCACCGTGATCCGGTCGGCGATGTTCGGCGGCTCGGGCTGCGGTGTGCCTGGCGTGGGGTTACCGGTCTTGTTGACCGGGCGCGGCAACGCGGGAGTCGGCGCCGCCGTCTGTGGCGCGGACGTGTTCGGGGCCGG
>DASRPM010000225.1:0-13623 GCA_035646375.1 Vicinamibacterales bacterium
ATCTTCGCCTACAACCGCTGGTTCACCAGCCGCATCCTGGCGCACGAGCCGCGGATCAAGTCGATGCTCGCGCTGCCGTTCGCGAGCCCCGACGCCTGCCTGCGCGCCATCGACGAATTCGCGGGGAAGCCGGGCGTCCTCGGGTTCCTCATCACGGGGCAGCGTCAGGTCGGCGTCTACGCCTCGCAGTACATGCCGGTGTACCGCGCGCTCGAGGAGCGCGGTCTGCCGCTGGGGTTTCACGCGGGTCCCGACTACAGCATCGGGAAGCTGCTCAACCGGTTCGTGTCGGTCCACTCGCTCTCGTTCGTGACGTGCAACATGATCCACATGACGAACTGGATCATGAACGGGCTGAACGAGCGGTTCCCCAACCTCAAGGTGATCTGGATCGAGAGCGGGCTGGCGTGGCTGCCGTTCATGATGCAGCGGCTCGATCACGAGTACCTGATGCGTCAGTCGGACGCGCCGCTGCTCAAGAAGCTGCCGAGCGAATACATGCGGGACATGTATTACACGTCGCAGCCGATGGAGAGAACCAACCTCAAGCTGCTGGAGGCGACGTTCGAGGCCATCAAGGCCGAGACGCAGCTGCTCTTCGCCTCCGACTGGCCGCACTGGGATTTCGACACGCCGGGAAAGCTGGTTTCGTTGCCCTTTCTGAGCGAGCAGGCGAAGCGCAACATTCTTGGTGAGAACGCCCGGCGGCTGTTCACGTTGTAGGGGGAACATGCCCATCGAGGTTGCCCGCGTCCGGCTCTTCATCGCGCTCGTCCTGGCGTGCGCGGCGTGCGGACCGGGAGCGGCCGGGCTGCAGCGCGAACCAGACACCTGGGACACGGCCCGCCGCCGCATGGTCGACGAGCAGCTCCGGGCGCGGGACATCACCAGCCCGCGCGTGCTCGATGCGATGCTCAAGGTTCCGCGCCACCTGTTCGTCCCCGAGGCGGAGCGCGCCCGGTCCTACATCGACGACCCGCTGCCCATCGGGCTCGACCAGACGATTTCGCAGCCGTACATCGTGGCCTTCATGACGCAGGCGCTCGAGCTCGAGGCCGGGCACCGCGTGCTGGAGATTGGCACCGGATCGGGGTACCAGGCGGCTGTGCTCGCGGAGCTGGCCGGTCAGGTGTACACGATCGAGATTCTCGCTCCGCTGGCGGAGCGCGCCCGCATGACCCTGGCGGCGCTCGGCTATCGCAACGTGGACGTGCGCACGGGAAACGGCTATCTCGGCTGGCCCGAGCACGCGCCGTACGACCGCATCATGGTGACGGCGGCCCCGGACGAGGTGCCGGCGGCGCTCGTCGAGCAGTTGAAGGTGGGCGGGTTGATGGCGATTCCGGTCGGGACGTTCGAGCAGGAGCTGCGCATCCTGCGCCGGACGGCGGGCGGGATGCAGACGCTCCGCACGCTTCCCGTGCGCTTCGTGCGCATGACGGGCAAGCGTTAGGGCTCGAACGAGAATAGGGTTACCACCTTGGCCGCCGATGCATCCCGCCGGGCTGCGTTGCTCGTCGCTTACATACACCCGGTATGCGCGCTCCTCGCGCCTTGCCGGGCGGGCGCCTCGACGCCCAACGTGGTAACCCTATTCTCGTCCGAGCCCTTAGGATCTGGCGGGAACCGGCAGTCGGTCGTTCAGGCTACAGGGAGGCTTCGATGAAGCGAACGTTCTTCGTGGTGCTCGTGCTCGCGGCGTGGTCGGTCTCCAACGGTGCGCAGACGGCGGTCACCGTGTTCGAAGGCGCGCGCGTCATCATCGGCGATGGACGCGCGCCGATCGACAACGCCACGTTCGTCGTCGACGGCGCGCGCATCACCCAGGTGGGCCGCGCCGCGGACGTGAAGGCGCCGGCCGGGGCCGCGCGCGTGAGCCTGGCGGGCAAGACCGTGATCCCGACGCTCATCGATACGCACGTGCATCTCAGTCAGGACCGCGACGCGCTCACGCAGGATCTGCGGCGGCGCGCCTACTACGGCGTCAGCGCCGCGATGAGCCTGGGGCAGGACACCGGTGACGCGCCCTTCCAGATGCGCGCCGAGACACTCCCCGGCATGGCGCGTGTCTTCACGGCCGGCCGCGGCTTCACGGCGCCGGAACCGGGGCGCTCGACCGCGCCGTACTGGGTCACCACCACGGCCGAGGCCCGAAAGGGAGTGCAGGAGCTCGCCGCCAAGAAGGTCGACATCGTCAAGATCTGGGTGGACGATCGCAACGGGCAGTTCAAGAAGCTGACGCCGGACCTCTACGGCGCCATCATCGACGAAGCTCACAAGCACTCGCTCCGCGTGACCGCGCACCTCTTCACGCTCGAGGACGCGAAGGGGCTGTGGAAAGCCGGCATCGACGCCTTTGCCCATGGCGTCCGCGACCGCGACATCGACGACGAGTTCCTGGCGATGGTCAAGACGCGTCCGGCGTTCGTGCTGGTGCCGAACCTTCCCGATCGCGGCGTCAAGACCGATCTGAGCTGGCTCAAGGCCAGCCTGCCGGCTGCCGAACTGCAGAAGCTCGAGGCCGGCAACACCGATCGTCCCGAGGCGCAGGCCGCGTTCGGCATCCAGGCGAGGAATCTGGCGAAGATGAGCGCGGCGGGCGTCCGCATCGCGGTCGGATCGGACGGCAACACGCCGTGGGCTCCGCACGCGGAGATGGCCGACATGGTGGCGTCCGGGATGACGCCGATGCAGGTGATCGTGGCGGGCACGCGCAACGGAGCCGAGTTCCTCCGCATGACGGATACCGGCACGATTGCCGCGGGCAAGAACGCCGACTTCATCGTGCTCGACGCCAACCCGCTCGACGACATCACGAACACGCGCCGCATCGCTTCGGTGTATCTCCGGGGCGTTGCGGTCGATCGGACCCGGTAGCCGGCTCAACACGTCAGGACACGCGGGGCGGCTCGAGCGGCGACTGCAATACAATTCAGCGGCGGAATGTCTGCCTGGCGTGCGCTCTGCAGATTCGTCGCCGTCCATCGGCTGGGCACGTGCCTGCTGGCTGCGCTTCTGCCGCTGCTGCTTCGCGTGATGCTGCTGCCCTATCTGCCGATCCCGGAACCGCAGATTCACGACGAATTCAGCTATCTGCTGGGCGCGGACACCTTCCTTCACGGCCGACTCGCGAATCCACCGCACCCGATGTGGGTGCACTTCGAGACCGCACACGTCAATCAGCAGCCCACGTACGTGACGAAGTACCAGCCGGGGCAATCGTTGCTCCTGGCGTTCGGCCAGAAGGTTCTCGGCCATCCCTGGTTTGGCGTGCTCCTGAGTGTGGGAGTCATGTGCGGCAGCATTTGTTGGATGCTGCAGGGATGGCTTCCTCCACGCTTTGCGGCGCTCGGATCCCTTCTCGCCATCCTGCAGTTCGGCGTCACCAGCTACTGGATGAATTCGTACTGGGGCGGCGCGCTGGGAGGAATCGGCGGAGCGTTGGTGCTCGGTGCATTACCACGTCTGGTGAGGCGGCCGGGACCGTCGGCCGCCGTTGCGGGCGCAGCCGGGGCGGCACTGCTGAGTATCTCTCGTCCCTATGAGGGCCTGGTTCTCGTCGTGGCCGCCACGGCGGCACTCCTGTGGTGGAGAAGGAAAGAAGGGCGCCCGTTCAACGACCTGCTGACCGTGCGCCATACCGCGGCGGCAGCCATCCTCTTGTGCCTGTTCTGTTCGTGGATGGGGTATTACAACTACCGCGTCACCGGTAAACCCTGGCTGTTTCCGTACGTGGTCAATAACCGCGCGTACGTCACGAGCCCGTTCTTCTGGCTCGCACCCCTCGGGCCGGCGCCCACGTACCGGAACGTGGTTCTGCGCAAGGTCTGGGCGGAATGGGATCACGGTCAGTATCTGGAAGCACGAGCGAACCCGATCGTCCTGGTTCGAAACCTCGGACGGATGCTGTGGTCCTCGTTTCCCTTTGGCTATCTGCCTCTGTTTGCCTTTGCTGCGATCGGCACACGCAAAGCCCGGATCGCTCTGGCGATCGGAGGTGTGTTCGTCGTGGCGCTGCTCATGGAGAAACTGGTCCTCCAGCACTACCTGTCGCCGGCGATCGCCCTTGTGTTTCTGCTCGCGATGCTCGGCTGGAGGTGGCTCTTCTCACAGCAACGCTACCGGCCACGTGTAGGAACAGGCATCGCCATCGTCCTGTATGCGAGTCTCGCCGGCACGGTCGCCATGGAAGCCAGAGCCGTCTATGATCTTGCGGTCTCTCGTCCCGGCAACCCCTACTATGCTCGCACCGCGGTGGTGAATTACCTGATGAAGACCGGGCCGAGACATCTCGTTCTCGTTCGGTATTCGCCTCAGCATAGCCTCCACCTCGACTGGGTACGGAACGGCGCGGACATCGACGGTTCTCCAATCGTCTGGGCCCACGACCTTGGAGAGGCTCAGGATCGCGAGCTGATCTCGTACTACCAGGGCCGGAAGGTATGGTTGTTCGAGCCGGACAGTGACCCCGTTCGACTAGCCCCGTATCGAACGAACTGACCCGGCATCGAGACATCGCTTCAACTGCCAGCCAGCCGCGGCACATCCGGCCGTGACGATGCCGCCCACGAGCCCCAGCCAGCCGGTCGACACGCCGCCCTTGTACAGGAAGACGAACCAGCGATCGAACCCTTGTCCGATGGGCGCCGGGGCCGGATCGGACAGGTATTTGAGGAGCAGTCCGATCTGCCCCTGCAGCGGGTTGAAGTCGAGGCGATATTTGAACTGCTCGTCGTAGTAGCGGCCGCCCGCCATGTCTTCGAGCGGCGACGTGGCGAGCCCGATGACATTGACGAGCGCGCCCGCGAGCACGAGCGCCGCCGCGATTCTGCGTAAGGCCGGTGATCCTTCCTTCACGACGAAGCCGAGCGTGAGGCCAAGCAGCCAGATGCCCGGAATCAGGTACCGCGGTCCGAAGCTGTATCCCCCATCGAACTGCGTGTACCGCGAGTAGAACGCCAGGAGCGCCAACAGCGGCGCGAGCATCAGCACGGCGAGCGCGCGCGAGTGCTTCCAGGCACGCGGAAGCGCCCAGGGCGCCAGCACCACCAACGGGGCGAACAGCAGCAGCGACTTGCCGGGCGACAGCAGGAACGCGAAGAGTCCCACCGTGACGGGCGTGTCGAAGCCGATCATCCGGCGTCCGCCCTCGACGGTCGGCGGATACCCGAAGTCGAAGGCGTTGCCAAACAGCAGCACGTTTCTGGCCAGCAGCGCCAACCCCGCCGCGCCGACGAGGCCGCCGGCGATCACGACAGCGGGGAGCTTGCGGCGCAGCTCTCCAGGGCCCACGAGCATGGCCGCGAGCACGACCGGCACGGTCACGATGTTGGCCTGCCGGATCCAGAGTAGAAAGCCGAGCGCAAGGCCGGCGACGACGGCGTTGCGAGCCGGAATCACGCCGGCGGGCCGCGAGAAAGCGGCGACCACGGCGACCATCAGGGCCGCCACCGTCAGCGGCTCCGAGAAGTACCACGCCGAGTACGCGAACAGGGGAGTGCCGAAGGTCAGGCCGAGCGCCGCGAGCAGCGCCTGCCGCTGCGTCAGCCCCAGGTTGACGAACAAGACGAACGCCAGCGCCGCCGCGGCCGCGACGAACGCGGCGCTGCTGGCGACGACGGCGAAATCGGTGACCATCGGGCGCGCGCGCCGCGCGACTCCCGGGATACCGAGCAGGACGTGCTTGCCGGCGAGATACCAGGGCACGGCCACCGCGGCCGCCCCCGGTGGATAGGGCGCCTGCGGCCGGTCGGCCAGATCCCGCTTGCCGAAGAAGAAGTCGGCGGACACCGCCTGCGGCACGGCCGTGGAGCCGCGCTCCGCCAGGCTCTCGACCTGGTAGAGGGGAAGCACCTCGTCGATCACCCGCACGCGGCCCGACGAGGTCAGGATGAAGAGGCCATTGAGGAAGAGAAACAGCCAGACGGCCGTTCGGCGGGGCGAACTCACCGCGTCATTAGACCAAATTCCCGACACTAGCTGAACTACTTCCACGCCTCCATGGCCTTGCGCTGCATCGAGTCGGGACCGAACTCCATCAGCTCGATCTGCACGCCGCCCAGGTCGGTCATGCGTGCGAACTTCGCCCGCGCCGGCGTCAGCCCGGGATCGCCCACCGTCGCGCCGCGCTCGCGCAAGCGGGCGACGGCGGCGTCGAGGCTCCCGTATTCGACGCCGAAGTGCGTGATGCCGGCGGGCTGATTGGGGCCGGCGGGGATCAGCTCCACGAACGTGTCTCGATTGAGCTGCAGGTAGGTGAGGATGGGGCTCCCGTCGGGCCGCCGCATCGTGTAGGCCTCTTTGAAGCCCATGGTCTTCGTGTAGAAGTCCATCGCTTTGGGGTAGTCGGCCACCACCATGCCGACGTGGTTCAGGCTCCGCGCGTTTCCATCCTGAGCGGTTCCGGTCAGCGTGAGCAGACCGCCCACCAACACTCCGCCCGCGAAGAGCGCGATCCCTTTCATGTGAACCTTTCGCTGGTCGGGCACATCTGAAGATGTGCCCCTACAAGAGCGGCACGGGCTACCAGCTACCGGCTACCAGCTACCAGCTAGATGGTCAGCGGTTCGGTGCTGTCGCCGATGCGGTCCACCGGCGCGCCCATCTTGTGCAGCATCGCCAGCAGCAGGTTGGACATCGGCGTGTGCGGGGCGTGACGCAGGTGGCGTCCTCCGGCGAGCCGGCCCGACGCGCCGCCGGCGAGCACGACCGGCAGCGGATCGAAGTTGTGCTCGTTGCCGTCGCTCAGGCTGCTGCCGTAGAGGATCATCGAGTGATCGAGCAGGGTGCCGTCGCCGTCCGGCGTCGCCTGCAGCCGCTCGAGGAAGTAGCCGAGCATCTTCACGTGGTAGCGGTTGATGACGGCGAACTGGTCCATGTTCTTCCGCTCGTTCGAGTGGTGCGACGCGTTGTGGAAGCCGTCGCGCACGCCCGTGGCCGGATACACGGCGTTGCTGTTCTCGCGGGCGAACATCAGCGTGGAGATGCGCGTCACCTCCGACTTGTAGGCCAGCACCTGCAGGTCGAACATCAGCTTCAGGTGCGATTCGAACTCGGCGGGAATGCCCACCGGCGCGTCGGGCAGATCGAGATTGCGTGACAGGGTCGCGTCGACCTGCTTGACGCGGCGCTCGATCTCGCGGACCTCGTCGAGGTACTCGCGGAGCCGGCGCCGGTCGCTGGCCGGCAGGTCCTTCTCGAGCGACGGCACCTCGCCGCGGATCGAATCCAGCAGGCTTTTGGCCTGGTTGCGCCGCTCCTGCCGCTGCGCGTCGGTGCTGCCGTCGCCGAACAGCCGCTGAAAGACGATCTGCGGGTTGTTCTCCATCGGCAGCGGCAGCGTGGCGGACTTCCACGCCAGCGTGTTCCGGTAGGCGCAGGTGAAGCCGGCGTCGCCGCAATTCAGGTTGAGCGGCTCCATCGAGAGCTCGATCGAGGGCAGCGGCGTGTCCTGCCCCACGTGCAGCGCGGCGAGCTGATCGACGGTCGTGCCGACGAAGGCCTCGTTCTTCTTCACCGGGTGGGCGCCGCTCAGGAACACGGCGGCGGCGCGCACGTGGTTTTCGGCACCGCCCGTGTCCTCGCCGGTCGCGGGCGCCACCGGCGCGTGGGCCAGGTCGCTCACGACCACCAGCCGATCGCGGAACGCCTCGAGCGGTTGCAGGGTCTCGGAGAACTGGAACGCCCGGCCCTCGCCGGCCGGCGTCCACTTGTCCATGGTGGCGCCGTGCGGAATGTAGATGCAGCCGAGGCGCGTCTTGGGCGCCGCCGCGGTCTGGGCGAGCATCGTCCCGGCCGGGACCATCGAGTCGAGCAGCGGCAGCGCCAGCGAGACGCCGGCGCCGCGCAGGAACGTCCGCCGCGAGAGGTGCTTCTTCGCGATGAAACTCACGGTTGCGACCCTCCCTCGTACCTCTTCATCTGAAACGGCGTGCTCTTCACGATGCCCGTCACGAGGGCCGAGAACCGGTTGTTCGCGCCGGCCGCGTCGCGCGCGATGGCGCGGACGGCCGGCATGTCGAAGTAGTCGATTCGCCGCCCCAGGGCGTAGGTTAGCAGCTTCTCGGCCGCCGTCGCGACGAACGCCTCGCGGCGGTCCAGGATGGCCTTCCGCAGGCTGGCCGGGCCGTCGAGCGGCGTGCCGTCCACGAGCCGTCCGGCGGCGTTGACGGGCACGCCCTCGTCGGTGTCGCGCAGTTTCCCGATCAGATCGAACGGCTCGAGCGAGAAGCCGATCGGATCCATCACTGCGTGACAGGCGGCACAGCTCGGGTTGGCGCGGTGCTGTTCCAGCCGCTGGCGCAGCGACATCGGCGTGGCCCCGTGCGCCACCGATTGCTCGAGGTTCGTTTCGACGCCCGGCGGCGGCGACGGCACCGGCGCGCCCAGCAGGTTCTCGAGGATCCACTTGCCGCGCTTCACCGGCGATGTGCGGTTGCCCGCGGAGGTCACCGTCAGGAAGCTCCCCTGTCCGAGCAGGCCGCGCCGCGGGCTGTCGCCCAGGGCGATGCGCCGGAAGCGGCTGCCGCGGACGTTGGGAATGCCGTAGTGGCGCGCCAGCCGCTCGTCCACGAACGTGTAGTCGGCGTCCACGAGGTCGAGGATACTGCGATCCTCGGCCACGATCGTCTCGAACAGGAGCTCGGTTTCGCGCGCGAACGCGTAGCGCAGGCTGCCGTCGAACTCCTTCGTGACGGGCGACACGTCGTCGAGCGCGCGCAGCTGCAGCCACT
Source organism: Vicinamibacterales bacterium (assembly GCA_035646375.1). Taxonomy (GTDB): domain Bacteria; phylum Acidobacteriota; class Vicinamibacteria; order Vicinamibacterales; family UBA2999; genus DASYRM01. The sequence continues at coordinate 8,733 of DASRPM010000225.1, forward strand.
GGCCGGCGAGGTTGTCCACGAGCGCCGCGGCGCGCGGGTCCGCCAGCATGCGGCGGGTCTGCTGCGCCAGTACGGCCGCGTCGGACAAGCGGCCTTTCGCGGCGAGCCCAAGCAGCTCGTCGTCAGGAATGCTGCTCCACAGGAAGAATGACAGCCGGGACGCGAGCTCCAGATCGGTCACGCGGTACACGGCCCGCGCCGAAGCCTTGGCGAAGGCGGGCTCCTTCTCGAAGCGGTAGATGAACCGCGGGTCCACCAGGATGCGCGCGAGCGCGTACTGGATGCCGGCGTCGAAGCCGCGCAGCTTGTGGCCCGACGCGTAGAACCCGAGGAGCATCTCGACGCTCGGATCCTTCTCGCTCACCGGCCGCCGCATCGCGCGGGTGGCCAGCGACGAGAGGATGCGGCGCGCGCACGCCGTCTCCTCAGGTGTACTGGTCGAGGCCTCGTCTCGCCGAAGCGCGGAGCGCGAAGGCGGACGGCAGATGAAGATGCGGCGGCGGCTTGGCGTGTCGCCAGGGCCTGTCGCGTTCAACGGTCCGTTGATGCCGAGGCTGTTGACGCCGGCCGTGTTGGCGAGCTCGGCGAACAGGTCGTCCACGCCGCGGGGGTTGGAGCGGCGCACGACGGCCACGCCGACGGTGTGCGGGCCGGCCGGCACCCGCAGCTTGATGCCGCCGCGCGGTGGCGTGCGTCCGACGACCTGCACGCGCACGCCGTCGATGGTGATCTCGGCCTCGTCGTCCACGCCGACCGCCGGCAGCCCGAAGAAGCCGACGCCGCCGCGGCCCACGCGGAACTCGTATTCGGCGTCGAGCGGGAAGACGTGCGTCACGAGCAGGCCGCCGCGCGTGCCGAGCGGCAGCCCCTCCTGGTTCATCGCCTGCGAGACGCCGCGCCTGGCCTGATAGGTGGTGAGGTCGGCGCTGATCGTCGGGTCGCCCACCGCCAGGCGCGAGATCCTCGCCGCGGCCGACACATAGGCCTGCATCAGGGCGGGCGAGACGCTGAGCACGCTCGCCATGTTGTCGAAGCCCTCGCTCGAGTCGTCGCCCGGCAGCAGCGCCGCCGCGTCGATCGGCAGGTCGAGCAGATCGCGCACCGCGTTGGCGTATTCGGTCCGGTTCAGCCGGTGGAGCCCCGGCGCCCCCGGGTTGGGCGCCGCCGCGGCCGCGCGATCGATGGTGGTTTCCACCGCCGCGGCCAGCCCGTCGAGCGCCGGCCGATCGGGCCGGGGGGCGTTGGCCGGCGGCATCATGCCGGTCCGCACCTTGCGCACGACCTTTTCCCAGACCTGCGGCTGCTGGCCGGCCTGGGCGACGGGCAGCCCCTCGAGCACCAGGCCGCCGGTCTTGAGGCGATTGCTGTGGCAGCTGACGCAGTAGCGATCGACCACCGCCTGGGCTCCTTGCTGGGCGCCTGCAGGAGCCGCGGCGAGGAGGAGCAGTACCGCTGCAAGAATCGCGAGGCGGGCCTGAAGACCCGCAACTACGTACCTGCTCATGGCTTGGCGCCCAGCTTCTCGAGCAGCGCGAGGGTGGCCGGTTTCTTCTCCGCCCCCACCGCCGCCAGGAACACGCCTTCGGCCCAGCGCAGCGCCGTGCGTCCTTCCTTGTCCTTCACGTCGAGCCGGGCGCCGCGCTTCACCAGGAACTCGATGATGTCGTTGGAGCCGCGGTTCGTGGCGCCGAGGAGCGCCGTCAGCCCCATCGAATTGGTGGCGTTGACGTCGGCGCCCAGCTCGAGGCACAGCGCCACGGCGTCGTAGCGCGCCTGCACCGACTCGGTGTAGGTCTGCGCCACCACCCAGTTCACGCCCGCGGCCGCCATGAGCGGCGTCGTGCCGGCCAGCGTCGGCAGGTTCGGATCCGCGCCGCGCGACACGAGCAGTTTCATGGTGGTCGTGTCGCCCGAGAGCGCCGCGCGCAGGAACGGCGTCTGTCCGGTGAAGTCCACCCACGACACGTCGTTGAGCGAGTAGAGCCACCGGCGCGGCGGCGGCAGCTCGCGCGTGCGGGCGTTGACGTTGGCGCCCTTGTCGATCAGCAGCCGGATCAGATCGAGAAACGGCGGCCGGTCCACGCCGTTGTCGGTCGGCGCATCCTGGTCGTTGTTGTTCATGTCCAGGTTGCGGTACTCGACCGCGGCCCAGAGGGGCGTGCGCCCCCAGAAGTCGTCGCCGTTGACGTTCGCGCCGCGCTCGATCAGCAGCCGCGCCACGGCGATCTGACCGTTGAGCGACGCCATCAGCAGCGGCCGGATGGCGTTGCCGTCGCCGAGCTCGAGGTCGGCGCCGGCGGCCACGAGCCGCCGCGCGGCCTCGAGGCGCCCGTCGCGGGCCGCGTAGAGAAGCGGCGTCATGCCGCCTTTCACTTCGGCGCGGCGGCCGCGATCGGGCAGGCCGCCCCGGTTGATCCCCACGCCTTCGGACCCGCAGCCGGTGCCTTTGCACGGCGGCACGAAGTTCGGCGTCGGCCCCTTCCGCGTCTGCGCGTCGACCGAGGCGCCCGCCGTGATCAGCACGTCCACCGCCGCCGGGTGATCCTCGCGCACGGCGATCATCAGCGCCGTCTGCTGGAACTCCGGTTCGCGCGCGTCCACCAGGGCCCCGCGCTCGAGGAGCAGCCGCATGGCCGGCACCGCGCCGGTACGCGTGGCGGTCATGAGCGCCGTCTCGCCGCCCGGGTCGGTGGCGTTGGCATCGGCGCCAGCGTCCAGCAGCCGCTGGATCAGGGCCACGTTGCCGTTGAGGCTCGCAAGGTAGAGCGGCGTGAGGCCGTAGCGGTCCTTGGCGGTCACGTTGGCGCCGGCGCGCAGCAGCGCGTCGGCAATGTCGAGCCGATCGGCATGCACCGCGGCATGGAGCGCCGTCAGGCCGTCCTCGCGCGCGGCATTCACGTCCGCCTTCTGCCCGAGCAGCGTGCGCACGGACGCGAGATCGCCGCGGTCTGCCGCATCCACGAGCGGCACCCGGCCGGCGGCGGCCGCCGCGCCGGGCTGAAGTAAGAGGGCCGCCAGCGCGCAGGCGAGGAATCGCGCGAACATGCGCGAATTCTACCGTGGCTCCGCCTCGTCGTGACGAGCTCGAGGCTCCCCCACGTTTACAAGAGCGAGCTGAGCCGCGTGTAGCCGGCGCGGCTCACCGGCAGGCGCCGGCCGTCGGTGAGCACCGCCACGCGGTTTTCCCGTTCGTCCTGATCCACCCGGACCAGCCGCCCCAGGTTGAGCAGGTACGAGCGGTGGATCCGGATGAACACCGCGGGATCGAGCGACGCCTCCGTCTCGGCCAGCGTCTGCTCCTTCAGGTAGTCCTTGCCCTCGGAGCGGAAGCAGACGTAGTCGTCCTGCGCCTGCACGTAGTCGATCTTGTCGACCGGAATCACGTGCACGCGCGGCCCGTCGCGCACGAGCACGCGATGCGCGTGCCCTTCCTTCGGCTTGGCGGCGGCCATGGCGCCCGGCGACGCGGCCCGCTCCCCGCGGCCGAGCCGCTCGCGCACGCGGACCAGCGCCTCGCCCAGGCGCTCGGCGCTGATCGGCTTCAGCAGGTAATCGACCGCGTGCACTTCGAACGCGCGCAGCGCGTACTGGTCGTACGCGGTGGTGAAGACCACCGCGACGTCGCGTCCCACGAGGTCGAGCACTTCGAACCCGTCCAGCTTCGGCATCTGCACGTCGAGCAGCAGCAGGTCCGGGGCGAGCTCCGACACGGCTTTGACCGCCTCGAAGCCGTTGGCGCACTGCGCCACCACTTCGACGTTCGGCTCGGCGGCGAGGAACTCGGCGAGGACCGCCCGCGCCAGTGGCTCGTCGTCCACGACGGCGATTCGCAGCGGAAGAGAAGAGGGCTCAGGCATCGACGTTAGAGGGCAGATCGATGGCGACGCGGAATCCAGTGGCGCTCGCGGTGGCGTCCATGCGCGCCGCGCCGCCGAACACGATGGCCAGACGTTTGCGGACGTTCTCCAGCCCGACGCCGCCGCGCGCCCGCGGCATCGCGTCGGGATCGCGCGGATTCTCCACGGCAATCGCCACGCGATCCCCGTGGCGGGCGACGTCGAGGCGGATCGTGCCGCCGTCGATCAACCCGGCGATGCCGTGGCCCACCGCGTTTTCGAGCAGCGGCTGCAGGACGAGCGGCGGCACCTGGCACTCGAGCGCGTTCTCGTCGATCGACCGCTCGATCTGCAGGCGCGCCCCGAACCGGACCTGCTCGATGCTGAGGAACCTCTCCGCCAACGCCAGCTCCTCGGCCATGGTAATGCTCTGCTGCATGCTCACGCGCAGCGTCGTGCGCAGGAACTCCGCCAGGAGCAGGCACATGCGCCGCGCCGCGGCCGCGTCGCTGCCGGTCAGCGCGCTGATGGAGTTCAGGCTGTTGTAGAGGAAGTGCGGATCGACCTGTGCCCGCAGCGCGCGCAGCTCGGCGTCGCGCGTGAGCACCTGCAGCTCCAGCTGCTGGCGCTCCGCCGTGCGGACGGCCTCGAAGGCCAGCACCACGTAGTGCACCGACAGCACGAGCAGGAAGAGCATCACCGCGACGGCGAAGAGGAAGGGCACCTGGCCGCGGAAGCGGCTCGTGATCGGCGCCAGCTCGGGCATCGATTCGAGCGTCCCGAGCCACACTTCGTTCAGGATCAGCCACACCACCGCGGCCACGGTGGCCGCCACCGCCGAGGCGGTCAGCACCCCCGCGACGCCGCTCGTGGTGAGCGGCATGGCGCGGCAGACGTACCACGCCGACAGGCAAACGAACGAGTACACCAGCAGCGGCGGGAGCACCTGGATGAGCGCCTCCGGCCAGCTCAGTCCCTGCCGGGTGAGAACCACCCCCTCCAGGACGCCGATGGCGCACCAGAGGGTGAGGTAGCCGGCCAGGCGCTCGAGGCGC
>DASRPM010000226.1:0-2208 GCA_035646375.1 Vicinamibacterales bacterium
CGGGGCCGGCGGTAACGCAGAACGCCATGAATGTGATCGCGTATGCGCGCATGAACATCTCCACTTTCCTGACGAAACAATCCGGACTGCCAAGGGAGGAAGCCGAGTTCGCAGAGACTATTTCACGCAGAGCTCACAGAGCGCTAGAGTCCCTTGTCCGGCGGTGGGTCGCCGGCCTTCGGCCGGCACATGGATCGAGCGACACGCGGTTTCACAAGTGCCACAGGAATTACGGTGGCCCTTGTGAACCGCGCGTCGCTCGATCCATGCCGCGCGTAGCGCGGCCCACCGCCTCGCTGACGTCGGCTTGTCCATCGCGCGGGCCCTTGCCTCTGCTCTCTGTGGACTCTGCGTGAAATAGCCTCCGCGATTTCAGCTCCCTCTCTCCCCCGCCCCCGCTCCCCCTCTCCCCAGTCCCTGCTTCCCCTCTACCTCACAGGCCGGCCCGCCAGCGTCTCCACCACATAGGCGCTCACGTCGCGCATCTGCTCGGGCGTGAACGTGGCGCTGAACCCGGGCATGGTGTTGCGGCCCGCGGCCACGGTCTGCATCGCGGCGGCGAAGTCCCTGACCGCGATGAGCGGCGCCCCGACGCCATGCCCGCCCTTGCCGTCCGCGCCGTGACACACGACGCATGCCTGCTCGTAGATCTGACGGCCGCGCGCGAGGCTGGCGGCCATGGCCTCCGGCGGCGGAGGCGGCACCGCCGTCAGCCGGGAGACCGGGGTGCCCGGAGTGGCCGGCGGCAGCGTGCCGTCGAGGCCGAACAGCCAGACGCTGTCTCCACGCGGGGAACCGATCAGCGCATTGCCTGCCGAGAACGCGATCACGTACTGCCGGCCCTTGTGCTCGAACGCGCTCGCGGGCGCGTGCATGCCGGCGCCGGTCTGGAACTCCCACAGCTGCTTGCCGGTCGCCGAGTCGAGCGCGGTCAGGCGGCCGTCGTTGCGGCCGACGAACAGCAGTCCACCGCCAGTTGCCAGGATGCCGCTGTAGCACTGTTCCGCCCATCGATCGCGCCAGCGCAGCGTGTTCGTGGTCACATCGAGCGCGGCGATGACGCCGCTCCGCGCGATGCGCGTGAACGTCGTCGCGCCGCCGAGATAGGCGTCGCCGGCTCGCGGCGCCACCAGTTTCGGATCACCGCCGCCGGCGTAGCCGTTGACCACCGACGAGGCGCAGACAAACAGCGTCTGCTGCGCCGGATCGTAGGCGCTCGGCGGCCAGTTCGCACCGCCCCAGATGCCGGGCAGCATCACGGTTGGATTGGTCCCGACGAAGGGCGTGAAGATCCGGCCGTCGTTGACCAGCGTGATGCCCTCCGGAGCACCCTCGATCAGCTGCGGCACCACGGCGTCGCCGCGCGGGAACGGCTGGGTCGCTGCGGTCGCCTGACGCGGTTCCTGAGGGACCGGCCGTTCGTCGATCCCGATCAGCGGTTTGCCTGTCTCCCGATCGAGGATGTAGGCCCATCCGGTCTTCCCGACTTCGGCGATGGCCTTTCGCCTGCCCCCACCGATTGTCACGTCCATCAGGATGACCGGATTGCTCGAGTCGTAATCCCAGATGTCGTGATGCACCTGCTGGAAGTGCCAGCGATACCTCCCGGTGGCGGCCTCGATTGCCACCATCGACACCGTATACAGGTTGTCGCCAGCGCGCACGGCGCCGTTGTAGTCGGGCCCCGAATTGCCGGTCGAGAAGTAGACCAGACCGAGCTCGGGATCCACGGCCGGCGTCTGCCACACCGACGCGCCGCCGTATTTCCACGCGTCGTTGTCCTTCGGCCACGTCTCGTGGCCCGGTTCGCCCGGACCTGGAATCGTGTAGAAGGTCCAGACGAGGCGTCCGTCCCTGGCGTCGTAGGCCTTCACGCGGCCGCGCGTGCCGCGATCGGCGCCGGCGAATCCGGTAATCACCAGGCCGCCTGCCCCGAGCGACGTCGAGGGGCCTGCCCCGAGCGACGTCGAGGGGCCTGCCCCGAGCAACGTCGAGGGGTTGACGTACACCGGCGCCGAGGTGATTGAAAAGTTGTCCTGCCAGCGCTCGGCCTGGATCGCCCACGCCAGCGTCCCCGTCATCCGATCGAGCGCGATCAACTGGCCGTCGAGCCGCCCGAGAAAGACCTTGTCCTCGCTGATCGCGACACCCTTGTTGTTCCAGCCGCAGCACACGGAGGTAATGGCCGCGTCGAGGTTCGCCGTGTAC
>DASRPM010000227.1:0-5914 GCA_035646375.1 Vicinamibacterales bacterium
AACGTGAGCGGCCCCATCGCGGTGCTCATGCCCCACTCGCACACCATGCGGCGGGCCAGGTCGGTGGCGCGCTCGAGGTCGTTGCCGGCGCCGGTGGTCATGCTGCCGTTGGTGATCTCCTCGGCGATGCGGCCGCCGAGCAGGATGGCGATCTGATCCTCGAGGTACTCGCGCGAGTAGTTGTGCTTCTCGTCCATCGGCAGCTGCTGCGTCAGGCCGAGCGCCATCCCGCGCGGGATGATCGTCACCTTGTGAATCGGGTCCGCGTGCGGCAGCTTCACGGTGAGCAGGGCGTGCCCCGCCTCGTGAATCGCCGTGACCTTCTTCTCTTCCTCGCTGATGATCATGGACCGCCGCTCGGCGCCCATGAGCACCTTGTCCTTTGCGTACTCGAAGTCGTGCATGCGCACGACCTTCTGGTTGTAGCGGGCGGCGTTGAGCGCCGCTTCGTTCACCAGGTTGGCGAGGTCCGCGCCCGAGAAGCCGGACGTGCCGCGGGCGAGCACCGCCACGTCGACGTCGTCGGCCATCGGGATCTTCTTGGTGTGGACGGAGAGGATGCCCTCGCGGCCCTTCACGTCCGGACGGTTGACCACGATGCGGCGGTCGAACCGTCCCGGGCGCAGCAGCGCCGGGTCGAGCACGTCGGGACGGTTGGTGGCCGCCACGAGGATGACGCCCTCGTTCGACTCGAAGCCGTCCATCTCCACCAGGAGCTGGTTGAGCGTCTGCTCGCGCTCGTCGTGGCCGCCGCCGAGACCGGCGCCACGGTGGCGCCCGACCGCGTCGATCTCGTCGATGAACACGATGCAGGGGGCGTTCTTCTTGCCCTGCTCGAAGAGATCGCGGACGCGCGAGGCGCCCACGCCGACGAACATCTCCACGAAGTCGGAGCCGCTGATCGAGAAGAACGGGACGTTGGCTTCACCCGCGACCGCGCGCGCCAGGAGGGTCTTACCCGTTCCGGGCGGTCCCATGAGCAGCACGCCCTTGGGGATGCGGCCACCGAGCTTCTGGAACTTCTGGGGCTCGCGCAGGAAGTCGATGATCTCCTGCAGTTCGTCCTTGGCTTCGTCCACGCCGGCGACGTCCTTGAACGTCACCTTCTTCTGGGCGCTCGACGACAGCTTCGCCTTGCTCTTGCCGAAGGACAGCGCCTTGTTGCCGCCGCTTTGCATCTGGCGCATGAAGAACAGCCAGAACCCGATCATCAAGAGGATGGGCGCCCACGTGTACAACAGGGCCGCCCACGGACTGTCGGTAGGCTGCCGCGCGGTGACGACGACGTTGCGCTCGATGAGCTTATTCGCCAGACCCTCGTACTGCGGCGGCGCATAGGTCCGGAAGCTCTCGTTGGCTTTGTTGACACCCGTGATGTCGTTGCCGGTGATCGTGACGCGTTCAACCTGGCCAGCGTCCACCGAGGCCATGAACTCGCTGAAGCTCAGGGACTTGGCGCTTGCCTGGTACTTCGTGGAAAAGTTCCACACGAGGCCCCCGACGGCGATGAGGACCATCCAGAACACCGCGCTCCTGATTGTCGAGTTCACCCTGATCCCTCCAAGAACCGCTGGCTCCCCTCACTACGACAGGGGCGTTACTGTAAGAGTATCACTTCGCCCCGGGGCCCTGATCGTATAAGACTAGGTTTCGCCCCCGAAGTTCCCATCGGCTGCCCGGCACATCGGCAGCTCGAGAGTGCCCCCGTAGGACCGCGAGCGCCAGCTCGACGTGGTCCAGCCCGATTTCGCGGCCGCCCCCGCGCGTTCGCATCGCCTGCCACAGCACTCGCCGCTGCAGCGCCGGGGGCTCGGCCAGGAGCGCGGCAACGTCCAGTTGCAGGCAATCCTGAACAACCGTGACAAGGTCACGATACCGTCCGGCGGCCTGCTCGTCGAGCCACTGGCCGTCTTCCCGCGCCAGCTCGGCGGCCCGGGCAATCGCGCCGCGGGTGGATCCGCCGTACGCCGCGTCGAGCTCGGGCAGGACGCGGTGCCGGACGCGGTTGCGCGGATTGCTCACATCGGCATTCGTTTCGTCGTCCACCCAGGGTTGGCCGAGCGCCGACAGCCACGCCCGCAGATCGTCGCGCGACGCCTCGATGAGGGGGCGGACCACGATGCCTCTTCTTGGATAGACGCCCGCCAACCCGCCGGGGCCGGCGCCGCGCATCAGCTTCAGCAGTACGGTCTCGGCCTGATCGTCGAGCGTGTGACCGACCGCCACGCGCGTCGCCCCCACGTCGTGGGCGCTGCGTTCGAGAAAGTCGTAGCGCAGCCGGCGGGCGGCGTCTTCGATCGAGAGCCTTTCGGCGGCGGCGTGCGCCGCGACATCGGCGGACTCCGTCACGAACGGGAGGTCCAGCGTGCGCGCCAGCGCGCGGCAGAACGCCTCGTCGCGCGCGGCGGTCTCCCGCAGGCGGTGGTTGAAGTGCGCCACGGCCGCGACGCCGAAGTCGGAGGTGCGCGACAGCTCCAGAAGAGCGCGCAGCAGCGCCACCGAGTCGGAGCCGCCCGACACCCCCACGAGCACACGGGTGCCCGGAGGGCAGAGGGCGTGACGCAAAATGGTCCGCCGGACTTGCTGCAGGACAGCGTGCAAAAGGTGGTGCCGGAGGGCGGACTCGAACCGCCGACCCCGCGCTTATGAGACGCGTGCTCTAACCGGCTGAGCTACTCCGGCACGAACCTCCGATTGTAATGCACTCAAGCAGGGTGGGTGGGATAGGCAGGGTGGGCGGGGTAAGCAGGGTGGGCGGGGTGGGGAGAGCGCTTGATGGTGACCTTCATCGAGCGACCTCGAGACCAACGAGCGTTCTCCCTTCCCCGCTTACCCTGCCTACCCCTGCCTACCCCGCTTCTTCGAGCACCGCCGCCGCCAGCAGCGGAATCAGCACTTCGTGGTGCCCCACCAGCGAGATCCCGGTGCCGCTGTCGGCCACCGGCCGCGTCAGCACGTTCGTCTGTGTCCGGTAGTGCCGCGTGAAGTCGATGTTCACGGTGGTCAGGCCGGTGAGGTCGGCGCCCTGGTTGCGGGCGAGCGCTACGGCTTTCAGGAACACCTCGGGCAGCACCACCGCGGAGCCGCAGTTGAGATAGACGCCGCCGCCGAGACGGGCGACGCAGGAGGTGAAATAGCGGAAGTCACGCAGGCTCGCCTCGCCGAGGGCCGCTCCGGACGCCGCCGGGTGCATGTGGATGACGTCGGTGCCGAGCGCCACGTGCACGGTGAGCGGAATGCCGAGGCGGTGCGCCGACGCCGCCAGGCTGTGCCGCGCAAACGGCGGGGCCAGCGCGGCCAGATGCGCGCCCACCGCCTGGCCGATCCCCTGGCCGGCCTCCGCGCCGCGCCGGATGACGTCGTTCAGTTCCGCGGTTTCCGCGGCCATGCCGAAGCGCCCGGGGCCGAGCGATGCCTCCACGTCCTCGGAGGTGGCGCCGGCCAGCGCGATCTCGAAGTCGTGGATGATGCCGGCGCCGTTCATGACCAGCGCGGACACGAAGCCGCGCTCCATGAGGTCCACGACGATCGGCGATACACCCGTCTTGATCACGTGCGCGCCGATGCCCCACACCACGCCCCGGCCGGAGCGCTTGGCGGCGGCAATCGCGCTGGCCGCCTGTTTCAGGTCGCGCGCGCCGAGAAACGACGGCAACGACGCCAGCCACTCGGCAAACGTGCCGCCGGCCGCGAAGGGCCGGCCGAAGTCCGCCGCGTGCGCTTTGCTGACGCGGCTCGCCAGCGGGTACGTGCGCACGCCGGAAAGGTCGAACTCGTCGTAGGGGAAAGGCATGGCGATACTGTAAAGCCTTTGGCCTTTGGCCTTTGGCCTTTGGCCTTTGGCCTCTAGGTACTTCTCATGTCTGCCAGGAATGCTCTTGCCAGAGGCTAAAGGCTGCAGGCGATCAGCGTCAGGCGATCAACATGGCGTCGCCGTAGCTGTAGAACCGGTAGCCCCGCGCGACCGCATCTCGATACGCATCGAGGAGGCGCTCGCGGCCGGCAAAGGCCGCGACCAGCATCAGCAGCGACGAGCGCGGCAGGTGGAAGTTGGTGACCAGCGCGTCCACGAGGCGGAACTCGTGTCCGGGGTGAATGAAGAGCCGCGTGTCCCCGGCGCCAGGGCTGACGTCTCCGGCGGGCGAGACGTCCAGCGATTCGAGGACGCGCACGGTGGTCGTGCCCACGGCAATGACGCGCCGCGCCTCGCGGCGCGCACGCGTGAGGGCGCCGGCGGCCGCCGCGCTCACCGTATAGGCCTCCGGATCGACCTCGTGGTCCTCGACACGATCGACCCGCACCGGCTTGAACGTGCCGTAGCCGACGTGCAGCGTGACGGTGGCCTGATCGACGCCAGCCTCGCGCAGCGACGCGAGCTGCCCGGGCGTGAAGTGCAGGCCGGCGGTGGGCGCGGCAATCGACCCGCGCTCGGCGGCGTACACCGTCTGGTAGCGCTCGCGATCCGCCGGCCGATCGTCGCGCTTGATGTAGGGCGGCAGCGGCACGTGGCCGATGCGATCGACCACGGCGGCCACACCGCCCGGGTCGGTGGTCCACAGGCGGACCGTGCGGCGTCCCTGGAAACGGCGCGCGAGCACCTCGCCGTGCAGCGCCGTCCCCGGCCCTTCGAACACCATCCGCGCACCGGGCTTCAGCTTCTGCCCGGGATGCACCAGCGCGTCCCATTCCTCCGCGCCCGGTTCGGCGCCGTCGAGGGGCCGCGGGCGGCCCATCAGCAGGCACTCCACTTCGCCGCCGCTCGGATCGCGGCGTCCCAACAGCCGCGCCGGAAAGACGCGCGTGTCGTTGAGCACGAGCAGGTCGCCGGCGCGCAGGAACCGCCGGAGGTCGGCGAACATCGCGTGCTCGACGGCGCCGGTCTCGCGCCGCAGCACCAGCAGGCGCGAGTGTCCGCGCTCGGCCGCCTCCTGCGCGATGAGCGACTCGGGAAGTTCGAAATCGAAGTCGGAAACGTTCACGCGCCCGATCCGAAGAACATCCCGAGATTCACGCGCCCCCTGGCCGCGTTGAGCGGCTTCCAGAGTTCGCCGACCTTCTTGATGCGGGCGCGCACGTTGTCGAGGCGGAAGTCCTCGATGGCGACGCCCTTCTCCACCTCGGCCCACGTGAGCGGGGTGGACACGGAGGCCGTCGCCGTGGGACGCACCGAGTAGATGCTCGCGAGCGTCTGCCCCCACGCGTTCTGGCGGTAGTCCACCAGGACGCGGTTCTTCGGCCGCGACGTCTTCCGGTATTCGACGGTGAGCAGCTTGGGATTCCGGGACGCCAGCTCGGTGGCGAGCGCCTTCGTGAATGCCAGCACGTCGTCCTGTGTCGGCCCATGCACGATGGGCACGTGCACGTGGCAGCCGCGCGAGCCGCTGGTCTTCACGAGCGGCTTCATCTTCAGCGTCTCGAGCGCGTCGCGCACGACCAGCGCCGACTCCAGCACCTGACCGAACGTGGCGCCGGGGCTGGGGTCGAGATCGAAGTGCAGGTAGTCGGGCCGGTTGTAGTCGCGGCAGCGCGCGTACCACTGGTTGAGATCGATGCACCCCAGGTTCACGACCCAGAGCAGCGACGGCAGATCGTCGATCACCGGGAAGTTCACCACCTTCTCGTCGTCGTGGTGAATCGGGCAGATGCGGATCCAGGGCGGCCGCGGCGACGGCGCCTCCTTCATGAAGAACGACTCGCCGAACGCGCCGTTGGGGTAACGCCGCATCACCATCGCGCGATCGGCGATGTGCGGCAGCAGCACCTCCGCGACGTCCGCGTAGTACTGGAGCAGGTCGCCCTTCGTGATGCCGAGGTCCGGCCAGAACGGTTTGTGCAGATTGGTCAGACGAACGTCGCGACCATCCACTCGAACCGTGGCGTCACCGCGTTCGGGAAGAACGAAGGCTTTGGGCTT